>NZ_JAWIRR010000003.1:135968-158974 GCF_036320065.1 Stenotrophomonas sp. SMYL8
CGCTCCGCCCGCGCCCCCCCCCGGGGGCCGGGCCGCCCGCTGGCCGGCATCCCCATACGCGCACGAACATACCCGATCTGCCGGCCAGCGGCCGGCACTACCGGGAAACAGTACGGAGCTTCACGCGCTCTCGTGCGCGGCCACCGCGTCCATCACCCGTGCCGAGTACACCAACGCGGCGCCTGCATTGAGCGACACTGCCACGCCCAGCGCCTCGGCGATTTCCTCGCGGCTGGCGCCGTGCTTCAGCGCTGCATCCACATGCACGGTGATGCAGCCGTCGCAGCGGGTGGTCACTGCCACGGCCAGCGCGATCAGCTCGCGGGTCTTGGCATCCAGGTGGTTGGTCTGCGCGCCGGCATTGGCCAGTGTGGCATAGCCCTTGACCGTATCCGGCGAGAGCTTGCCGATCTCGCCGATGCGGCCCTTCAGTTCCTTGCGGTAGGCATTCCAGTCGAGCATGGTCGTGACTCCTGTGAAAGGAGCCCACGCTACCACCGGGAATGTTGCGCCGATGCCTGCACCGGCGCGCCACATCGTTGCATTGCCGGCCGGCGGCCGGCAGTACCGGGTTCAGCGGTTGCGCAGCGCGTGTACCGCCGGCGCCACCTGGGCCTGACGACCCAGCTCCAGACCCACCTGGTCCAGTGCATCGGCCAGTGCATCAGCAGCATCATCGCGCAGCGTGGCATGACCGACCTTGCGGCCCTCACGCGGCTCCTTGCCGTAGTCGTGCCAGTGGCCGCTGGCCTGGGCCAGCACCGGCGCCGGGTCCGGCATCGCGCCCAGCCAGTTCAGCATGCAGGCATGGCCGAGCATGCGGGTGCTGCCCAGCGGCAGGCCCAGCACGGCGCGCAGGTGATTCTCGAACTGCGAGGTCTCGCTGCCTTCGATGGTCCAGTGGCCGGAGTTGTGCACGCGCGGCGCCATCTCGTTGGCCAACAGCTCGCCATCGCGGCAGAACAGCTCCAGCGCGAACACGCCTACATACTGCAGGTGCTCGGCGACGCGACGGGCATAGCCGATCGCGGCCTCGTGCTCGGCGGCCGACAACACGGCCGGCGCCACGCTGGCCGACAGCACGCCGTCGACGTGCCAGTTGCCGGTGACCGGCCAGGCCTCGAAGCTGCCATCGCGGCCACGCACGGCAACCACGCTGACCTCCCGCTGGAAGGCCACGAAGCCTTCCAGGATCAGACCAGTACGCTCGACCTGCGCACCCAGCGCATCCCATGCGGCATCGATGTCGGCCTCGCTGCGCAGGCGGAACTGACCCTTGCCGTCGTAACCGAGGCGGCGGGTCTTGAGGATGCACGGCAGACCGAACTCGGCAGCCTTCGCGGCCAACTCGTCACGGCTGCGGATGTCAGCGAAGGCCGGCAGCGGAATGCCCAGCTGCTGGAACAGGGTCTTCTCGCTCAACCGGTCCTGGGCCACGGCCAGTGCGGCCGGCGGCGGGTAGACCGGCACGCGGTCGGCCAGGAACTGCGCGCTGTCGGCCGGCACGTTCTCGAAATCGAACGTGACCACGTCGACCTTGGCCGCGAAATCCGCCAGCGCCTGGCGGTCATCGAAGGCACCGACGGTGAGCGGCGCCAGCGGGCCGCTGCAGGCGTCGGCTGCGGGGTCGTACAGTTCGAAGCGCAATCCCAGCGGCGCACCGGCCAGTACCATCATGCGGGCGAGCTGGCCGCCACCCAGGATGCCCACGGTCAGGCTCATTGGCGCGGATCGTCGTGGGCCATCACGTCTTCGGTCTGGCGTGCGCGGAACGCGTCGAGCGCCTGGCCGATCGCCCGCTGGTCACTGGCCAGCATCGCGGCGGCGAACAGCGCGGCGTTGGAGGCGCCGGCATTGCCGATGGCGAAGGTGGCGACCGGGATGCCGGCTGGCATCTGCACGATCGACAGCAGCGAATCCATGCCGTTGAGGGCCTTGGACTGCACCGGCACGCCCAGCACCGGCACGGCGGTCTTGGCGGCGATCATGCCCGGCAGGTGCGCGGCCCCGCCGGCACCGGCGATGATCGCGCGCAGGCCACGCGGGCCCGCCTGCTCGGCGTAACTGAACAACACATCCGGCGTCCGATGCGCGGACACTACCTTCACTTCGAACGGAACACCCAGAGCTTCAAGCTTCTGGGCGGCGTGCTGCATGGTTTCCCAGTCGGAACGGGAACCCATGACGATGCCGACAAGCGGCGCGATCGGGTTGGGGGTCATTGGCCGTCACCTGCCTTAAAGACGTATTCTAGCCATCTTCCACGCAAGACGAAGAACCATGGATCGCAAGCTGCTCGACCTGCTGGTGTCACCGGACACCCGCCAGCCCCTGTCCCTGCTGGATGGCAAGGGCTTGGAAGCCCTCAACAAGGCCATTTCCACCGGCGCGGTGAACAAGGCCGATGGCAACCCGCTGGCGCAGCCGCTGCGCGAAGCGCTGGTCACCCGCGATCGCAAGCAGGTGTTCCGCGTTGACGACGGCATCCCGGTGCTGCTGGCCGAGGAAGCCATCCCGACCGCCCAGATCGCCGACTTCCCGGCCGCATGAGCGCGCTGCCGACGCCGGATGCGGCCGTTGTCGCCGCCGATGTCGCGCGTGCGCTGGCCGAGGACCTGGGCAGCGGCGACGTCACCGCCGCCCTGCTGCCCGACCAGGCCGACAGCGCCTACCTGCTGTGCAAGCAGGACGGGGTGATCGCCGGCCGCCCCTGGTTCGACGCCACCCACCGCGCACTCGATCCGGACGTGCGCATCGAATGGCATGTCTCCGAGGGCGACACGGTCACCGCCGGCACCGTGCTGGCCCTGCTGCACGGCCGAAGCCGCAGCCTGGTCAGCGCCGAACGCACCTCGCTGAACTTCCTGCAGACGCTGTCCGGCACCGCCACGACCACCGCACGCTACGTGGCGGCCGTGGCCGGTACCGGCACACGCATCCTCGACACCCGCAAGACCCTGCCCGGCCTGCGCTTGGCGCAGAAGTACGCGGTGCGCTGCGGCGGTGGCGAGAACCATCGTTTCGGCCTGTACGACACGGTGATGCTGAAGGAAAACCACATCCGCGCTGCCGGTTCACTGGCCGCAGCCGTGGCCGCCGCGCGCCGGCAATGGCCCGCGCTGCCGCTCGTGGTCGAGGTGGAAGACCTGGCACAGCTGCGCCAGGCGCTGGAAGCCGGTTGCGAACGCATCCTGCTGGATGACTTCAGCCCGGACCTGCGGCGCGAGGCCGTGCGCATCACGGCAGGCCGCATTCCGCTGGAAGTATCCGGCAGCGTGGGCCTGGGCGGCCTGCGTTCGATCGCCGAGGACGGCGTGGACTGCATCTCCATTGGCGGCCTGACAAAGCACGTGCAGGCGATTGATCTGTCGCTGAAGCTGGGCCCGCCGCCGGGCTGAGGCCTGACCCGGTTCTCACACCCGGCGTTCACGACAGCGCTGCGACGCTGCGGTCATCCCCCACAGGAGCCGCGCATGCGCCGGATGCTCTTGCCTGCCTGCCTGCTGCTGGCCGCAGCCCCCTTGTCCGCCGCGGCCGCCGAAGCCTGCGATGTGCCGCCCCGCTTCGGCCTGAGCCCGTTGGCGGTGGCCATCCGCAATACCGCCTGCGACGAGCACCGGCTGTGGTTCCGGCCCTTCATTGATCGCGATGGCCGCGCCGCCAGCCTCAGTGTCACCGAGGCCGAAAGCGATCACCTGGCCGACAACGGCCTGATCGCCTGGCAGCGCGTGGCCGGCTACTGGCGCAACAGCGGCACGCTCAACGCAATGGGCAGCATCGCCGGCGCCAACAGCTGCCTGGCACCGCTGGGTACGCGCTACACCGACAGCGACTGCCGCGCCTTCCTGGTCGACAACCCGTGGTCAGCCGCGTTCATTTCCTGGGTGATGGTGCAGTCCGGCGTTCCCGGCTTCAACACCTCGCCACGCCACATCGACTACATCCGTGCCGCGTACCAGGGCGGCCCCTCGGGCGTGCCGTACCGGTTGGTCGATCCCGCGACCGCAAAGCCCGCACCGGGCGACCTGCTGTGCTTCCTGCGCGACCGCAGCACCACGCTCAGCTACAGCGGGCTGGTGCAGGCACTGGGCAATGGCTCGGTGGGCCACTGGAAATCACATTGCGAAGTGGTGGTAGCGGCCAATCTTGGCGGCGACCAGACCCTGTACCTGGTCGGTGGCAACGTGATGAACACCGTGGCGATGCGGTTGCTGCCGCTGGACCGCACCGGGCTGATCAAGCTGCCGCCCGCGCGCGAACGCAACAGCACCGGCATCGACCCCAGCTGCACGCCGGGCCGCGAGGACGAATGCAGCTTCAACCGGCAGGACTGGGCAGCGCTGCTGCAGTTGACCGCCACATCACCGCTGGTGATGCCCTCTCCGACTGCGACGCCGATGCAGCCCGCCCCGACACCGCAACCGGTCATCGTGCCCGCGCAACCGGTATCCAGCGAACCGCAGCCGCGGCGGTGAATCCAGCGCTTGATCCAGCGCACGTTCGCCGCCATCTTTGCCGGATCGACCTCTGACGGCTGACGCCATGCCCACCCTGCTGCTGTTGCTGATTGCCGGCGGAATCATCTATTTCTTCTGGAACGCTGCGCGTTCGGCCGCCGAGCGCGCGGTCGAGCTGGGACGCAATGCCTGCCGCGCAGCCGACGTGCAATGGCTGGACCAGGCGGTGCACGCTACCGGCCTGCGCCTGTCGCGCGGCGAGGATGGCCGGCTCGGTTTCGAGCGCACGTTCAAGTTCGAGTATTCCTACGATGGCATCGATCGCCACGTGGGCCGCATGGTGCTGCGCGGCGACCAGTTGATCTCGTTCACTGGCCCGGGCGCGGCGCGGATCAGCCAGATCCGGCCGGATGCGGAGGATGCCGAGGATGTCTAAGGGCTTTGGGTGCCGACCAACGGTCGGCACCCACCGGTAAATCCTGTAAAGGAAAACGCCGCCCATCGGGGCGGCGCCAGAGGGATTACTTGACCACGCGCAGGTTCGGGCGACCCTTGGGCGGCGGACTGGCCGGCGGGGTATCGTCCGGCGGCGTGCCTTCCTCGTGCAGCAGTTCGTCGCTGGTCGGCGCAGTTTCGCTGCCCGGAATGTCATCCGGCAGTGCCATGCCCTGCCCGGTCTCGCGGGCATAGACGGCCAGCACGGCACTGATCGGCACCTGCACCGGGTAGCTGGTGCCGGAGAAGCGCGCCGAGAAGCTCACCATCTCGTTGTCGATCATCAGCCGCACGACAGCGCGTTCGGCGATGTTGAGCACAACCCGGCCATCCTTGACCGCCGAAGGCGGGACCTGCACGCCGGGGACGCCGGCGTCGACCAGGATGTGCGGGGTCAGCTGGTTGTCGTTGATCCATTCCACCAGCGCCCGCAGCAGGTACGGGCGGTGGCTGGTCATGTGGAAGAAGTCTTCGGTCATGCGTGAAGTGTACGCGCCCGGCGCCCTGCCGGGGCGGATCGCCTGCACGCCGGTCGGCGTGCAGACGGGTAACGCATGCCCGGATCAGACCGGCAGATCGCGCAGCTTCTTTTCCTGGTCGGTCAGGCTGCGGACGAAACCGGGATGGCGGAAGATGCGGTTGCCGTAGTCTTCAATCGCCTTGCCGTCCTTCGGCAGCGGCACGTCCAGCGACTGCAGGCGCCAGATGATCGGCGCCATCGCGCAGTCGGCCAGGCTCATTTCCGGGTTGAGGAAGAACTTGCTGGCCTTGAACAGCGGCAGCGAGGCGGTCAGCAGCTCCTTCAGGCGCTTGCGGCCGGCCTCGGCCTGGGTCTTGTTGCCCAGCTGGATGGCCTGCACCTGCGGTACCCAGTCGTGCTCGATGCGCAGCATGGCCAGGCGGATGCGCGCACGCGACAGCGGATCAACCGGCATCAGTGGCGGATGCGGATAGCGCTCGTCCAGGTATTCGCTGACCACCGACGCCGCGTACAGCACCAGCTCGCGCTCGACCAGGGTCGGCACCGAGTGGTACGGATTGAGATCGATCAGGTCTTCAGGCGGGTTCTGCGGATCGACCGGAACGAAGTCGAACGTGACCCCTTTCGCCGCCAGCACCAGACGTACACGGTGGCACAGCACATCGTCGTTCGAGGAAAACAGCGTCAGTGTATTGCGCATGCGTACGCTCGCCGCCATCAAAGGCTCTCCCACGACAGGAGACCGCCTGCCGCATCGGCGCCGCCGGCACCGTGCCAGCGATCGACTCCTCCCCGAGTGTGCAACCGACCATCACAAAAGCCAATAGGCCCGTGTGATGGTCGGCGGCAGATTCAGTGAACGTCCTTCCAGTATTCCTTCTTCAGCAGGTACAGCAGGAAGGTCAGCAGGGCCAGGAACAGGATCACCCACACGCCCAGCTGCTGGCGCTTGAGCGCGGCCGGTTCGCCGGCGTATTCGAGGAAGTTGGTGATGTCACGCACGGCCTGGTCGTACTGTCCGGCATCGACGTTGCCTGGCGTTTCCAGGCGCAGGCCGGTCACCGGCGGATCCATGCCCGGCGCCTCCGGCTTGCCATGCACGGCATGCTGCAGGCCCTGCATTTCCCACAGCGGGTTGGGCATGGACGCGTTGGCGAACAGCGCGTTGTTCCAGCCCAGCGGCCGGCTGCTGTCCAGGTAGAACGACTTGAGATAGGTGTAGACCCAGTCACTGCCGCGCACGCGCGCGATCAGACTGAGGTCCGGCGGCATCTTGCCGAACCACTTCTCGGCGTTCTCCTTGGGCATCGCCACCGGGATCGGGTCGCCGATCGCCGAGCCGGTGAAGTTGAGGTTGTTCATCACCTCTTCCTCGGTCAGGCCCAGGTCCTGCGCCATCCGCGAATAGCGCAGGTACTTCAGCGCATGGCAGCCGGAGCAGTAGTTCATGTACAGCTGCGCGCCGCGCTGCAGCGAGGCGCGGTCACCGAGATCGTTGCCGGCCTGCAGCAGCTTGGTGCCGCCTTCGGCGGCGGAGGCCAGGAAACTGCCCAGCATCAGGGCGGCCGTCAGGGCCAGCCGGACCATCCAGCGTTCAGTCATGGGTGGTCACCCTCTCCGGTACCGGCTTGGTCCTGTCCAACCTTGTCCATAGCGGCATGGTGATGAAGAACGCGAAGTACAGGAAGGTCAGTACCCGCCCGATGTAGGTCTCGTGCACGTCGGTGCCTGGGCCGGAACCGATCACGCCCAGCCAGACGAAGCACACCGCCAGTACGCCCAGCATCACCTTCGAGATCCAGCCGCGGTAGCGCACCGATTTCACCTTCGCCTTGTCCAGCCACGGCACCAGGAACAGGATCGCGATGGCCGAGAACATCACCAGCACGCCGCCCAGCTTGTTCGGCACCACGCGCAACATCGCGTAGTACGGCGTGTAGTACCAGACCGGCTTGATGTGCTCCGGGGTCACCAGGCGGTTGGCCTCGGTGAAGTTGTCGTGCTCCAGGAACAGGCCGCCGAAACCGGGCGCGAAGAAGATGATGAAGGCGGCGATGATCAGCAGGAAGCCGGCACCGACGCCGTCCTTGAGCGTGTAGTACGGGTGGAACGGAATGCCGTCGGCCGGCGCGTTCGGCGACCAGCGGTTGCCCTTCGGCCCCTTCTTGATCTCCACGCCATCGGGGTTGTTCGAACCCACTTCGTGCAGCGCGCCCAGGTGCAGCACCACCAGCAGCAACAGCACCAGCGGCAAAGCGATGACATGCAGCGCGAAGAAGCGGTTGAGCGTGGCGTCACTGGGCAGGTAGTCGCCCATGATCCACTCGGTCAGGCCGTTGCCGATCACCGGTATGGCGCCGAACAGCGAGATGATCACCTTGGCGCCCCAGAACGACATCTGGCCCCATGGCAGCACGTAACCCATGAAGGCTTCGGCCATCAGTACCAGGTAGATCAGCATTCCCAGGATCCATACCAGCTCGCGCGGCTTCTGGTAACTGCCGTACAGCAGGCCGCGGAACATGTGCAGGTAGACCACGATGAAGAACAGCGAGGCCCCGGTGGAGTGCATGTAGCGGATCAGCCAGCCCCACTCCACATCACGCATGATGTATTCGATGGAGCCGAACGCCTCGGCGGCGTTGGTCTTGTAGTGCATCGTCAGGAAGATGCCGGTGACGATCTGGTTGACCAGCACCAGCAGCGCCAGCGAACCGAAGTAGTACCAGATGTTGAAGTTCTTCGGCGCGTAATACTCGGTGACGTGCTTGCGGTAGACCGGCATCAGGCCCGGCGCGCGGGCATTGACCCAGTCGGCGACGCCGCTGGCGGTACGGCTGAGGATATTGGCCATCAGGCAGCCCCCTGCGGATCAACACCGATGATGATGGTGTTGTCGTCCTGGTAGTGGTGCGCGGGCACCTTCAGGTTGATCGGCGCCGGCACGTCCTTGAAGACGCGGCCGGACATGTCGAAACGCGACTTGTGGCACGGGCAGAAGTAACCGCCCTTCCACTGCGGATCGTAGGGCTCGGGCCGGATCTCGGCGACCATTTCCGGCGAGCAGCCCAGGTGCGTGCACAGCCCGACCAGCACGGAGATCTCCGGCTTGATCGAGCGCAGCTCGGGGTTCTGCTTCAGCACGTACTCCGGCTGCTGGTCCTTCTCGCCGGACTCGGGGTCCTTGAGACGGCCGTCCAGCCCGTGCAGCGCATCGAGGATCGCCTTGGACCGTTTGACGATCCAGATCGGCTGGCCACGCCATTCCACGATCAGGCGTTGGCCTTCCTGCAGGGCGCTGATGTCGGCCACCACCGGTGCGCCGGCAAGCTTGGCGCGGGCACTGGGATTCCAGGATTTGATGAAAGGAACTGCGGTGAATCCGACGCCGACGGCGCCCACCACGGCTGTGGTGGCAGAAAGAAAACGCCGACGTCCGGTGTTGACTGGATCGTGTACCCCATCGTTGGCCATCCGGCACTCCGATATTGATTAGGTAGCTTTAAGGCTGCCAGCGGATCCGGTGGGGGCCAGAGCCGCATTGAATCATGGGCGAGTGTAGCGGAACCGTCGCGCGCCACACAACGCATTGCAACAACTCTTTCAGATGCGTGCCGCCTGACAGTCGGCGCCTACCTGTTCAAGGAGTGCCGACCAACGGTCGGCACCTACTGGTGACTCAGGGCGGTGCGGTAACGCTCGGCCAGCTGCCCGACCCGGCGCACGTAGTACTGCGTCTCGCTGTAGGGTGGCACGCCACCGTGGCGGTCGACCGCGCCTTCGCCGGCGTTGTAGCCGGCGGCAGCCAGGGTCAGGTCGCCGTTGAAGCGCTTCAGCAACCACGCAAGATACTGCACGCCACCGCGGATGTTCTGCCCGGCATCGTAGGAGTCACTGACCCCGAAACGGGCCGCGGTCGGCGGCATCAGCTGCATCAGGCCCTGCGCGCCAGCGCGGCTGAGCGCGGTCGGGTTGTAGGCCGACTCGGCGTGGATGATGGCGCGCACCACGGCTTCGTCGACGCCGAACTCGCGCGCGGCCGAGGTGATCTCGGTCTGGAACGCGGTGGTGTTCAAGCGCACCGAACCGAAGTCCACGCGTGGATTGACCCCGCACGCGTAGCAGCGCTCCATGAAGCTGTAGCGGATGGTCCGCACCGGGCCGAGGTTGGCCACCTGGGTCGGGCGCGCACTGGTGTAGTGGCGCACGCCGTCCTTCATGAAGGAATAGACCTGGCCGCTGACCATGCGTCCGGCGCGCGGGGCGACCGGCTGTGCTGGAGCAGCTGCGGGCGCGGATGCAGGTGTCGGCGCGGCCGCTGCCGGCGTTGCGGCGCTCGCGGCAACGGCCACCGGATTGCGTTCGATGCTGGCCACCGCGGTCGGCGTCGGCCTTGGCGCGGCCACCACCGGGCGCGGCGCCGGACGGGTGTCGCGGCTGTAGCTGATGGTGCTGCAGCGCGCACCGGCCACCCGCTTGCTCACATAACTGGTGACGCCGTCAGGGCCCTGGCACTTGTACAGGGTTCCGGCGCTGGCCGGCGCAGCGGTCAGCGCAGCGATGATGATCGCCGTTGTCCCCAGTATCCCCTTCATGGCGGCGAGTGTCCCAGCTTCGCCGGGGCTTGCCAAGCGATGTGGCTCAGCCTGTGACCGACGGCACAGCCAGCACCTGGCCCAGCCCGGCCAGGCGCTGGGCCAGTTCGTCGCGCAGGCCCGGCGGCGTGGTCCACAGCGCCACCGGCACCCGGTCCAGGCTCAGGATCTGCGCCAGCATCATGCCCCGGCTCTCAGCACCCATGCGCAGCAGGCAGTGCTCGGCGCCGTCCGCCTCCAGCACTCCGCACCAGGGCGGAATGCGACCTTCCAGTTCAGCGCGGCTGCCGGCCAGACGGACGATGGCCTGCAGCGCGAACGGGGCCTGGCTGACCGCCTGCCGCACCATCACGTCCGGCGGCGCGGGGGTGCGCCGGTGCATGCCCGGCTCTGCACATTCCCGCACCGTTCCCATCCGGTCCACGCGCAGGGTACGCCAGTCCTGGCGTCCCAGATCCCAGGCCAGCAGGTACCAGCGCCGCCCGTAGTTGACCAGGTGCTGGGCCTCGACCTCGCGCAGGGTGACGGCCTCCTGCGCACTGCGGTATTCGAAGGCCAGCCGTGACGCCTGCCGACAGTACTGGGCCAGCCGCCCGAGCACGCGCGCATCGGTGGACGGAAGATCGGACAGGGTGGCGGTCGCTGCATGCACCTCGCCGGCCTGCTGGCGGCGACGGGTCGGCACCAGCGGGTCGAGCTTGGACAGCAGGCCACGCGCGGTGTCGTCAATGCCGGCGACGGTGGCCGAGGCCGCGCGCAGGGCGATGGCCAGGGTGGTCGCCTCTTCCTCATCCAACAGCATGGGAAGTACGGGTGCCCCTGCCCCCAGCTGGTAGCCGCCGCCAACCCCGGATGAGGCCTGCACCGGATAGCCCAGTTCGCGCAGGCGCTCGATGTCACGACGGATGCTGCGCCGGTCCACGCCCATGCGCTCGGCCAACTCGGCCCCGGACCACTGGCGACGGGCCTGCAGCAGGGCGATCAGGCGCAACAGTCGATGGGCGGTATGGCGCATGAAGGATCGAGGACAGAAGTCGTCCGCAATAGTGCCCCAGGATGAGCTCCAGTTCACCACCCACCGCAAGGAGCAATGCCATGACATCCCGCCAGATCACCCTGTACCACGCCGCCCGTTCACGCTCGAGCGGCGCCGTGGCCCTGCTCGAAGCGCTGGGTGCCGACTACCGCATGCAGGTGCTGGACCTGAAGGCCGGCGCCAACCTGGCCCCGGCCTACCTGGCCATCAACCCGATGGGCAAGGTACCGGCCATCGTCCACAACGGCGCACTGGTGACCGAGCAGGTGGCGATTTACCTGTACCTGGCCGACCTGTACCCGGAAGCCGGGCTGGCCCCGCCGATCGGCGACGCCCTGCGCGGCCCCTACCTGCGCTGGATGGCCTTCTACGGCGCCTGTTTCGAGCCGGCGATGATCGACAAGGCAATGCACCGCGAGCCGCCGCCGCGCCTGATGTCGCCCTACAACGACGCCGAGACCGTGCTGCAGGTGGTCGAGGCCCAGCTGGCGCAGGGGCCGTACCTGCTCGGCGAGAGGATGAGCGCCGCCGACGTGCTGTGGGGCAATGCGCTGGCCTGGACCACCGCCTTCGGCCTGGTGCAGCCGGCGCCGGCAACGGCTGATTACATTGCACGGATGAGTGCGATGACCGCTTTCGACCGTTCGCGGCAGATCGATGCGGAGCTGGCAGCGGCCTGAGGCATGCCGACGGGCGCGGCCGGGCGCTACCGGGGGGGGGCGGACCCGGAATTCCAGTAGATCCACGCCACGCGTGGATGACCCGCCCGCCGTGCCTGCGGGACGGAAAGCAGCCAGGCATGGCCTGGCTCTACTGGGCCGGCGCGCGCGCTGGGATGCGGGTAGAATTGCCCGCTTTCCCGCCACCCGAATGGATTAAGCGCCATGACCGGGACGCCAGACGTCTTTCCGCCCGCCACGCCGGGCGGTACCCCGCTCGTTGCCCTGCCCGCCGGTCCGCGCAAGCCCGACCAGGTGAAAGGCAAGCTGTACATCAAGACCCACGGTTGCCAGATGAACGAGTACGACTCGGCCAAGATGGCCGACGTGCTTGCCGCCAGCGATGGGCTGGAACTGACCGACAGCCCGGACGACGCCGACGTCATCCTGGTCAATACCTGCTCCATCCGCGAGAAGGCGCAGGAGAAGGTGTTCAGCCAGCTGGGCGTGTGGAAGGGCCTGAAGAACAAGGGCCGCGAGGTCATCATCGGCGTGGGTGGCTGCGTCGCTTCGCAGGAAGGCGAGGCAATCATCAAGCGCGCGCCGTTCGTCGACCTGGTGTTCGGCCCGCAGACCCTGCACCGCCTGCCGGAACTGATCCGTGCACGGCGCGAGCAGAAGCGCCCGCAGGTGGACATCAGCTTCCCCGAGATCGAGAAGTTCGACCGCCTGCCGGAACCGCGCGCCGAAGGCGCTTCGGCCTTCGTCTCGATCATGGAAGGCTGTTCCAAGTACTGCTCGTTCTGCGTGGTGCCCTACACCCGCGGTACCGAAGTCAGCCGCCCGTTCGAGGACGTGGTGGTGGAGGTGGCGCAGCTGGCTGCACAGGGCGTGCGTGAGATCAACCTGCTCGGCCAGAACGTCAATGCCTACCGCGGCCCGTATGGCGACGGCGAGTTCGCCGACCTCGGCCTGCTGATCCGCACCATCGCCGAGATCGACGGCGTCGGCCGCATCCGCTTCACCACCTCGCACCCGCTGGAGTTCAGCGATTCGCTGATCGACGCGTTCCGCGACGTGCCGCAGCTGGCCAACTTCCTGCACCTGCCGGTGCAGGCCGGCAGCGACCGCGTACTGTCGGCGATGAAGCGCGGCTACACCGCACTGGAATTCAAGTCGAAGATCCGCAAGCTGCGCGCGGTGCGCCCGGACATCTCGATCAGCTCGGACTTCATCGTCGGCTTCCCCGGCGAGACCGATGCCGATTTCGAGAAGACCATGAAGCTGATCGAGGACATCGGCTTCGACCACAGCTTCTCCTTCATCTATTCGCGCCGCCCGGGCACCCCGGCGGCCGACCTGGAGGACACGATCAGTGATGCCGAAAAGCACGCGCGCCTGTCGCGCCTGCAGGAGCGCATCAATGCGCACGCCGCCGGCATCTCCGAGAAGATGGTCGGTACCGTGCAGACCGTGCTGGTGGAAGGCCCTTCGCGCAAGAACCCGAACGAACTGACCGGCAAGACCGAGAACATGCGTTCGGTGAACTTCCCGGCGCCGGCGCGGTTGATCGGCCAGTTCGTGGACGTGGTGATCACCGAAGCGCTGACCAATTCGCTGCGCGCGCGCGTGGTGGCGGAATAAGGTTAGGGTGTGCCGACCAACGGTCGGCACCCACCGGAGTTGATGCCGGCCAGCGGCCGGCACTACCGGATGGCATGCCTCAATCCAATCGCTTGCGGAAACGCAGGATCGCCAGCGTCATCATCACCACGATGAAGGCCAGCAGCGCCAGTGCATCGTGCCACAGCTCCCACAGCGAGGCGCCGCGCAGCATGATGCCGCGCACCAGGCGCAGGAAGTGGGTCAGCGGCAGCACTTCGGCCAGCCACTGCACCGGCCGTGGCATGCCGGCGAACGGGAACATGAAGCCAGACAGCAGGATCGACGGCAGGAACAGGAACAACGTCATCTGCATCGCCTGGAACTGCGAGCGCGCGCGCGTTGAGATCAGCAGGCCCAGCGCCAGGTTGGCCAGCACCAGCAGCACCGCGGCCAGATAGATGTCCAGCAGGCTGCCGCGGATCGGCACCTGGAACAGCCAGGTGCCCAGCACCAGTACCAGCGTGGTCTGCAGCAGACCGATGGCCGCATAGGGCAGCACCTTGCCGACCATCAGTTCGCTGCGCGACACCGGTGTGGCGATCAGCAGTTCCATGTTGCCGCGCTCGCGTTCGCGCACCACCGCTACGGCCGTGAACATCACCAGGGTCATGGTCAGGATCACCCCGATCAGGCCCGGCACGATGTTCACCGCCGAACGCCGCTGCGGGTTGTAGAAGCTGGTCACGCTGATCGGACCACCGGCGATGCTGCCTTCGCGCAGCGGCCACGTGTTGCTGGTCGGGCGCGTATCCAGCGGCACCTGTGCCAGCTGGATCGCTGCGCTCTGTACCACGGTGTCGCTGCCGTCGACCAGCACCTGTACCGCCTCGCGTCCATCGAAGCGACGACGCTCGAAGTCGGCCGGCACCACGATGCCGACACTGATTTCGCCACGGCGCAGCGCCTGCATCAGTTGATCGGGCGTGTACGCCTCGCTGCGCGGCGTGATCACGCCGGTGGCGACCATGTCCTGCACGAGCGCGCGTGACGCCGCGCTGTTGGCCTGGTCAGCGACACCGGCGTTGAGATGGCGCAGGTTGAGATTGATCGCGTAGCCGAACAGCAGCAGCTGCATCACCGGAATGCCGACGATCATCGCCAGCGTGATGCGGTCGCGGCGCAGCTGCCGCAGCTCCTTGAGCATGATCGCCCACAGGCGGCGCAGGTTCATGCCGCCGGCTCCCGGCCACGGCCGCGGGTGGCCGCCACGAACACGTCTTCCAGGTTCGGTGCCACCGCCTCGATGCGGGCCTGCGGATCGGCGCTGGCCAGCGCGCGCCGCAATGCGGCGGCGTCCGCGACATCCTCGCTGCACAATACCCGCAGCTGGGTGCCGATCTGCGCCACGCTCAGCACGCCGGGCAGCTCAGACAGTGCGCGGCTGGCCTGGCGCGGCTGCGTCGAGGTGACCTGCAGCGTGCGGCCGTCCAGCCGTGCACACAGTTCGGCCGGCGTGCCGTCGGCCACCAGTGCGCCACGATCAAGGATTGCCAGCCGGTGGCAGCGCTCGGCCTCGTCCATGTAGTGGGTCGACACCAGCACCGTGGTGCCGGCATCAGCCAGCTCGAACAGGGCTTCCCAGAAATCGCGGCGCGATTCGGGATCGACCGCACTGGTCGGCTCGTCCAGGAACAGCAGTTCGGGCGAATGCACCACGGCACCGGCCAAGGCCAGGCGCTGCTTCTGGCCACCACTGAGCGTGCCAGCCAGTTGTGGCTGGCGGTCCTGCAGCCGGTATTGCTGCAGCAGTTCGTCGACCCGCTGCCGGGCCTGTGCGCGCGGCAGGTCCTGGATGGCGGCGAGGAACTCCAGGTTCTCGCGCACCGACAGATCTTCATACAACGAGAAGCGCTGGGTCATGTAGCCGATGCGTCGGCGCAGCGCTTCGGCCTGCTCGGGAACCGCCAACCCCAGCACCTCGATCTGCCCTGCGCTGGGTTCCAGCAGGCCGCACAGCATGCGGATGGTGGTCGACTTGCCAGACCCGTTCGGGCCCAGAAAACCGTATACCTGTCCGCGCGGTACGGTCAGGTCGACGTTGTCCACGGCCAGCAGCTCGCCGAAGCGGCGGGTCAGGCCCTGCGCATGCACCGCGATGTCCGCACCGGTGTTCAGAAGCGCACCTGTACCGGCAACCCGGCCGGGAGCTTATGCATGTCCGCAGCCTCGTCCACTTCGATCTCGGCCAGATAGCTCAAGCGCGCGACGTCGTCGCCGGTCAATGCGTAGTACGGCGTGAACGAGGGCTCGCTGCGGATCGAACGCACGCGCCCCTTCAGCACGGTACCGCCCCCTTCCAACTGCACCTGTGCGGCCTGCCCGACGGTGACCTGCAGACGCAGCGGCTGCGGCAGGTAGACGCGCGCATAGGGGCGCTCGCCGACCAGCATCACTGCCAGCGGCGCACCGATCGGTGCCTGGTCACCCTGCCGGTAGGGCAATGCATCGACTACCCCGTCGCGCGGTGCACGCAACTGCAGCTTCTGCAGGTTCACGCTCTGTACCACCTGCTGTGCCCGTGCGGCATCGGCGGCCGCCTGGCCCTGGGCGATATCCTGCACACGGCTGCCGTGCACCCGCTCCAGCCAGGCCTGCTCGGCAGCACGCACGCTGGCCTCGGCATTGCCGGCGGCGGCGCGTGCTCGATCCAGTTCAGCGGCGGCAATCAAGCGCTGCTGCGCCAACGGCTGGACCCGTCGGTAATAGGCACTTGCTTCGGCAGCCTGTGCGCGCAACGCGGCCAGTTGTGCCTGGGCCTGAGCGATCTGCTCCTGGCGTGGGCCGATCTGCAGTTCTTCCAGCTGCGCCTGCGCACGCGCCGTATCAGCCTGCGCTGCGGCGAACTGCGCGTCTCCCCGCGCCGGGTCCAGCTGCATCAGCACGGCCCCGGCCTTGACCTGCTGGCCCTCGCGCACCTCCACCGTGGCGATCACTTCGGCCGCCGGTGCCGGCACCGTGATCCGGTCCCACTCCAGCGTGCCCAGCGCAGTCGGCGTTGACTGCCCACACCCCACCAGCAGGCCGATGCCCGCCAGTCCGATTCCACGCATCCCGTTGCCGATGCCCATGCCATCCCCTCCTGCGACGGCGACACGGTGCCATGTGCCCCGTGCACCCTCAATGATTCCAATCAGCCCTGACGGTTTTTTCACCACGCGTGGGCAAGCCTTTTGCTGCAAGGCTCCGCACCACCTATCCACAGGTTGATTCGGCATCATTCCACAACCGTTGTGGAAATCCGGCACGACCTGGCGCTGTTGCTCGCCGGGCAACGAAACCTGCACTGCCATCACGATGAATGCCCCCCGCGCAGGCCCCCCGTGGCAGTGCTGCCGTAGCGACCGGCGACCATGACGCTTTTTTCACCAGGACCTCATGGGCCTTGTGGCACAAGCATTGCGAAGGTCTATCCACAGGTTTCCGCGTGCCCCGTCCACACCGCGTGTGGAAAACGCTGTATCGACCGTCTGCTGGCTGTGTGCCCCGCACGCGCGCTACCCTTGTCCTCCCTGAATACACTGCGGTGGAAGGCGTCCGCCCCACCCCAAGCAATGAAAAGCATCGATCATCGAGACTTCACCCTGTCGCCGGAAGACAACGAGCGACTGGCCAACCTGTGCGGCCCCTTCGACGGGCACCTGCGCCAGATCGAGCTGAAGCTCGGCGTGGAGATCGCAAATCGTGGCTTCGTGTTCCGCATCAGCGGCCCCAACGAAGCCATCGTCGAGGCGCAGAAGCTGGTTGAAGCGCTGTACGCCGAAGCCGGCGAAACGACCTTCGACAACCACGCCATCCACCTGCGCCTGGCGCAGGCCAATGTCGAGCAGATCGCCGAGCGCTCCTACGAAGCACAGGACGTGGCGATCAAGGTCAAGCGCGGCACGGTGCGCGGCCGCGGCGCCAACCAGGGCCGCTACCTGCACCAGATCGCCACCCACGACATCAACTTCGGCATCGGCCCGGCCGGTACCGGCAAGACCTTCCTGGCCGTGGCCAGCGCGGTCGAGGCCCTGAATGAATCGCGGGTTCAGCGCCTGATCCTGGTGCGCCCAGCGGTGGAGGCCGGCGAGAAGCTGGGCTTCCTGCCCGGCGACCTGAGCCAGAAGGTCGATCCCTACCTGCGACCGCTGTACGACGCCCTGTACGAGATGATGGGCGTGGAAAAGGTGGTCAAGCTTCTGGAGAAGAACGTCATCGAGATCGCGCCGCTGGCCTACATGCGCGGCCGCACGCTCAACGATGCGTTCGTGATCCTGGACGAAGCACAGAACACCACCATCGAGCAGATGAAGATGTTCCTGACCCGCCTGGGCTACGGCTCCACTGCGGTGGTCACCGGTGACCTGACCCAGACCGACCTGCCCAAGCACGTGAAGTCCGGCCTGCGCGACGCCATCGACGTGCTGCGTGAGGTCGAGGGCGTCAGCTTTACCTTCTTCGAATCCCGTGACGTGGTCCGCCACCCGCTGGTCGCGCGCATCGTGAGCGCGTACGACCGCCGCGACCTGCATCAGATCCAACCTGGAGCAACTCCATGACCCGTGGTCCCGTGCGATTGGACGTCGCCGTCAGCTATGCCCTGCCGCGCGCCGGCCTGCCGGCGGCAGTGAGCTTCCGCAAGTGGGTGGCCGCCGCGTTGAAGGGCCGCATCCGCGAGGCAGATCTGGCCATCCGCGTGGTCGATGCCAAGGAAGGGCAGTCGCTGAACCGCCATTACCGCGGCAAGGACTACGCCACCAACGTGCTCAGCTTCCCGGCCGAAGTGCCGGAAGGCCTGCCCAAGGGCGTCAAATTCCCGCTGCTGGGTGACCTGGTGATCTGTGCTCCGGTCGTGGCACGGGAGGCCGATGAACAGAGCAAGGCGCTCAATGCCCATTACGCGCATCTGACCGTGCACGGCGTGCTGCACCTGCTCGGCTGGGACCACGAGGACGACAAGGAAGCCGAGGCGATGGAGCAGCTGGAGCGGGAAATCCTGGCCGAGCTGGGCATCGACGATCCATACGCGGGCGAGCGCTGAGCGGGCCACCGCCCGTCGCCAGGAACACGAGAGGAACAAGGATGACCTCGGGAAACGGCTCAATGATGTTTGTGATCGGCGCCACCTTGTTCACCATGCTGCTGGTGCTGGGCGCGTATGCCGTGCGCCGCATCAGCGCCCGCGACCCCAGCGGCAGGCACTGGCTGCTGCGCAGCGTGGCCCTGCTCTCGCCCGTGTGCCTGCTGACCGGGCTGGCGATCGGCATGATCGGCCCGCACCTCAGCGGACGGTTGGAACCGGCCCATCTCCCCGGTCTGCTTGAAACGTCGATGGTGCTGACGCTGGTGGGTGCACTGACCCTTCCGGTCCTGTGGCGGATGATCGTGCATCGCCGCCTGGGCCGCTCCGTGAACGCACTCCCGTTCTTCCACGCCAGCCGCACCTCGCTGCTGGTGCTGTTCGTGCTGGCTGTGATCTACATGAAAGTGGCCAGGACCGCGGCAGCGGAACTGATGCCCTGGCTGACCAGCCCGGGCCTGTGGCCGGCGGTGGCGCGCATCGCGGGGCAAGCGATGCAGGTCGCCATGCTTGCGGTCGTGCTGACCCTCTCACTGATGGTCGTGCGGCGGGCGATGACCGGTTTCCTGCGCCTTCTCACCGGGCTGTTCCGGCGCTCGCCGGGGCTATGATGGCGGCCCTTCGCCTGCGGAAACCGACCGTGTCACTGCGCTGCTGCCTGCCCCTGCTCTGTGCCCTCGCCGCTCCCGCCGCCTTCGCCACCAGCCTGGACCTGCCGGCCCTGATCGAATGCCGCCAGGGCGTGGCCGAGCAGGCCGCGCTGGCGCCGCTGCTGTCCGATCCGCTGAAGGCCGTGGCCCAGGGCCTGCAGCCGCTGCCGCAGGGCAACCAGTTCATGAGCGAGTTCCGGCTGGCCGGCCCGATCACCGTCTTCGGCCAACAGACCGAGCGGGTGGCGGTGGCCGGCGCCAGCATCATGGCGGTGCTCGACCAGGCCGACCCACGCCCGCTGGCCAAACGGCTGGGATTGGAGACCGGCTACGACCAGGACGGCAAGTTCATGGCCGGCCGCGAACTGGTCAGCCGCGACGTGACCGACCCGAAGACCGGCGAGGCCCAGATCGAGTCGATCATCCTCAGCGTCTCCACCGTGGCCTCCCACCCCGGCAAGACCCTGGCCGGCTGCACCTACAGCCTGGACCTGCCCGAGGAAGAGCCGGCCCCGGCCGCCCCAACCCCGGCCACCGGCAGTCACTGACAGGCCGTCACATCCTGCTAGACTTGGGTCAACGCCCGGCCTGCCGGGTGCCTTTTTTCCAGAGATGTCAGAAGACGACAGTAGTAGCTCCCCTGCGGAGCACAGTGAAAAGAAGCGCGGCTGGCTTGAACGCCTGACCTCCGCCTTCTCCGGCGAACCCCATACCCGCGACGAGCTGGTCGCTGTCCTGCACACCGCGCAGGAAGAGGGTCTGATCGCCGCCGATACCCTGAAGATGATGGAAGGCGCCATTTCGGTGGCCGAGCTGACCGTGGGCGACGTGATGATTTCGCGCTCGCAGATGGTCTCGCTGCCGGTTGAAGCGCCCTTCCTGGAACTGATGAAGCAGGTGGTCGAATCCGGCCATTCGCGCTTCCCGGTGCACGGCGAGAACAAGGACGACATCCTTGGCATCCTGCTGGCCAAGGACCTGCTGCGCGGCGTGGTTGCCGACAACGGCCCGGCCAACGTGCGCGAGCTGCTGCGCCCGGCGGTGCTGATCCCGGAAGCGAAGAAGCTCAACGTGCTGCTGAAGGAATTCCGCCTGTCGCGCAACCACATGGCCATCGTGGTGGACGAGTACGGCGGTGTCGCCGGCCTGGTCACCATCGAGGACGTGCTGGAACAGATCGTCGGCGAGATCGACGACGAGCATGACGAGGCTGAAGATCCCTCGGCGCAGATCGCCATCCAGTCTGACGGCCAGTACGTGGTCGACGCGCTGACCCCGATCGGCGACTTCAACGAGCGCTTCGGCGCGACGTTCTCCGACGAGGACTATGACACCATCGGCGGCCTGGTCACCGAGGCCGTGGGCCATCTGCCGGAAGTCGGTGACGAGCTGGCGCTGGATCGCTTCATGTTCCGCGTGGCCCGCGCCGATGCGCGCCGGGTACAGGCCTTCCACGTGACCGTGCTGCCGCCGGACGCGCAGGACGACGCTTGAAGCGCCGCGGCCTGATCCTCATGGTGTGGCTGGCACTGTGCGTGCTGGCCATGGCCCTGCCGCTGGCCGCCTTCGCGCAGCCGGTCGCAGCCACACCTGCCGTACCCGCGACCAACGCTGAAGCCCCTGCCCCGCGCATCGGCGTGGTGACCATGCAGCCGGGCACCGTGTTCTTCGAACGCTTCGGCCACGACGCCATCGTCGTGGTCGATCCGGTCAGCGGCGAGGCAACCTCGTACAACTTCGGCTACTTCGATCCGTCCGAGGACGATTTCATCAGCCGCTTCGCGCGCGGCGACATGATGTATTACCTGGTGGCGCTGCCGTTGCAGCAGGACCTGTCCTACTACGACGAGACCGGCCGTGGCGCCAGCGTGCAGTGGCTGGACCTGCGCGCGGACCAGGCGCGTGCGCTGGCCGCCGACCTGGCCGAGCGGGCCAAGCCGGAAAACGCGCGCTACCACTACGATTACTACACCGCCAACTGCGCCACGATGGTGCGCGACACGGTGGACAAGGCATTGGGTGGCGGCCTGCAGTCGCAGCTGTCGGGGCGCTCGCGCGGCAACACCTACCGCAGTGAATCGGTCCGCCTGGCGTCGCCGGCACCGTGGATGTGGCTGGGCTTCGATGTCGGCCTTGGGCCGTTCGCCGACCAGCCGCTATCGCGCTGGCAGGAAGCCTTCGTGCCGATGCGCCTGGCCGATGCGCTGCGCCAGGCACGCAACAGCGATGGCCGTCCGCTGGTGCAGTCCGAACAGGAACTGCTGCCGCATCGTATCGATGCGGAGCCGAAGGAATTCGCGCGCCGCTGGTGGCCATGGCTGCTGCTCGGGCTGATCGTGGCCGGCGGCGTGCTGGCGCTGCGCAACCGCCCGCGCCTGCTGGCCGGGCTGGCCCTGCCGTTCTGGCTGCTGTGCGCCCTGTTTGGTGGCGTGCTGGTGTTCCTGTGGGGCTTCAGCATCCACTACGCCGCGTGGGCCAATCGCAACCTGCTGTTGCTTTCGCCGCTGGCCGTGCTGCTGTTGCCGGGTGCAATCGCCCTGCTGCGTCGTCGCGTGCCGGGCCGCATGTTCAGGATCGTGCTGTGGCTGCTGGCGGTACAGGCGGTGGCCGCGCTGGTACTGCACTGGCTGAGCCTGCAGGCACAGTACAACGTGCAGTGGATCGTGCTGCTGCTGCCCGTCCACGTCGCGCTGGCATGGGTGCTGGGGCGTACTCCTCACTTGTCCAAAACACAGCCCTGACGCACGATGGCGGGCATGTCATTGCCCGCCTCTGCTGCCGCGCCCGCCTCGGCCAACCCCGCCTGCGTCATCAACTGCGTCCACTACGATGACGAGGGCAAACGCCACGACATCACCCTGGACGCCATCAGCGATGTCATTGCCAGTGGCAATGGCTTCGTCTGGGTCGGCCTGTACGACCCCAATGATGATGTGCTGTTGAAACTGCAGGAAGAGTTCTGCCTGCACGACCTGGCCATCGAGGATGCGCGCAACGCGCACCAGCGGCCCAAGGTCGAGACCTACGGCAATTCCATGTTCGTGGTGGTGACCACCGCGCAGATGGTCGACGAGCGCATCCAGTACGGCGAAACCCATGCCTTCCTCGGCCCGCGCTTCCTGGTGACGGTACGCCATGGCGCGTCGCTGTCCTATGCCCCGGTGCGTGCGCGGGTGGAACGCGAGCCGCAGCTGCTGAAGATGGGCCCGTCGTACTGCCTGTACGCGGTGACCGACTTCGTGGTCGACAACTACCTGCCCATCGTGCACCGCTTCCGCGACACCCTGGAGCTGCTGGAAAAGGACATCTTCGCCGACACCTACAAGCGCAGCACGGTGGTGCGGCTGTACGAGCTCAAGCGCGAGCTGAACAAGATGCGGATGGCGGTGGCACCGCTGCAGGACGTGCTGGCGCAGCTGCGCCGCTACCAGGGCGAGCTGATCCCCGACGAAGTGAAGCTGTACATCCGCGACGTGCACGACCACGCGGTACGCATCAGCGATGTGATCGACACGCTGCGCGAGATGCTGGGCACCGCGCTGAGCGTGAACCTGTCGCTGGTGACGCTGGCGCAGGGCGAGACGGTCAAGCGCCTGGGCGCATGGGCCGCGCTGCTGGCGGCGCCGACGCTGATCACCAGCTGGTACGGCATGAACTTCAGCCACATGCCGGAGCTGAGCGAGCCGTGGTCGTACCCGCTGATGATCGTGGGCGTGGGCGGTGTGTGCGTGGGGCTGTACCGGTTGTTCAAGCGCGCGAAGTGGTTGTGAGGGGTATCGACCAACGGTCGATACCCACCAGGCACGTGGGCATCGATACCCACCAAACCGGTAGGCCACGACCGTTGGTCGTGGCGCATGACCCGCTTCTGGTAGTGGCGGGGGCGGGGCGCGGCCCCCCGCCCACCGC
>NZ_JAWIRR010000003.1:158984-194327 GCF_036320065.1 Stenotrophomonas sp. SMYL8
TGGCGCTGGGGGGGGGGCGGGCGGGCGGCGCGCCCCGCCCCCCCCCCCCGCCCCCGCCCCCCCCCCCCCCCGCCACTACCGTTCGGCATCAAGCCACGTAGACGGTCTTGATGTTCATGAACTCATGGATGCCGTGGTCGGCCAGCTCCCGGCCGAAACCGGACTGTTTGCTGCCGCCGAACGGCAATCGCGCGTCGCTCTTGACGATGGCGTTGACGAACGCGGCACCGCACTCCATGCGCTGCGCGAAACGTTCGCCGCGCACTGGATCGCGCGTCCACACGCTGCCGCCCAGGCCGAAGCGGGTGTCGTTGGCCACGCGCAGTGCCTCGGCCTCGTCAGCGACACGGATCACCGCAGCCACCGGCCCGAACAGCTCCTCGTCGTAGGCCGGCATGCCCGGGCCGACCTGATCGAGCACGGTGGCCGGATAGCCGGCATGCGTACCCGCAATCGGCTCACCACCCAGCAGTACCCGCGCGCCCTTGGCCACGCTGGCCTGCACCTGCTTGTGCAGTTCGTCACGCAGATCGGCACGGGCCATCGGCGCCAGCGTGGTACCGCGCTCGTCCGGATCACCGTACTGGCGCTCGGCCGCGGCTTCCACGAAGCGCCGGGTGAACTCATCGGCCACCGCCTCGACCACGATGAAGCGCTTGGCCGCGATGCAGGTCTGCCCGCTGTTATCGAAGCGCGACTTCACCGCCGCCGCCACGGTCTTGTCGAGGTCGGCATCGTCGAGCACCACGAAGGCATCGCTGCCACCCAGCTCCATCACCGACTTCTTCAGCTGGCTTCCCGCGTTGGACGCGATCGAGCGCCCTGCCCGCTCGCTGCCGGTCAGTGTCACCGCCTTCACCCGTGCGTCGCGCAGCACCTCGGCCGCCTGGTCGTTGTCGATGTGCAGTACATCGAACACGCCGTCAGGCAGGCCACCGTCACGGCATACCGCCAGGATCAGGTCGGCGCACTGAGGCACGTTGCTGGCGTGTTTGAGCAGGGCCACGTTGCCTGCCATGAACGCCGGGGCGAGGAAACGGAACACCTGCCAGATCGGGAAATTCCACGGCATCACCGCGAACACGCAGCCGATCGGCTCGTAGCGCACATAGCTGCGCTGGGCTTCGGTGTCGATCAGCTGCGGCTTCAGGTAGTCGGCAGCATGGTCGGCGTAGTACTCGCAGGCCGCCGCGCACTTGTCGACCTCGGCCAGCGCTTCGGCCTTGAGCTTGCCCATCTCATGGGTCATCGCCTGCTGCAGATCGTCACGGCGCGCGCGTAGTTGCGTGGCGATCCGGCGCAGGATGGCACCGCGATCCTGCAACGAGTGATCAGCCCAGCCGGGGAAGGCATCGGCAGCAGCCTGCAGGCGCTGCTTGATGTCGGCAGCACCCATCAGTTCATGGCGGTAGGTCACCAGGCCAGTGGCCGGGTCGACGATCTCGACGGTCATGGGGGATCTCCATCTGGAAGATCCCCATTGTGCGCGGTTGCCCGTGAGCCGGATGTTGCCGACGCTGTCGACAAACCGTGTGCTCAGCCGTTGTCCTGGCGTGCCAGCTGCAGGTCGCGCTGGCGCCGTTTCTCGGCACGCGCGTTGATGTACCAGCCGATCACCGCGGCGATCGACACCGCCGACACCAGCAGCGTGGCCAGCGCATTGATCTTCGGGCTGATGCCCATGCGCACCGAGGCGAACACCTTCATCGGCAGCGTGGTCGAGCCCGGCGTGGCCACGAAGCTGGCCACCACCACGTCATCCAGCGACAGGGTGAACGCCAGCAGCCAGCCCGCCACCAGCGCCGGTGCGATGATCGGCAGGGTGATGCGCCCGAACACGGTCAGCCGGCTCGCGCCCAGGTCCATCGCCGCTTCCTCCAGCGACAGGTCCATTTCCTGCAGGCGCGAGGACACCACCACGGTGACGAAGCACAGGGTGAAGGTGACGTGGGCGATCCAGATGGTGGTCAGGCCACGCGCCGGGAAGCCGGGAATCGCACCCATCGAGGCCAGCAGCGCCATCAGCGAGAAGCCGAGGATCACATCCGGCATCACCAGCGGCGCGGTCACCAGTGCGCCGAACAGCGGCTTGCCACGGAAGCGCTTGAAGCGCGTCATCACCATCGCCGCCAGCGTGCCCAGCACGGTGGCGGTACAGGCGGTCCAGAACGCCACCACCAGGCTGGTCCACATCGCATCCATCAGCGCGCGGTCGGCGAACAGGTCGCTGTAGGCGCGGGTGGAGAACCCGGCCCAGACCATCGCCAACCGCGAGCTGTTGAACGAATAGAACATCAACAACAGGATCGGCAGGTACAGGAAGGCGAAGCCGAGCAGCAGCACGCCCAGCCCGAGGCCCTTTGCGCTACGCGGGCTCATGCCTGCTTCCCTTCCAGCAGGCGCTGCTGGGAACGGTTGAACAGCAGGATCGGCACCAGCAGCAACAGGATCATCGCCACCGCCATCGCCGAGGCGCCCGGCCAGTTGCGGTTGTTGAAGAACTCGTTCCACAGCTGGCGGCCCACCATCAGCGTCTCCGAGCCACCCAGCATTTCCGGGATCACGAATTCACCAATGGCCGGAATCATCACCAGCATGCAGCCGGCGATGATGCCCGCCTTGGACAACGGCAGGGTGATGCGCAGGAACGCCTGCCACGGCTTGGCACCAAGGTCGTAGGCGGCTTCCAGCAGGCGGTGGTCATGCTTGACCAGGTTGGCGTACAGCGGCAGCACCATGAACGGCAGATAGCAGTAGACGATGCCGATATAGGCGGCGGTCGGGGTGTCGATCAGCTGCAGTTTCGGCAGGCCCATCGACGTCATCAGCGTCTGCAGACCGGTGAACTGCAGGAACTGGTCGAGCAGGCCGTTGCGGTCCAGGATCGCCTTCCATGCATACACGCGGATCAGGAACGAGGTCCACGAAGGCAGCACCACCAGCATCATCGCCACGTTGCGCGCAGCCGGCGACAGGCGCGCGATGGCGTAGGCCATCGGGTAGCCGATCAGCAGGGTCAGGAAGGTCGAGATCGCCGCGATCTTGATCGAGCTCAGGAACGCCTGCGCATAGATCGAATCGCGGAACAGCGCCAGGTAGTTTTCCAGGTTCAGCTTCAGCGAGAAGCCGCCATCGGCGTACTGCAGCAGCCAGGTGTACGGCGGCGAGCCGACCCGGCTGAGCGAGAAGCTGATCATCAGCACGATCAGGAACGGCACTGCGAAGAACAGCAGCAGCCACAGGTACGGAATGCCGATCACCGTGGCACGCAGCCCCGGCAGCCAGCGCTTCAGGCCGGCGACGCTCATGAGGTCAGCACCACGCCGTCGTTGTCGCGCCAGTGCACCCACACGCTGTCACCCCAGGTCAGGCCATCGCTGGCCCAGCGCTGCGAGTTGGCGAAGTTGGCCAGCACCTTGGCACCGCTGGGCAGGCGCACGTGGTAGACCGAGTGGCTGCCGAAGTAGGCAATGTCCTCGATCACGCCCTGCGCCTTGTTGGTGTGCCCTTCCGGCTCGTCCTTGCCGATCATCACCTTCTCCGGGCGCAGCGCGAACGCGACCGGCTGCCCTTCATAGCCGGTGATGCCATGGGCGATGTAGATCGGCGCAGGGAACAGCGGCGAGCGCACGGTCACGTACTCCGGCAGGTCCTCGTCGATCACCCCGTCGAACAGGTTGACCGAACCGATGAACTCGGCGACGAAGCGGTTGGCCGGCTGTTCGTAGACCTCGTCCGGCTTGCCGACCTGCTGGATCCAGCCGGCATCCATCACCGCGATGCGGGTGGCCATGGTCATCGCTTCTTCCTGGTCGTGGGTGACCATCACGCAGGTCACACCCGACGATTCGATGATGCTGACCAGTTCCAGTTGCATCTGCGAGCGCAGTTTCTTGTCCAGCGCGCCCATCGGCTCGTCCAGCAACAGCAGCTTCGGCCCTTTGGCCAGCGACCGCGCCAGCGCCACGCGCTGCTGTTGGCCGCCGGACAGCTGATGCGGCTTGCGCTTGCCCAGGTGGCCCATCTGCACCAGGTCGAGCATCTCGCCGACGCGCTTGCTGATCGCGTCCTTACCCAGGCCATCCTGCTTCAGGCCGAAGGCAATGTTCTGCTCGACCGTCATGTGCGGGAACAGAGCATAGGACTGGAACATCATGTTGACCGGCCGCTGATACGGCGGCAGCGCGTCCAGGCGCTGGCCGTCGAGGGTGATGCTGCCCTTGGTGGGCGTCTCGAAGCCACCCAGGCAGCGCAGCAGGGTCGATTTGCCACTGCCGGAGCCACCGAGCAGGGCAAAGATCTCGCCCTTGCGCACGTCCAGATTGACGTCGTCAACGGCGACGAAACCGTCGAATTCCTTGCGCAGGTCACGAATGGAGAGATAGCCGGGCGCACCGGTCGTGTCGACGACGGTGGCTACCGGCTGGGCTTCAACGGGCATGGGGGCTCCGGGAGCGGGCGGTGGACAGCGGCCGCCATTCTAACGGCCGGGGGGCCCAGGGGATATGACGGCGGCAGGCGGAAGCGGCCGCTGGCCAGCCCCGGGGGCCCTAGGAGTGTCGGTTTTCCCCCGCCATGGTGGCCTGTCCGCGCAAAGGCCCGGGCTCCCCTGGACGACCCTGCGGTCGTCCCGGCCAGACACCACAGGCGACGCCTCGATCTGCAACGTTTTTCAGAACCGGATCTGTTGATGGCCCGGGGCATTCCCCGCGCAATGGCCCGGATCAAGCCCTTGCATGGACCCACCCTGGTGACTTCCCCGGACCGCCCCTCCCCTTTCCCGCCCCGCCTGCCGGGCTCCCTGCCTGCAACGCTGCCGCTGGTCATCATCGGCGCCGGCCAGGCCGGGCTGTCCCTCAGCGCGCTCCTGCAGGAAGCCGGCGTCGAGCATCGCGTGCTGGAGGCCGAAACCGTGGGCGCCAGCTGGCAGCGGCGCTGGGATTCGTTCCAGACCAACACCGCCAACGCGACGATGGCCCTGCACGACCATGCCTATGCGGGCGACGACCCGGAAGGTTTCATGGGGGCCCCCGAGGTGATCCGGCGGCTGCGCGACTATGCCGACGAACGTTCGTTGCCGATCAGCGAAGGTTGTGCGGTTCAGCGGGTCACGCCCGAATCGGGCGGCTATGCCATCGAAACCAGCCACGGATTGATCCGGGCTGGGGCGGTTGTGGTCGCTACCGGCGAATACCGGCGCGCGCGGATGCCCCGGGTCCCCTTCGCGCCCGCACCGGGTCTGACGGTGCTGCACTCCGGCGACTACCGCAGCCCCCGCCAGCTGCCCGACGGCGGCGTGCTGGTCATCGGCGGTGGCCAGTCCGGCGCGCAGATCGCCCAGGACCTGCGCGACAGCGGTCGCAGCGTGCACTGGTCACTGGCCCAGCGGCATTCGCATACCCGCCGGCTGCGCGGCAAGGACTCGATGACCTGGTGGGACATGGCCGGGCGCATCCACCAGCACGTGAGTGAAGCGGCCGCCGTCCTGGCGGGAGAAGCGGATGCGCTGCGCAAGGCCCGCACCGCCGAGTTCCCGCTGATTTCCGGCAAGGGACGTGCCGGCCTGGGCAGCTCGATCAGCCTGCTGGCGATGCACCGCGCGGGCATCAGGCTGCTGGGCCGGTTGCAGGGCTTCGATGGAAATGTCGCCCGCTTCGCCGATGTGCGCCCGCAGCTGCGCACCGCGATCGAGGCGACACGGACCGAATATGCCTATCTCGATTCGCTGGCCAGCGCGTACTACGCCACGCGGCCCGAACCGCGCACCGACGATGCCCGCTACATTCCCGAAGAGGTCTATCTGCACTGGGAGCCGGACGCCGCCCCGCGTGAACTGGATCTGCAGGCCGCAGGCATCCGCTCGGTGGTGCTGGCCACCGGCTTCGTCGCCGAATGGCCATGGCTGGACGTGCAGGGCGTGCTGGACGCACATGGCTATCCGCTCGGCGAGTTCGGCGTTTCACCGCATCCGGGGCTGTTCTTCATCGGCATGCACAACCTGCAGCGGATGAGTTCGTCGTTCCTGTGCAACGGCGGTCGCGATGCACGTGACCTGTTGCCGGCGATCCTGCGGCACCTTGACCCGGGCGGCAGTACCGCGCCCGGCCAAGGATGAAGCAATCCGCCGGGCATGGCCCGGCGGCGCCAGACCGGCTTAACGGCCGGTCTTCACCTCGGTCCACAGCCGGGTGTAGAGCTTGTCGGTTTCCGGCGTGTTGATCGAATAGGTGAACATCTTGTCGGCCACGTCGGCCGGCGGGTAGATGGTCGGGTCGGTACGGATCGCCTCATCCACCAGCGGGGTCGCGGTCGGCACCGGATTGGCGTAGTGGATGAAGTTGGTGTTGGCCGCGGCAACCTTCGGCTGCAGCAGGTAGTTGATGAACGCGTACGCGGCTTCCGGATGCTTGGCATCCTTCGGGATCGCCAGCATGTCGAACCACTGCGGGGCGCCTTCCTTCGGGATCGAGTAGGCCACGTGCACGCCATTGCTGGCTTCCTCGGCGCGATCGCGGGCCTGGATGATGTCACCCGACCAGCCGACCACCAGGCAGGTACCGCCGTTGGCCAGCGAGCCCACGTACTGCGAGGAGTGGAAGTTCTGCACGTACGGGCGGATCGACTTCAGCAGGTCGGCCGCCTTCTGCAGCTCGGCCGGGTCGCCGCTGTGCGGGTCCAGGCCCAGGTAATGCAGCGCGATCGGGATCATGTCCGCCGGCGTGTCCAGGATGGTCACGCCGCAGTCCTTCATCTTGCTGATGTTCTCCGGCTTGAACACCAGGTCCCAGCTGTTGGCGATGTCGGTGCTGCCGCCGAAGCGCTGCTTCAGCATCTCCACGTTGTAGCCGATGCCGGTGGTGCCGATCATGTACGGCACGCCGTACTGGTTGCCCGGGTCCTGGGTGGCGATGCGCTTCATCACCGCCGGATCGAGGTTGGCCAGGTTCGGGATCTTGCTCTTGTCCAGCGGCAGGAACACGCCGGCCTGGATCTGGCGGCCGAAGAAGTTCAGGGTCGGCACCACCACGTCGTAGCCGCTGTTGCCGGCCAGCAGCTTGGTCTCGACCATCTCATCACTGTCGAACACATCGTAGGTCACCTTGATGCCGCTCTCCTTCTCGAAGGTCGGGATGGTGTCCTCGGCGATGTAATCGCTGTAGTTGTAGACGTTCAGGACCTGGCTGTCCTGCGCGCCGCCGTTGCCACCGCTGCAGGCGGCGAGCATGGCGGAGGCCAGGCCGAGCGTGAGGATACGCAGGTTCATCGGGTGCTCCAGAATGCGGGAAGGGGGGCCGGCGGGGCCGGCAACGGGTGCCAGCCTACCCCCCGGCGGCGGATTTTTCTATTCCAGATGCTCAGACGTTCAGCAGCAGGAACTCGCGCTCCCACGAGCTGATGACGCGGAAGAAGGTCTCATATTCCTTGCGCTTGACCGAGATGTAGGCGCGGCAGAAGCGCTCGCCCAGCAGCGCCTGCAGCTCGCTGCACTGCTCCAGCCCGTCCAGCGCTTCGCCCAGCGAGCGCGGCAGGTTGTAGCCCAGTTCCTTGGCGCTGCCGGTCACCGGCGCATCCGGTGCCAGCCGCTCGCGGATGCCGAGCAGGCCGCAGGCCAGGGTCGCCGCCATCGCCAGGTACGGGTTGGCATCGGAACCGGCGAAGCGGCTTTCCACGCGCATGTTCTCCGGCGTGTCCAGCGGCACGCGCAGCCCGCAGGTTCGGTTGTCATAGCCCCAGTGCACGTTGCTCGGCGAGACCTCGCCGAACACCAGCCGGCGATAGGAATTCACGTTCGGCGCAAAGAAGGCCATCGCCTGCGGCACGTATTTCTGCAGGCCGCCCAGGTAGTGGCCGAACACCGGGCTGAACTCGCCCTCGGCATGGGTCTCACCGGCGAACACATTGCTGCCATCGCTCACCCGCACCAGGCTCTGGTGGATGTGCATGGCGCTGCCCGGCTCGTTTTCCATCGGCTTGGCCAGGAACGTGGCATACACCCCGTGGCGCATCGCCGCTTCGCGCATGGTGCGCTTGAACAGGAATACCTGGTCGGCCAGGTCCATCGCATCGGCGTGGGTGAAGTTGACCTCCAGCTGCGCGGCGCCGGACTCGTGGATCAGCGTGTCCACGTCCAGCTTCATCGCATCGGCGTAGTCGTACATCAGGTCGAGGATCGGGTCGAATTCGTTGACCGCATCGATCGAGTACGACTGCCGCGCGGTTTCCGGACGCCCGGAGCGGCCGGCCGGTGGCAGCAGCGGGAAGTCCGGGTCGGTGTTCTTCTGCACCAGGAAGAACTCCAGCTCCGGCGCCACCACCGGGCGCAGGCCCAGCTCGGCGTAGGCCGCCAGCACGCGGCGCAGCACGTTGCGCGGTGCCAGCTCGTGCGGCTCACCGCTCTTGGTGTAGCAATCGTGGATGACCTGCGCGGTGGCATCGGCCGCCCACGGCACCATGCGTACGGTGTCCGGATCGGGGCGCAGCATCATGTCCGAGTCCGACGGCGAGGTCAGGTCGTAGTAATCGTCAGGGAACTCGCCGGTGACGGTGGTGGCGAAGATGCCCTCGGGCAGCCGCGTGCCGTAGTCGTGCGAGAACTTGTCAGCCGGAATGATCTTGCCGCGCGCGTTGCCGGTGATGTCCGGCACCAGGCACTCGACCTCGGTGATGCGCCGCTCCTTCAGCCAACGCAGCAGACTGCTTTCCTGCGGTGCGGGGGGCGTAGCCGTCTTGCGCGGGCGCGTTCGGGAACTCATCGGGAATCCAGTCGGTTCTGTTGGTGCTGCCGGCAAGCTTGGCCGAACGCACGGAAAATAGCGTGATAGAACGGCGAATCCATGACACGCCACTCCGGGTGCCACTGTACGCCGAGCACGAAATCATGGTGCAGGCTGCGTGCCGCCTCGACCAGGCCATCATCGGCCACGGCTTCGACCTGCAGCCCCTGCGCCAGACGAGCGATACCCTGCCCGTGTACCGAATTGACCTGCGTCCGGCCACTGCCGCTCCACCGCGCCAACCAGCCATCAGCGGCCAGGGTGACCGTGTGGGCCGGCCCGTACTGCACCTCCACCGGCGCCTGCGGGTCTTCGCGATGGTCGGCCAGACCAGGCACCGCGTGCACCTGCGGATGCAGGCTGCCACCCAGCGCGACGTTCAGTTCCTGGAAGCCGCGACAGATCGCCAGCACCGGCAGGTCCAACGCCAGCGCCTCGCGCAGCAGCGCGAACGCATTGGCATCACGGGCCGGGTCATGCGGATTGCCCGGCCAGCTGCGGCCGCCCTCGTAGTGCTGCGGTTCGATGTTGCTGACCGCGCCGGTCAACAGCAGGCCATCGAGCCCCTGCAGCCAGTGGCCAGCCGGCAAGGGCGGCTGCAGGCTCGGCAGTAGCACCGGGGTCACTTCGGCGGCCTCGGCCAGCGCGCGCACGTACTTCTCGCCGGCCACCGCGAAGCGGTGATGGCCGAGCACGGTGCTGTCGGTGGGCAGGCCCACCCAGGGCAGGCGGCGCATGGGAAAACTCCTTGGCGTGCCGACACGTTACCCGTCGCCCGGCGAACGCGGCAAGTCGTCGCCGTCACACCACGGCCGTCATGCATCGGCGAAACTAAGCGCGTGAACGCTGATCGCCCTCCTCCGCTCCGCCCGTCCGTACTGCGCCCGCAAGGCCTGCGATGAGCGCCGCCTTCCCGCCCAGCTGGTACGCCGCCAGCTTGCCCGAGCCGCCCGCACTTCCCTCGCTGCAGGGGAATGTGCAGGCCGATGTCGCAGTGCTTGGCGCGGGCTACACCGGCCTGACCGCAGCACTGGAACTGGCTACGCGTGGCCAGCGCGTGGTGGTGCTGGACGCGCAGCGGATCGGTTGGGGCGCGTCCGGTCGCAACGGTGGCCAGGCGCTGGTGGGCTATGGCTGCGAGGTGGACGAGCTGGAGCGCCAGCTCGGCCGCGACGATGCGCGCCACCTGTTCGACTGGTCGCGTGACGCGGTGCAGGCGATGCGCACCCGCATCGATCGCCACGGCATCGACTGCCATTGGGTGGAAGGCCATGCCAGCGTCGCCATCCGCGAACGCCATGAGCGTGAACTTCTGGCCAACTGCGAGCACCTGCAGCGCCACTACGACTACCCGATGCAATGGTGGGACCGTGATGCCCTGCGCGCGCAGCTGGACAGCCCGCGCTACCGCGCCGCGATGTTCGATCCGCTCAGCGCGCACCTGCAACCGCTGGCGTATGCACGCGGCCTGGCCGATGCGGCGCGCGCGGCCGGCGTGGTGATCCACGAGAACTCCGCGGTGACCCGCGTGCAGCGGGGACCACAGCCTTCCCTGCATACCGCTCAGGGCAGCGTGCGCGCTGCGCATCTGGTGGTGGCCGGCAACGCCTGGCTGCAGGGCCTGCTGCCCGAGCTGGAACGGCGGATCATGCCGGTGGGCACCTATATCGGCGCCAGCCAGCCGCTGGGTGCTGAACGCGCCCGGGCGCTGATCGGCAACAACATGGCCGTGGCCGACACCGCATGGGCTCTGGACTACTTCCGCCTCAGCCACGACCACCGGCTGCTGTTCGGCGGCCGCGCCAGCTACTCGGCCCTGCCCCCACCGGGCCTGCGCGGGGTGATGCAACGGCGCATGCACCAGGTGTTCCCACAGCTGGCCGACGTGGCACTGGACCAGGTCTGGGGTGGTTATGTGGACATTACCCGCAACCGCGCCCCGCATTGGGGCCGGCTGGACGGCAACCTGTACTTCGCGCAGGGGTTCTCCGGCCATGGGGTGGCCGCCGCCGGGCTGGCCGGCGAGGTGATCGCCGCCGCCATTGCCGGCCAGAGCGAGCGTCTGGACGTGTTCCAGCGCCTGCGGCATGCGCCCTTCCCCGGTGGCCGGCTGCTGCGCACGCCGCTGCTGGTGGCGGCGATGTCGTGGTACAAGCTGCGGGATGCGTTGTGGTAGCGGGGCCTTCCCCGCCACATAATCGGCGCAGGAGCTGGGGAGCACGTGGATGCAGTGGTGGAAAGACGGCCTGCTGGTGAGGATACGGGTCAGCCCCGAAGGGCTGGCGCTGGCGCTGCTCTATGCCCTCGCCTGCTGGGGTGCGCGCAAGCTGTCACTGGACCAGTTCTTCCTGCCTGCCGGCGTGCGGGTGGCCGCATTGCTGTTGTGCCCGCCCCGTCTTTGGCCCTACCTGCTGATTGGTGAGTACGCCTACTTCGCGCATCTGCGCATCCCCCTGATCAGCAAATACAACCTGACCTGGGTGATCCTCGCCTCGGTGTTCCTGATGCCTGCCGTGATGCTGATCGTGCGCCTGCACCGGAAGCTGCTGGCGCGCACCACGATCCTAGGCGTGATCTCCATTGCGGTATGCGCCGCGACGGTCATCAGCCTGCTCAACCTGGGAATCTCGTACCTGCTCTGGGAACCGTTGCATAACGCGTCATTTGTCACCAACCTGTTGCGCTATGCGCTGGGCGACTTCACCGGCATCCTGATCCTGGCGCCTCTGGCACTGCTGTGGATCCGCCGCGCCGAGGAACAATGGACGGTCCGGTCTGTTGCGGCCACCGTCGGAGCCGTCGGAGCCATGCTGGTCATTGGCCTGCAGGCGACTCCGGTACCTGCCTCGATCACGGCGCCTGGCTCGCTGCAGTTGTTGTTGATCCTGCCTATTCCCGCAATCGCCCTGACCTGCCTGCTGGGATGGCGCGGTGCGGCCATCGGTGTCGCCGCCGTTAACATGATTCTTGGCGTCAGCACCCCCGCCGACCATCCGACGGCATTCGACCCGGCCACTTTCGCTACCCAGCAGGCCATGGCCATCGCCAGCATCGCCCTCCTGCTGCTTGGCGCACGCATCACCCACTTCCAGAACCAGCACCGGTTGCGCGAGGAAGATGGCAGAACGGCCCTGCAGCTCGCACGGAATTCACATCTGGCCAGCGAGATGGACCTGCGTGAGCGCGCGGCCCATCTGCGCCAGTTGGGCGATGGCATGGACCTGTCGCTGAACGAAATGGTGAACTGGCTGCATGCGCAGGGCCATCACGCCGTGGCCGACAGCCTGCGGCATACCTCGGAGGTGCATTCACGCCTGTTCCGGGCCCAGGCCAGCATGATCTATCCCGCCGCCCTGGAACGGCTGGGCTTGTACGTGGCCTTGCAGGCGGGTGGAGTGCGTGAGGCTTGGGGCAATACCCACCGGATCAATCAACCCTGGTTGATGGGCGATCCCTGCGCCCTCAGCCCTGGCTTGCAGCTGGCAGCCTATCGCTCGATCGTCGAGGCAGTGTCCATCCTGCTTGGCAACGAATCCGGTCAACTCACCGTGCGAGCGCGCTGTGGCCGCCTTGGCCGACAGCAAGGAATCTTGCTCGTTGCAGCCATGCTCGATCCACGCCGACGCCTTTCGCAGGCGACGATGATCATGGCCACTGACCAGTTAGCCGGCCGCGTGCTCGCATATCGCGGCACGATTCAATGCCAAGGCAATCGCGTCCGGATCTGCCTCATCGAAGCGGTAAGCGCTCCCCAGACCGGGGCCTACCCGGTTCGTGAAGCCGGTCGGGACAACCCGCTCGACCCGATTGGCCCACCCTCACGGATCTGATACCCAAATCAGAAAACTGCGACGGACTTCACAGCCGCTTGGTGACATCCAATGGCGGCGTGTTCACGGCTGGCGAAAGACCGCCTGACGCCTCCGCCGCCTACGAGATTGCGCCCATCGGCATCAACAGATACTGTCGGGCCTGAAGGATACATTCAGTGTCGCCAGGACTGCGATAACGCGGTACGAGCAAGGGAGGCTTGGGCTTGAGTTGGTTGAAAAGTGGATTTGAACTGAGCTTCCGTATACGACCTGTCGGCCTCGCTCTTGCTGCGCTGTATGCCTTCGCCTGCTGGGGAGCCCGTCACTTCTCCGTTGATCAGTTCTTCCTGCCGGCTGGCATTCGCGTGGCCGCACTGCTGTTGTGTCCGCCCAGGCTCTGGCCGTATCTCATTCTTGGTGAATACGCCTATTTCGCGCCGCTGCGTTATCCAATGATCGAAGAGTACGGGATAAGCTGGGTCATCCTCGGATCGGCGTGTCTGATACCTGCGGTGGCGCTGATCGTCCACCTCCACCGCAAGGCAATGGCATCGACCAGTGAAAGCTGGCTGCTTTCCGTTGCAGCATCCGCAGCACTGGTCGCCAGCGCTCTCAAGCTGGGACTGTCCCACGTGCTTTGGCCGGTCCCGCCAAGCATGCCCTTCTACACGAATGCAGCGCTATTTGTGCTGGGTGACTACATCGCCATCCTGACAGTGGCACCACTTGCATTGCTGTGGCTCCGCCGTCGTGGCGGCTACGACTGGTCTACCTGGCGGCTGCGCCCTACCATCACGGCGCTCAGCGCTCTATGTGCTCTCAGCATTCTCATCGCCACGGCCGGTGCGCGTGATGATGCGGCACGAGCCATATTGCAGCTGTTGATGACCTTGCCCGTAATTGCGCTGACATGCATTCATGGATGGCGAGGTGCTGCTGTGGGCGTACCGCTGATGAACATAATTCTCAGCGTAACCATGCCCAGTACCGGACTACCGGGCTCGTTCGACCAGACAACCTTCTTCACGCAACAGATCATCGCGATCACGGGTACCACCCTCTTGGCTCTGGGCTCACGCATCACTCATCACTATCATCAGCGTGCGCCCACAACGGTTCAGCTACAGGAGCCGCAGACAGTGGTTTTCTCTCGCTCGGCCCACCTGGCCAGTGAGATGGATCTGCGCGAGCGGGCACTGGGCCTGCGCAGGGTAGCCGACGATATTGAAGCAGCCCTTGATGAAACCCTGAAGCTGCTCAGGACACATGGCCAGGAAGGCCCGGCAATCGATCTTCTGCGAACATTTTCCTCACGCTCGCGCAAGTTCCGCGAGCTGACCAGCATGGTCTACCCGACTGAGCTGGAGCACGCTGGGCTCTACGTTGCTCTTCAGGCAGGCGGGCTGAGCGAGGCCTGGGAAGAGACCCACCGAGTGGTCCGCCCCGTACTTCAGGGTGATCCCTGCCAGCTGAGCATGGGTTTACAGCTTGCCGCTTATCGCGTCCTTGCCGAGTCCATGTCTCTGTTGCTCAAGGAAGAACGGGGCCAGATCCAGCTCCGTGCACGTTGCGGACACGTGGGTCAACACAAGGGAATATTGATCACAGCTTCGCTGCTCGATCGCACGAGCACGTTGTCGTCGAGAACTGTCGATCTGGCAATTGAGCGTCTCTCAGCACGTACACAGGCCTACTCTGGCACAGTCAGCTGCCTGGATAACCGGATCCGGATGGTGATGCGTGATACCCACTACGAAATGCAAGGGGACAGCGCGCCGCCGCGAGTGGATGCTCCGATTGACATGCCGGTCAGGTACTGACTCAAAGCCCCGCCAGTTCGCATCAGCAACGGCAGCGAAGCGTACCCGCAGCGGCTCTGGACCACCGCGGGCACTCTACTTGCCATCTACGGTCTTTCACTTTTCGCTGGGGGACGTCTCGACGGACCAGATTGCTCCCTTCCCTTCACCGTGGACAGCCAACGAGAAGTCCGACGCTTGGAACACCAGATGCCTACGCGCCGTCGCCGGCATCGCCAGCCGCTGCGAAGGTAGCGAGACACGGACAGACGAATTTCCGGCCGGCAGTGTCCAGAAAGTGGAATCGATGTTGGCGATGATCAAAACCACTTGGCCCGAAGGATCATTGACCTGGTAGTAGGTCACACCATCGCGCTGAAAGGCATAGACAAACCAAGCCGGATCCAAGCTTAGATTGATGGCGACCGGCTGGCGTTCGCCCAAACCGGCGCTGGCCATCTGGACACCATTGCCCCCCGTTGTACAGCAGGATGCTGAAACCAGCATGGGCATGGATAGCAGAGCTACAGTCGTCGCCGCAACGGAAAATCGGGGAAATCTCACAGGCATCTCCATTTTTGATTGAGTTACTGCATCCGGGTAATTCCGCATTGACCGCGGCAAAAGAGCGCCATGCCACTTCATGCCCGGATAAAATCGTCCGCTGCAAGCGTCAAGGCCGGAGCATCCCCAGCATACCGAGGCCCCCACGGGGGTGCCATCGCACCGACCGGCCCCCGTGTGTATTCTCCATTTTTCCGTTGCACGGCGTGCTATCTGCCGAAGCCGCTGTGCTGTGCTGGGCAGGCCACGCATACGCGGGACCGAGCGTCCCAACCGACCCGGGAGGGTGAAGTGAGCTGGTGGAAGGATGGAATACAGGTAGACGTTCGCTTCCGTCCAGAAGGATTCGCGGTAGCGATCCTATATGCGGCTGCGTGTTTGGTGACGCGGCAACTGTCACTTGACCAGTTCTATCTTCCTGCGGGCGTGCGGATTGCTGCACTTCTGTTGGTACCTGTGCGCCTATGGCCGTACCTTCTGCTTGGCGAATACGCCTATTTCGCACAGATCCGCATGCCAATGGCGACAACCCACGGACTGGCATGGGTCATTCTTGGCTCAATTGGGCTGATGCCTCTGGCAATGCTGATCGTGCGCTTCCATCGCAGACATGTCCCTACCGCGGGCGGATTGTGGCTGCTCTCCCTGTCGTTCTCGGCAGGCATTGCAGTCAGCCTGCTGAACATGGGACTTGCGCGTCTGCTGTGGCCTGGCCCAGACCCGGAAATGATGCTCGAACGGGTGGGACGTACTTTGCTGGGCCAAACCACCGGTATCCTTACGCTTGCCCCACTGGCACTGCTCTGGCTGCGGCGTCACTCCGAACCAGGATGGAGCACCCGCTTCGTTGCTTTCACCGCCACATCCATCACGCTGATCATGGTGCTTGGATTGGCAATGAAGCTGACACCGGCTACGGCCAACACCACCCGTGAGCAACTCGTCCTGATGGCTTCGCTCCCGGCAATCGCACTTGCCTTCCTGCACGGTTGGCGCGGCGCGGCAATCGCAGTGCCGCTACTGAATCTGATCGTGCTCGCATCTACACCAAGCACTGGGCTACCCGCTTCGTTTGACCTCGGAGCCTTCTCTACGCAGCAGAGCCTTTGCGTAATAAGCGTCGCGCTGCTCGCACTGGGATCTGGTATCAGCCACTATCAACGCAAGTACCAAGAGCATGAAGATAGTGGCCGGAACACAGTAAAGCTGGCGCGCGCCTCGTACCTGGCCGGTGAGCAGGCTCTGCGTTCACGGGCGCTCGAGCTGAAATCAATTGGTGACGGCATGGATATGTCGGTGCAAGGTGTTGTTGACTGGCTCAAGACCCATGGTCACCACGATATCGCGGCAGATCTGGTTCAGACATCTGCAACGCATTCATGGCAATTCCGCCAACAGGCCAGCATGATCTACCCGACTGCAATTGAGCAGATCGGGCTTTACCTCAGCCTGCAAGCCAGCGGCGTACGGGACGGTTGGAACTCCACCGGCCGTATGAATCGACCACAGTTCTCCGGCGACCCCTGCCAGTTGAGCGTGGGTCTGCAACTATCAGCCTATCGCCTACTGATCGATGCAGTGCCGGTCATGCTGAGTCATGAGCCGGGGCAGATACACATCCAGGCACGTTGTGGCCGGCTCGGCCAGCGTCACGGCATCATGTTGAACATCGCACTGTTGGATCGCGATCGTCCACTGACGTCGGCCACCGAAGCTGCACTGATTGATCGGCTCGGCGGACGCCTGATTGCTTACGACGGCGTGCTGCTATGTCGTCACCATCGAATCACGATCATACTCAGCGAATCCCTGCCGTCCCTGGTCCAGGGGGGCAGAGCGCGAAGCAAAGAGTTCGCCTAGCTCCATTCTCCGCGGCATGATGTACGCCGGGCGCTGCATGAGCGGCTAAAGTTACACCCGAAACCGCCGCTATCCGTGCCGAGCCCTCCTTCGTGAGCCACCGCATCATGCCCGTCCTGCCGCAGGCCGCCGTCGATGGCGACCTGGCCGATCCGTTGCCACAGCGGATCCTGCTGGTCGAAAATTCCCGTGCGTTCACCGGCATGCTGCGCGAAGCCATCGAGCAACGCTTGGAACTGCCGGTGGTGATCGCCTCCACCCTGGCCGAGGCCGATCGCCTGCTGAGCGAGGGTGGCGGCTGGTTCCTGGTGCTGACCGGGTTGGTGCTGGCCGACGGCGACCGCGATGCGGTGGTCGAGTTCTTCCTCAAGCGCGACCTGCCGACCGTGGTGGTCAGCGGCGTGTACGACGAGGACCTGCGCAAGCGCGTGCTGCAGCAGCAGATCATCGACTACGTACTGAAGAACACCCCCGGCAGCATCGACTACCTGGTGTGGCTGGTACAGCGGCTGGAACGCAACCGTCGCATCGCGGCGCTGGTGGTGGACGATTCACCGTCCGCGCGTGGCTATGCCGCCGCCCTGCTGCGCATGTATGGCCATGAGGTGCACGAAGCCGCCGACGGCAACGAGGGCCTGGCCGCGATCGAGGCGCATCCGGCGATCCGCCTGGCGGTGGTCGACCAGGAAATGCCCGGCATGCAGGGCGTGGAATTCACCCGCCGCCTGCGCACCCTGCGCTCGCGCGACAAGGTGGCGGTGATCGGCATCTCCGGCAACACCGACGCCTCGCTGATCCCGCGCTTCCTGAAGAACGGTGCCAACGACTTCCTGCGCAAGCCATTCTCGCGCGAGGAATTCTTCTGCCGGGTCTCGCAGAACGTGGACCAGCTGGAACTGATCGGCACCCTGCAGGATCTGGCCACCCGAGACTTCCTTACCGGCCTGCCCAACCGCCGCTGCTTCCTGGAACAGAGCCAGCGCCAGTTGCCGCAGCTGCAGCTGCATGGCCAGTGCGTGGCGGTGGCGATGATCGACATCGACCACTTCAAGCACATCAACGACACTCACGGCCACGAGGCCGGCGATGATGCGCTGCGCGCGGTGGCCGGTGCGGTGGCCGCGCATGCACGCAGCCAGGACCTGATCGCACGCTTCGGTGGCGAGGAGTTCTGCCTGCTGGTGCCGGACATGGAACAGGACGAAGCACTGCAGTACTTCGAGGAGCTGCGCCAGCGCATCGCCGCACTGGAAGTGGACATTGGCACCGCGACGCTTCGCATGACGGTCAGCATCGGCCTGTGCTGCCTGCGCCCGCAGCGTGATGCGCTGCACCGGCTGATCTCCGAGGCCGACCGCCAGCTGTACCTGGCCAAGGCCGGTGGCCGCAACCGGGTCAGCTGCACCACGGTGGCCAGCCCGCTGCGCCCGCGCGAGCCGGCCCTGCCCTGACCGGCCCGCTTTGATCCAGATCAACGCCGCACCCGCGCGGCGGCTCTACAGTCGGCCCCGACATACGCATGAAGGGGAGCCGGGGATGGCACTACTGGTCTGGCAGGACGATCTGAACATCGGCATCGATGTGATCGACCAACAACACCGCCGCATCATCGAAATGCTCAACCACCTGCACGTGGCCCAGGCCAGCATGCAGCGTGCGGCGGTGGGTGAAGTGATCGACGAGGTGGTGGACTACACCATGTCGCACTTCGCGTTCGAAGAAGAGTTGATGGAAGAAGCGGGCTACCCGTTCTGTGCCGCGCACAAGCGCGTGCATGAGGTCTTCATCAAGCGGGTATCGGAATACCGCATGCGCTTCCAGGCCGGCGAGGACATCAGCGACGAACTGCGCACCATGCTCTCACGCTGGCTGTTCAATCACATACGCGGTGATGACCAGGCCTATGCCGAACAGGTCAAGGCGCACCTGAACCAGTTCGCCCGCGAGCACCAAGGGGGCGGTTGGCTGGGGCGTACGCTCAAGCGCTTCTTTGGTTGAGCCTCAAGGCGCGCCGGTGCAGTGCCACCAGCGCGCACAGGGTCGCCACCGCAGTCAGGCACAGGTAGTAACCCACCGCGACCAGGCCGAAGCGTTCGGCCAGCCAGGTGGCCAGGTACGGCGCCGGTGCCGCGCCAAGGATGCCGGCCAGGTTGAAAGACAGCGACGCGCCGGTATAGCGCACCTCCACCGGGTAGATCTCGGCCAGGAAGGTGCCGCAGGGGCCGTAGGTCAGGCCCATCAGGAACAGGCCCAGGCACAGGAAGCCAGTGACCAGCCACGGGCTGTGCGGCTGGAACAGCGGCGCGAACAGCACACCGAAACCGACGATCAGTACGCTTGCGACGATCATCGTGCGTCGCGTGCCCCAACGGTCGCCATAGCGCGCCGACAGCGGGATACCCAGCGCGAAGAACAGCATGCCCGCCATCTGCATCAGCAGGAACTGCTCGCGGCTGTAGCCCAGCACCGCGGTGCCATGGCCTAGACTGAACACCGTCATCAGGTAGAACAGCACGAAGGTGGCGAACGCGCCCAGAGTGCCCAGCAGCATCGGCACCGGATGGTCACGCAGTACCGTCCACATCGGCAGCCGCACCGGCGCCTTGCGCTCCAGCGCCTTCTTGAAATCGGGCGTCTCGTGGATGTTCAGGCGCACCCACAGGCCAAGGCCGACCAGCAGTGCGCTGGCCACAAACGGGATACGCCAGCCCCACTGCAGGAAGTCGTCCTGGCTCAGGCAGCGGCCGAGCACCAGGAAAATGCCGGCCGACAGCAGGAAGCCGAGCGGCGCACCCAGCTGCGGGAACATGCCGTACCAGGCGCGCTTGCCCGGCGGTGCGTTCTCGGTGGCCAGCAGCACTGCCCCACCCCACTCGCCGCCCAACCCCAGGCCCTGGCCGAAGCGGCACAGCGCCAACAGCGCGGGGGCCCACAGGCCAATCTGCGCGTGGGTCGGCAGCAAACCGATCAGCACCGTGGACAGGCCCATGGTCAGCAGCGCGGCCACCAGCGTGGCCTTGCGACCGATACGGTCACCGAAGTGGCCGAACACTGCCGAGCCCACCGGACGCGCGATGAACGCGACCGCGAAGGTCGCCAGTGACTGCAGCAGCGCCGCCTGTTCGCTGCTGTCCGGGAAGAACAGGTGTGGGAACACCAGCACCGCGGCCGTGGCGTAGATGTAGAAATCGAAGAATTCGATGGTGGTGCCGATCAGGCTGGCCAGCAGGACTCGACTGGGGGAATTCACGGACGGCGCGGCAGCGGTGATCGTCGACATCGGCAACACGGGTAACGGCGGATCGCCCGATTCTGCCACGGGCCGGTGGCCGCACGGGGCGATGGTTTCAGCCGACACCGATGCCAACGGAATTTTTCGGGCCACCCGCTAGGCTGCGCCACCGGTCCCTGCATGGATGCTTTGCCGATGACTGCAGTCGCGCTGTCGTGGTCCGATTCGCCGAAGCTGCCGCGCATGGCGGCATGGCTGATGGTGCTGCTGGTGCATGGGTTGATGGCAGTGTGGCTGCTGGGCAGTGGCAGGATGACGCTGCGCAGCGACGAAGGCGCCAGGATGACGTTGTACTGGCTGCCACCGAAGCAGCCCGTGCCGGCGCAACCGCGCCCGGCGCAGCCCACCGCAGAGGCAGCGCGCCCGGCCGCATCGACAGCGCCACGCCCGCCCCCGGCGGCACCTACGGATGCCAGTACCCCCGCGTTCGAGGAATCGCCTGCAATGGCGCCGCTGATCCTGGGCCTCCCGGCGGGCAGCATCGACGGTGGCGACGGCATCAGCGCTGCGGGTGTCGCTCCGCGCCTTATTGGTCGCCGCGAGATACACCCGGCATTCGCGCCGCGCCGCAATTACTTCCGGATCCGCCGGCAGATGACGCCGGAGCAGATCGTGCATGGCGTAGCGCAACTGCTGGGTTTGTGGCCACCGGGATACATCGTCGATCCGTGCGAGCTGGGCAAGCAGGACATGGACTATTTCCAGAACGCCGTCGAAGAAGCCGACCGGGATCTGCTGCGTGCAGCGGTGCTGCAGGTGAGTACCCGCTGCCGGTAGCTCGACAGCTATATGCTTTATGTAGAGTCGAGCCATGCTCGACTGCTCTTCGCGAGATGCAGCCGAGCATGGCTCGGCTCTACCGAAGAACGAAAAGTAGTCGAGCAAGGCTCGACTCTACAAAGAGCGAACAGCGGTCAAGCAGCCGCGTCGTTACAGCTGGATCCAGGTGGCCTTGATCTCGCTGTACTTGTCGAAGGCGTGCAGCGATTTGTCGCGGCCGTTGCCGGACTGCTTGTAACCACCAAACGGTGCGGTCATGTCGCCGCCATCCCAGCCGTTCACCCAGACGCTGCCGGCGCGCAGCTGGCGCGCAACCCGATGCGCGCGGCCCAGATCGCGTGTCCAGAGACCGGCGGCCAGTCCGTAGCGGCTGTCGTTGGCCACGCGCACGGCTTCGGCCTCGTCGTCGAAACCGAGCACCGCCAGCACCGGCCCGAACACTTCCTCGCGTGCCAAGGCCTGCTCCGGGCGCACCTGGTCGAACACCGTGGGCTGCACATAGCTGCCACCCACCTCCACCTCGGCACGATGCCCGCCCAGCAGCAGGCGGGCACCTTCAGCTTCGGCGCGTGCGATATCCCGCATCACCTTGTCCAGATGCGCGGCGTCCACCAGCGCGCCCATCGGCGCGTCGGCGTCCAGCGGATGCTGCGGCTGCATGTGCTGGCCATAAGCAACCACCTGGTGCACGAAATCCTCACGGATCGAGCGCTGCACCAGCAAGCGCGACCCGGCGGTACAGACTTCGCCCTGGTTGAAGAAGATGCCCTGCGCCACGGCCTTGGCCGCCGCGTCCAGATCGGGAGCGTCGGCGAACACCACGTGCGGGCTCTTGCCGCCGCATTCCAGCCAGACCCGCTTGAGGTTGGATCGCCCGGAATACTCCAGCAACTTCGCGCCGGTGGCAGTGGAACCGGTGAACGCCAACACATCCACGTCCATGTGCAGGGCCAGCGGTTCGCCAACGCGCGCGCCATGGCCCGGCAGCACGTTCAGCACGCCCTCCGGCAGACCCGCCTCGGCAGCCAGCGCCGCCAGCCGCAGCGCACTCAGCGGCGACCGCTCCGAAGGCTTGAGCACCACCGAGTTGCCCATCGCCAGCGCCGGCGCGATCTTCCAACAGGCCATCAGCAACGGGAAATTCCACGGCACGATGGCCGCCACCACGCCCGCGGCTTCGCGGGTGACCAGTCCGAGTTCGTGCGGGCCAGTCGGCGCGATCTCGCCATACAGCTTGTCCACCGCTTCGGCGGTCCAGGTCAGGCACCGCACCACACCGGGCAGGTCGATACGGCGTGCGTCACGCACCGGCTTGCCCATGTCCAGGGTTTCCAGCAGCGCCAGCTCATCGGCGTGCTTCTCCACCAGCGCGGCCAGCGCCAGCAACACGCGCTTGCGATGCGCCGGGCTCGCCTGCGACCAGTGGCCCGCCTCGAAGCTGCGCCGCGCGGCCAGTACCGCGCGCTCGACATCCTGCGCGTCGCAGTCGGCAACCGCGCCCAGCACGCGACCATCGATCGGGCTGATGCAGTCGAAGCGGGCGCCGCTGGCAGCATCGACATAACGGCCATCGATGAAGGCCTGGCCCGGCGTCGAGAGCTGAAGGGACAGCGCCTGCCAGTGGCTGCGGTCGGGGAAATCGGCCATGGGAAGCTCCAGCGGTCAACGAGCTTTGGTTATACCGGGACCGCCGCGACTCCACCGTGACGCGGCTGCGCTACATTCGTCGCATCGGACCCGATGGAGCTGGCATGAAGCGTCCCGAAAGCGACCTGCACGACCTGGCCACCCAGCGCCCCGAGTCACTGGACGCGTACTGGATGCCGTTCACCGCCAACCGCCAGTACAAGGCCGCGCCGCGCATGCTGGTACGCGCCGAAGGCATGCACTACGAGGACGTCGACGGCCGCCAGATCCTCGACGGCACCGCCGGCCTGTGGTGCTGCAACGCCGGCCACGCCCGCCCGCGCATCGTCGAGGCCATCGTCGAGCAGGCACGCACGCTCGACTATTCGCCGGCCTTCCAGATGGGCTCGCCGCCGGCCTTCGCACTGGCGCAGCGGCTGGCCGCACTGGCGCCTGCCCCGCTCAACCATGTGTTCTTCACCAGCTCCGGCTCCGAGGCGGTGGATACCGCGATGAAGATCGCGCTGGCCTATCACCGCCAGCGTGGCGAGGGCCAGCGCACCCGCTTCATCAGCCGCGAGAAGGCTTACCACGGGGTCGGTTTCGGCGGCATGGCGCTGGGTGGGCTGCCCAACAACCGCAGGGCGTTCGGCCTGCAGCTGGGCGGCGTGGACTACCTGCGGCATACCCTGGACCTGCCGCGCAATGCGTTCAGCAAGGGCCTGCCACGCCAGGGCGCGGAGCTGGCCGACGACCTGGAACGGCTGATCGCGCTGCACGATGCCTCGACCATCGCGGCGGTGTTCGTCGAGCCCATTGCCGGTTCGGCCGGGGTGATCCTGCCCGCGCCCGGCTACCTCCAGCGCCTGCGCGAGCTGTGCGACCACCACGGCATCCTGCTGGTGTTCGACGAGGTCATCACCGGTTTCGGCCGGGTCGGCATGCCCTTCGCCGCGCAGCGCTTCGGGGTCACCCCGGACCTGCTGACCTTCGCCAAGGCGGTCAGCAACGGCGCGGTACCGCTGGGTGGCGTGCTGGCCAGCGACGCCGTGCATGCAACCCTGATGCAGGCACCGCCGCAGGCCATCGAGCTGTTCCATGGCTATACCCATTCCGGCCATCCGCTGGCCTGTGCGGCGGCGCTGGCCACGCTGGAGGTCTATGCCGAGGAGCGCCTGTTCGAGCGTGCCATCGAGCTGGGCGAATACTGGCAGGAACGGCTGCATGCGCTGCAGGGCCTGCCCAACGTGATCGACATCCGCAACTTCGGGCTGGTCGGCGCGGTCGAGCTGGCGCCGCGCCGCGATGCCCCCGGCAGCCGTGGCTACGAGGTATTCCGGCGCTGCTTCCAGGACGGCCGGCTGCTGGTGCGCTGTACCGGTGACATCATCGCGCTGTCGCCACCACTGATCGTGGACAAGGCACAGATCGACCAGATCACCGGCACCCTGGGCGAGATGATCCGGGCCACCGCCTGAGCCCGGGCCGGCGGTGGCGAGCGGGTACAATGGGCGGTTCCGCTCCTGCTCGCTGCCGTGCCCATGGATATCGTCGTCAAAGAAGAACTCAAGGCCTACATCGACCCGCTGACCGCGGACGAACATGACGCGCTGGAGCGCAGCATCCTGGCTGAAGGCTGCCGCGATGCGCTGGTGCTGTGGGGCGATGTGCTGGTCGATGGCCACAACCGTTTCGGCATCTGCCAGAAGCATGGCCTGCCCTTCAATACCGTGCAGAACACCCGCTTCCAGAGCATGGAAGACGTGCACCTGTGGATGATCGAGCAGCACCTGGGCCGCCGCAGCGTGTCCGACTTCCAGCGCGGCGTGCTGGCGCTGCGCAAGCGCGACATCCTGGCCGCCCGCAAGCAGATCGAGCAGGCGCAGCTGCAACGCGAGAGCGACGGCACCGCCGAAGCCATCGAGGACGCGGGTGAGGACAGCCCGCCGTGGGAACCGGCACCGAAGATCAGCCGCGCCGAGCTGGCCCGCGAGGCCAAGCTGAGCACCAGCCAGGTCGGCATGATCGAACGCATCCACGCCCAGGCCGCGGCCGAGGTGGTGGAAGCGGTGAAGGCCGGCGTGATCTCGATCAGCGCTGCTGCTGCCGTGGCCGACCTGCCGGAAGACGAGCAGCGCGCCGCTGCCGCCGGTGGCAAGGATGAGCTGAAGCAGGCCGCCAAGCGCGTGCGCGAGTCCAAGCGCAAGCCGCGCGCACCGAAGCCGGAAGCAGCCGAGATGGGCTTCGAGGAAGCGGACGAAGAGCAGATCGCCAGCCGCGACGCCGAGGTGCTGTCGGCACTGGAGCAGCTGGGCGAGGATGCCCCGGCGCTGCGCCGCCGCGTGGTCGCGCTGACCCGCGAGAACGACACCCTGCGCGCGCAGCTGGCGGCGTTGCGCAAGCAGCTCGAAGCGCTCTGAACCAACGGGTAGTGCCGGCCGCGGGCCGGCAACCCCATGGACGTTCCGGGTGCGTTGCGGATGCCGGCCAGCGGCCGGCACTACCAGATGCTCATGCCGTGCCGGTTAGACTTCCGGCATGACGTCTGCCAACGATCCGCGCCGCGCACAGCTGCGGCGCCTGAAAGCCCTCGCGCTGGGACTGCTGCTGTTGATGCTGGCCGGTTTCGCGGTCAGCCACTGGCAGGGCGAGCGCGGCATCTGGGCCTGGGTCTCGGCCTTCTGCGAAGCAGCGGCCGTAGGCGCACTGGCCGACTGGTTCGCGGTCGTCGCGCTGTTCCGACGGCCGATGGGCCTGCCGATCCCGCATACGGCAATCATCCCACGCAGCAAGGAACGCATCGGCGACAGCCTGGCGCTGTTCGTGCGCGACCAGTTCCTGGAGCCGGGTGTGCTACTGGCCAAGCTGCAGGTGTTCGATCCGGCCAGCCGCCTCGGCAGTTGGCTGGCCGATCCGGCGCGCTCACGGATGCTGGCCGACATGGCCCGCGGCTGGGCCTTGCAGGCACTGGACTTCTTCGACGAAACCGCGGTGCGCCGGCAGCTGCACGCCTTCGTGGTGCAGCAGCTGCGGCAGTGGAATGCCGCCGCCACCGCCGGTGAGCTGCTGGCCCTGCTGACCGCCGATGGGCGCCACCAGCGCGTGCTGGACGAGGGCCTGCAGCGCTTGGGGCGCTGGCTGGAGCAGCCGGAAGTGAAGGAGCGCGCCTCGCAGCTGATCGTGCGTTACATCCAGCGCGAGTGGCCGACGCTGTCGAGCACGGTGAACTGGGTCAAGCCGATCGACGAGATCGGCGACAGCCTGGCCGAGCGACTGGCGCGGGCGGTGCTGGAAGAACTGCAGCAGGTGCTGGCCGAGCCGCAGCATCCGCTGCGCCAAGACTACGAGAGCTGGCTGCAGAACTACGTGCAGCGCCTGCGCGAGGACCCGGCCCTGGCCGAGCGCATCGAACAGCTCAAACAGGAAATGATCGACCACCCTGCCCTGCAGGAGTACGTGCAGGGGCTGTGGGCGCGCATCCATGCCAGCCTGCGTGCTGACCTGCAGCGTGAGGATTCAGCGCTGGTCGGCCACCTGCAGCGCAGCCTGGGTTCGCTCGGCGCCAGCCTGCAGGCCGACCCGGCCCTGCGCGACGCGCTCAACCAGCATCTGCTGGAGGGCGCCCAGCGCCTCACCGGCCGCCTGCGCGAAGGCGTGACCACGCATATCGCGCAGACCGTGAAGAGCTGGGACGAACGGCACCTGGTCGAGCAGCTGGAGCTGAGCGTGGGTCGCGACCTGCAGTTCATCCGCTTCAACGGCACCCTGGTGGGTGGCCTGATCGGCCTGCTGCTGCACGCCGCGACGGTGGTGTTCAGGTTCTAGGACCCCATCCGGCAGTCGATCCATGCCCTGCGTGGAGACGGAATTCGTCACGCTTGATTAACGAAATGCGAATGCCTATCATTTGCCGATCGGTTGTACGCTTAGCCAAGCGGGGCACGGAAGCACGCACCCACCCGCCCCTTCGCCCGTGTACATCCCCCGACTACCGGGTCGCCCGCACCAAGCGGGTGGCGCACCGTCGATGGGACTCGCTGGGCGACGTGCGCGAAGCGCATGGCTGCTGTGTCTGCGCATTCCATCGCCTGTTTCGTCCTGCATGGAATCGCACCGATGGCAATGCCGTTGAACCACCCTCATCCCACTCTGCTGGCCCTGGCCGTGACCGCACTGATGATCGCCCCGCTGGCCCACGCCGACGGCACTGCCGATCCTTCCGCGCGCACGCTGGATACGGTCCAGGTCACCGCTGACGGCGATATCGTCGACAGCTATACGGTCAAGCGTGCCAGCACGGCCACCAAGCTCGGCCTGTCGCTGCGCCAGACGCCGCAGTCGATGACCGTGGTCACCCGCCAGCGCCTGGATGACATGGGCCTGTTCTCGCTGTCCGATGTGATGGGCCAGGTCACCGGCGTGGCGGTATCGGTTACCGACAGTGAGCGCATCAACTACGTCTCGCGCGGCTACAACATCACCAATTTCCAGGTCGATGGGATGCTCAACACCTTCGGTGGGTACATCAAGACCAACACCGACAGCGTGATCTATGACCGCATCGAAGTGGTGCGCGGCGCAACCGGCCTGACCACCGGTGCCGGCGATCCCTCGGGCACCATCAACTTCGTGCGCAAGCGTCCTACCGACAGCTTCCAGATGAGCGCCAACCTGACCCTCGGGCGTTGGGGCAACCAGCGCCTGGAGGCCGACCTCGGTGGCCCGGTTGCACTCGACGGCCGCATCCGCGCGCGCGTGGTGGCGGCCAAACAGCAGAGCGACTCGTTCCGCGATGTCTACAAACTGGACAAGGACGTGTTCTACGGCATCGTCCAGGCCGACATTACCGACACGACCCTGCTCGAGGCCGGCTACGAGTACCAGTCGCCGCGCACCACTGGCGTGACCTGGGGCGTGGTGCCGTACTGGGGGTCCGATGGCCAGCCCGCCAACCTGCCGCGCTCGACCAACCTGTCCGCCCGCTGGAGCAGTTGGCCGATCATCGAAAAGAGCGCATTCGCACGCCTTGAGCAGCAGTTGGGCAACGGCTGGACCGCCAAGGCCGCCTATACCCGCTCCAAGCGCGAAACCGACGGTGCGGTGTGGTACGGGGCCTCCGGCTACCCGAATGCCGATGGCAGCGGCATCAGCGCCTTCGTCGGCAGCTTCGGCGAGAACGGCGATATGCAGGTGTTCGACTTCAATGTTGGCGGTCCGTTCCGGCTGTTCGGCCGGGAACACGAGCTGGTGCTCGGTTTCGGCCAATCCGTGCGCAAGGGTGACGTGCCTGCCACCGACACTGCTGCCTACCCGGACAGCTACACCCGTGTACCGGATTGGCACCGCTGGAACGGAGACGTCGCGCCGCTGCAGGTTACCCGCCTGGGCTATCTGGCTTCTGGAGACGAACTGCGCCAGCGCGCGGCCTATCTGGCGACGCGCCTGCAGCTGGCCGATCCGTTGACCGCGGTGCTTGGCGCGCGCTACGGCAGCTGGGAAACGCGTACCTGGAACTATACCCATGACGCCGCCGGTCGCCTGACCGATACGCGTCGCGGCGGCTACAAGCCGGACGACTCGCTCACTCCGTATGCTGGCTTCATCTACGACTTCAACCGCTACTTCAGCGGCTACGTCAGCTACACCGACATCTTCCAGCCGCAGAACTACCGTGACCGGGACAATAACTACCTCGAACCGGTGGTCGGTGACATGTGGGAGGCCGGCGTCAAGGCCGAGTTCTTCGACGGTCTGCTGAATGCTTCCGCGGCCGTGTTCAAGGGCCACAAGGACAACGTTGCCGAGCTCGATGACTCGGTGCCGGAAAACTCGCTGCCGGGTGGGGTCAGTGCCTACCGCTCCACCGGCAAGGGCAACAAGGTCAAGGGCTGGGAGATCGAAGCACAAGGCAGCCTTGGTGAGAACTGGAACCTGGCGGCCGGCTTCACCCACACCGTCAGCCGCAATGCGCAGGGCGTGCGCCAGAACACCGTCGTCCCGGTCGATCTGTTCCGCCTCAACGCCAGCTGGCGACCGGGCGGTGCTGAAGGCCGCTTCTGGCTGGGCGGTGGCGCCACCTGGCAGAGCGGTATCTGGAGCCTGAGCAACAAGCCGCGTGCGGACTTCCTGACCAGCGGCAAGCGCGACCGCGTGGCAATCGAACAGGGCGACATCTACCTGCTCAACCTGTCGGCGGGCTATCGCTTCAACGAGAACTTCACCGCGCAGGTAAACGTGAACAACCTGCTGGACAAGAAGTATTACAACCGCGTCGGTTTCTATGACGGCGTGTTCTGGGGCGAACCGCGCAATGTGACGATGACACTGCGCTGGAAGCTCTGACCCTCGATGGATGGCACCGGTTCTGCGACCGGTGCCCGGCCACGGATGGCCAACCCCGGCGCGCTGCGGTGCGCCGGTTCCTTTTCACTGAAACCTGCAGGAACGCCGTGGACCGCTCGCCCGCAACCGCCAGCCCCCGCACCTTCTTCTCCAACCCGCGCTGGGGCGTGCTGTCACGCTCGCTGGCGGCGATCTTCGGCGGCTACGCGCTGGCTTCTGTGACCAGCGTGTTCTGCGCGGTGGCGCTGCCCGGCGCACGTGGCCAGACCGTGCTGACCGGCATGCTGCTGGCCATTCTGGTGGCCGCCTGCGCGGCGCTGTGGGCGTTCGCCACGCGCAGTGCGCTGCGTGCGTGGGTCGGCATCCTCGCCCCCACCCTGCTGATGGCAGCTATCGCGCGCATGCTGGGGGCCTGGGCATGAAGAATGGATTCCGCCAGTCGATGGCCTGGCTGCACACCTGGACCGGCCTGCTGGTCGGCTGGCTGCTGCTGCTGATTTTCATGGCCGGCACGGCCAGCTACTACCGCGAGGAAATCAGCCGCTGGATGCGCCCGGAACTGCCCTCCAGCAACGTCAGCATCGATGTGGCCGCGCAGCGTGCCGTGGACTACCTGCAGGCCAACGCTGCGCAGGCCGAGAACTGGTTCGTCACCCTGCCACAACCGCGCAACCCGGCCATGCAGATGTTCTGGCGGCTGCCGCCGGAGCTGGCCGATCCCAGTCGTGGCCGTCGAGGGGGCTTTGGCGATGCCACACTGGACCCGAACACCGGGCAGGCGCTGAAGGCCCGCGAGACCCGCGGCGGTGATTTCTTCTACCGCCTGCATTTCGACCTGCACTACATCCCGGTGCTGTGGGCGCGCTATCTGGTCGGCTTCTGCGCGATGTTCATGCTGGTGGCAATCATCACCGGCGTCATCACCCACAAGAAAATCTTCAAGGACTTCTTCACTTTCCGCAAGGACAAGGGCCTGCGTTCCTGGCTCGATTTCCACAACGTCAGCGCGGTGATGGCCCTGCCCTACCACGCGATGATCACCTACACCGGCATCGTCACCCTGATGATCATGTACCTGCCGTGGGGCGTGAAGGTGGCTTACCCTCAGGACGAGGACAAGTTCTTCAGCGAAGCTTTCGGCGGCATGCCGGAGGTGACCGCACCTGCCGAAGGCCGCGCCACCCCGCTGCCGATCGCGCAGCTGCTGGACAGCGCGCGTGCACACTGGCACGGCGTGGAAGTGGCCGGCTTCACCGTGTCCAACCCGGGCGCGGCCAATGCAGTGATCGACATCCGCCAGCGTGACGGCAAGCGCCTGTCCACCGACACCCCGGCCGTGCGCTACGACATGGTCAACGGCACGCTGCTGGAAGAAACACCGCCTTCCGGTGGCGCCACCGCCACCCGCGGCGTGCTGTACGGCCTGCATCTGGCGCGCTTCGCCGACTGGGGCCTGCGTGCACTGTTCTTCCTGTCCGGACTGGTCGGCTGCCTGATGGTGGCCAGCGGCGTGGTGCTGTGGGCGGTGAAGGAACGGCCCAAGCACGCCAAGAGTGGCCGCACAGGCTTCGGCCTGCGCCTGGTCGATGCGTTGAACATCGGTACCGTGGCCGGCCTGCCGATCGCCTTTGCAGCGTACTTCTGGGGCAACCGCCTGCTGCCGCTGGACATCGCCGAGCGCTCCAGTGCCGAGGCCAACACCTTCTTCTATGCCTGGGGTGCGGCATTGCTGGCCGCCTTCATCTGGCCGAAGCGGATGATGTGGGCCTGGCAGCTGTACCTCGGTGCGGCTGCGTTCGCGCTGGTGCCGGTGGTCAATGCACTGACCACGCATGCGCACCTGGGCAACACCCTGCACAATGGCGACTGGGTGCTGGCTGGCTTTGATCTGTCGATGATCGCGTTCGGCGCGATGCTGGCGCTGTGCGGCTGGCGCATGCAGCGCTGGACACCACCGCTGAGCGCGGCCGAGAAGAAGAAGCGTGCAGCGGCGGCGGCGGCGCCCAAGGCCCCGGTGGACGCTGCAGAAACCGCCGAAGCGGAGGCCAGCGCATGATGCTGCTGGCGTTGACCCTGTCGTTCTCTGCGTTCACCGCGCTGTCGCTGGCGATGGAGAAGCACCAGCACGACCTGCACGGCAAGGCTGCAGCCACCCCGGCACGGCGCACGCAGTGGCGGGTGCTGGGTTGGGTGCTGCTGACGGTAGCGTTCGCATTGTGCGTGGTCGACCACGGCTGGGCCATGGGCCCGGTGCTGTGGCTGGGCGTGATGACCGTGGGCGGCGTGGTGCTGTCGTTCGGGTTGTACCCGTACCGGCCGAAATGGATCGCGCCGCTGGCGATCGCACTGCCCGTGGCCGGGCTGCTGGTGGCGTTGCTGTAACCGCCATCCACGCATGGCGTGGATCTACTGAACAGCCCTCCACGCATGGCGTGGATGTACCGGCCAGATATGGGGAGTGCCGGCCGCTGGCCGGCATCCCATGAACCCTCTGCGGATCTGACAACGTTGCCGGCCAGCGGCCGGCACTACCGGACTTACCCCAACCGCTTCAGTTCCCACGCGCGGTGGATGCGCGCGTTGCGCTCGAAATCCGGGCCGATGGTGCGTGCGGTGATCTCGCGGCACTGGGCAAATTCGGCGATGGCGTTCTCTTCCAGCTTGAAGCGGCGGAAGTTGTTGGAGAAGTACAGCACGCCACCCGGCGCCAGCCGCGCCACCGCCGCGCGCAGCAGCTTCAACTGCTCGCGCTGCACGTCGAAGTCATCGGCGCGTGCGGAGTTGGAGAAGGTCGGCGGATCGCAGAAAATCACGTCGTACTGGCCACGGTCGCCTTCCAGCCAGGCCATCGCATCGGCCTGCACCAGCAGGTGCTGGTTGCCGCCCTGCCCGTTCAACGCCAGGTTGTCGTAGCACCACTGCAGGTAGGTCGCCGACAGATCGACGCTGGTGGTGCTGGCGGCACCGGCCACCGCCGCCTGCACGCTGGCCACGCCGGTGTAGCAGAACAGGTTGAGGAAACGCTTGCCACGCGCCTGCTCGGCCATCATCCGGCGCAGCGGGCGGTGGTCGAGGAACAGGCCGGTGTCCAGGTAGTCGAACAGATTCACCTGCAGCAGCGCGTTGTTCTCGCGCACCACGATGAACTCGTCACGCTGCTCGAAACGGCCGTACTTGCTGCCGCCCTTGCCGCGCTCGCGCGACTTCATCGAGACCTGCTCCGGCGGCACGCCGAACACTTCACGTGCAGCGGCCAGCAGTTCGTTGCGGCGACGGCGCACGTCGTTCTCCGGAATCGCCGCCGGTGCCGCGTACTCCTGCACATGCAGGAAGGTACGGCGCTTGCCACCGTCTTCCTCGTAGACATCGATGGCCGCCGCGTACTCCGGCAGATCGGCATCGTAGGCACGGAAGCAGGTGATGTCCTCGCGGGCACGCCAGCTCTTGAACTTCTTCAGGTTCTTGCGCAGGCGGTTGGCCACCATCTGCGCGCCTTCGCTCAGTTCGCGCGGCTGTGCCGGATCACGCCCCGGCACGGCGATCGGATCGCAGACGATCAGCGCGCATTCCAGCGCGCCGTTGAACATCTGGTACTTCTTGCCCGCGCGCAGGCCGGTGGCGAAGGCCAGCTCGTCGTTGCCGCACAGCAGGCTGGCACGCCACTGCGGCACGGCCTTCTGCAGGGCGTTGCCCAGCGCGCGGTACAGCGCCGGGTCGGCGGCCAGGCGCTCGTCGTACGGTGGGTTGCAGACCACCGCACCGATCTCCTGCTCCGGCGCGGCCAGGTCGGCCACATCGGCGCGGGTGAAGCGGATCGCGTGGGCGACACCGGCCACCTCGGCATTCTCGCGTGCCGCCTGGATCGCGGTCGGGTCGATGTCGCTGCCGTGGATGACCGGCTTCAGCGCGGCCAGGCCAGCCGCTTCGCGGTCACGCGCCTCGCTCTGGATGCTCTTCCAGGCGGCCTTGTCGAAGCCCAGCCAGCGGCTCGGCGGCAGGCTGCCGTGGCGCATCAGGCCGGGCGCGACGTCGGCGGCCATCAGCGCGCCTTCGATCAGCAGCGTGCCGCTGCCGCACATCGGGTCCAGCAGGCCGCCACCGGCGGCGTGCAGCCGCGGCCACTGCGCGCGCAGCAGCAGCGCGGCGGCCAGATTTTCCTTCAGCGGTGCCTCGTGAGCGGCGCCGCGCCAGCCACGGCGATGCAACGGGCCGCCGCCGAGGTCGATCGACAGCGAGGCACGGCCTTTGCGCAGTGACAGGTTGACGCGCACATCCGGCAGGTCGGTGTTGACCGACGGGCGCTCCAGGCCTTCATCACGCATGCGGTCGACGATGGCGTCCTTGATCCGCTGCGCGGCAAAGCGGGCATGGGTGATCTTGTCGCCCGACACGTGCGCGTCCACCGCCAGGGTCATCTCCGGCTTGAGGTGCTCGTGCCACGGCAGCGCACGCACGCCGTCATACAGGGCCTGCTCGTCCGGGCAGTCGAACTCGTCGATCGGCCACAGCACGCGGCTGGCCAAGCGCGACCACATCACGATCCGCAGCGCCTGCTCCAGTTCGCCCTCGGCGTTGACGCCGGCAATGGTGGCAGTGGCCTTGCCAAGGCCCAGGGCCGACAGTTCATCGGCAAGCAGGTATTCCAGGCCCTTGGCGCAGGAGACAAAAAATTTCACGGGATCGGTTCACAGGTGGTCAGGCACGGCAGGAAGCCGGGCCATTCAAGAAGGAGGGCCGTGGACACGGCCGGCAGGCCCGCGCCGGGGGCGGCGGGGCTGCCATTGTAGTCAATGCGGGCGGGCGCGCCGTGCGCCCGGGCTTCACAGCTGGCGCAGCAGGCGCTCGAAGGCCTGTGCCGAGGCCTCAACGTGGCGTTCCAAGCGGTGGCCATCATCGACCAGCAGCAGCTGTGCCGAACGCGCCTGGGCCCAGGCGATCACTCCAGCGGCCGGCACCACATCGTCATGCCAGGCCTGGACCACGGTGGTCGGCACGGCGGCGGCGTCCAGCGCCGGCATCGGGCCCATGGTGGTCGGCGGCACCATCAGGAACAGGCCGGCCACCGGCACCTGCAGCGAGGCGATGGCAGAGATGTAGGCACCCAGGCTGGAGCCGGCCAGCACCACCGGGCCCTGCTGGGCAGCGATGGCGGTGCGTTCGACCAGGCGGCGCAGGCGGGTCGGCACATCGCCCACCCGGCTGACCTCGCTCATCGCGTCCAGGTCGGTGTAGTCCGGGCGCTCATGGGTCCAGCCCAGTCGCTGCGCCACGTCGGCCAGCGCGGTGACCTTGGTCGCTTCCGGGCCACTCTCGAAACCGTGGGACAGGATGCAGTGGCCGCGGCTCATGCGCGCGCTCCATGGGAGCGGGCCGATGAGGAAAGGGAAGGCAGGTTCATGCCGCAATGCTAGCATCGCCGGATGCCCAACCCGCTCCTGCCCGGCCTGCAGCTGCAGCCGCTGCCCTACCAAGACCGTCTGCCACTGCGCGACCCGGCCACGCTGGAGATGGTGGTGATCCACTGCACCGAGCTGCCCGATCTGGCGATGGCCCGTGAGTACGGCGAGCGCGTGCTGTATGACAGCGGCGCCGGCAACAGCGGCCACTTCTACATCGACCGCGATGGCAGCGTGGTGCAGTACGTGGCGCCGGAACGCGTGGCCCACCACGTACGCGGCATGAACGCACACACGCTGGGCATCGAGCTGGTCAACACCGGCCGCTACCCGCACTGGTTCGACAGCCGCCAGCAGGCGATGGACGAGCCGTACACCGAGGCACAGCTGCAGGCGCTGGAGCAGCTGTTGCTGGCGCTGGTAGCGCGCTACCCGTCGCTGCGGCGGATTGCCGGGCACGACGAGCTGGATCTGGAGCAGGTGCCGGCCAGCGATGACCCGGCGCTGATGGTGGCACGCAAGCGTGATCCGGGGCCGTTGTTCCCGTGGGCGCGGGTGCTGGCGAAGGTGCCGTTGCAGGGGTTGGGGTGAGGGTTTGCAGGGCTGCGCCCTGCACCCGCAGAAGCCTAAGCCAGAGCAACAGCAGAAGCTGACTTCCTGAGGGGAGGCGGGGTGGGTCCAGTTGCGGGGGGGCTGCAAGTCCCCCTCCGGGGCCCGGCCCAGCCGCTGGCGGCTGGGCGTTCGGGCGCTTGCGAAGCAGTGCTTCGCAAGCAGAGCGCCCTCACCCATGTAAGCTTGGCCGCGGCTTGCTCGTGTGCGCTGTCCTGCGCACACGGCAAGACCGGGGTTGGGCGTCCTGCCCAACCCGCCCGAGGCATACCTCGGGCCCATGCGGCTCACGCCCCCGCAACCGGACCCACCCCGCCTTCGACAGATTCCGGCTGCTGTTGGTGGGTGTCGACCTTGGTCGACACGGGGTCGGATCCCGTTGCTACGCAACGGGCTCTGACCCCGATTTACGCTCGATGGGGTCAGAGCCGTTTTCCGTTGGAAAACGGCTCAGAGCCCGCGGTGCTCCGGCGCCGGTGGCGGCCGGGC
>NZ_JAWIRR010000003.1:194337-210718 GCF_036320065.1 Stenotrophomonas sp. SMYL8
CGACAGATTCCGGCTGCTGTTGGTGGGTGTCGACCTTGGTCGACACGGGGTCGGATCCCGTTGCTACGCAACGGGCTCTGACCCCGCGTTGCTCAGGCGCCGGTGGCGACCGGGCGGCTGCTGTCGCTGACCCAGCCGCTCCAGGAATCGGCGTAGATGCGTGCGCCGGACAGACCGGCCGCTTCCATCGCCAGCAACAGGTGGCAGGCGGTCACGCCGGAGCCGCACATCAGCACCACCTGCTGCGGATCACGGTTGCCGATCACGCCCTGCAGTTCGGCGCGCAGTTCCTGTGCATCACGCAGGCGGCCGTCGGCGACGTTCAACGCAAACGGACGGTTGACCGCGCCGGGCACGTGGCCGGCGACCGGGTCCAGCGGCTCCACTTCGCCGCGGAAGCGCTCACCCGCGCGTGCATCGACCAGCCAACCGGGTGCATGCTTCAAGCGTGCAGTGATTTCATCGGCATTGGCGATCTGGGTGGTGTCGAAACGGCCCGGGTAAACCGGCAGCGCGGTCACCTCATCCTGCCCCGTCGCCAAGGGATGCCCTGCGCCCTGCCATGCGGCGATGCCACCATCAAGCACGGCCACCTTGCTGTGCCCGATCAGGCGCAGCAGCCACCACAGGCGCGAGGCGGCCATGCTGCCATCGCTGCCGTCGTAGACCACCACCTGGGTGTCGGGACCGATGCCCCACTGGCCCAGTTTCGCGGCGAAGGCATCGCTGTCCGGCAGCGGGTGACGGCCGTGGCCGCTGCGGGTCAGATCCGACAGGTCCCGATTGAGGTCGGCATACACCGCGCCCGGAACATGCCCCGCCAGATACTGGCCGTTACCCGCCTGCGGATCGGCCAGCGAGGAACGTGCATCGACCACGCGTACGGCGGTACTGGCAGTAGCACGTGCGTCGACCACGCGAACGCCCTCGCCCAATGCAGCGGCCAGGGTGGCGACATCGACCAGGGTGGTCCACGGCGGATCGATCGGCTTCATTGCACTTGCTCCAGGCGGCGACGCAGGTTGTAGAGGATGGCGGCGGTTGCGCCCCAGATACGCTGGCCGGGCCAGCCGTACTCGAGGACGTGGCGGACGCGGCCGCGGTGATTGATTTCGACCTGGCGCAGGTTGTCGGCGGCCATCAGGTAATCCAGCGGCACCTCGAACACCTCGGCCACTTCGCTGGGTTGCGGCACCGGCACGAAGTCCGGATCGACCACGGCCACCACCGGCGTGACGCGGTAGCCGGTGATCGTCACAAAGGGATCGAGATAACCCAGCGCCTGCACCTGGCCCGGCGCAAGTGCGATTTCTTCCTGGCTCTCGCGCAGCGCGGCCGCCAGTGCATCGCGGTCATCGGGTTCGGTGCGGCCACCGGGGAAACCTACCTGGCCACCATGGGTGCGCAGGGTTTCGGTGCGACGGGTGAGAATGACCTGTGCGCCGTTGGCGCGCGGCACGATGCCGGCCAGTACGGCGGCTTCCACGGGGGGCCCGGGCGGCAGCAGATCGATCAGTTCACTGCGGTTCCAGCCGTCGCCGGCCGGCGGCTCGGCCAGTGGATGCAGCGCGCGCATCAGGCGCTCGTGGTCGGCCAGCGAACCGCGCAGTGATTGCTGCAGTTGTTGGCGCAGCGGTTGCACGCGATGCAGGATGCGGCTGCGCTCGTCGTTGCTCATCGACGACCACCGTGCGATTTCATCGATGTGCCGCCCGCAGCCGGTGCATTGCCGGCCTGGATCCAGCGTGCACACTCCGATGCAGGGACTTGCGACAACACGCGCCGTTTCTTCCATTGTTTGCACTCGGCCACAGTAGCGCGATCGGGCTGAATTTGCGCGGGGTCAATCTGCGGTGCGTGGCAGCGTCGCGCTCCGCGCAAACAAAAACGCGCCGGTGGGATCACCGGCGCGTTTCGTTCACGGCTTCGATTTACTTGACGCTGACCAGCTTGATCTCGAACTGCACAGCCACGTTCGGCGGGAACGGGGTGCGCGGGTCGGCACCGTAGGCCTGGTCCGGCGGCAGCGTGACTTCCCACTTCGAGCCAGCCGGCATCTGCAGCAGGGTCTCGCGCATGGCCTTCATTTCGACTTCGCTGACCTTGATCGACGGAATCTGCTGGGCCGGGCGGGCTTCGGTCGGGCGCTGGCCGTACGGGAACGGACCGGCCACTTCCAGCTGCACGGTGCTGGCCTGGGTCGGCTTGGCGCCCTTGCCGGCTTCGATCACGCGGTACTGGACGCCGCTCGGCAGGGACTGCACGCCGGCCTTGCCCTTGTTTGCCGCGATGAACTGATCGCTCTTGGTCTTGTTTTCGGCAGCAGCCTTTTCGTACTCGGCCTTGGCAGCCTGGGCACGGCCCTGCTCGCGCTTCTGGAACGCTTCAACGGCCGGCTTCAGCTGGTCGGCGGTGATCGCCGGCTGCTTCTTGGCGTAGGCGTCCTGCAGACCCTTCACCACCGAGTTGATGTCCAGCTGCTCACCACGACCGGTCAGCTCCGCCAGGTTGTTGCCGTAGTCGTAACCGAAGTAGTAGCTCAGCTTGCCCTTTTCGGACGAGACGTCCTGGGCGAAGGCATTGCCCGTCAGGGCCAGGGCCGCGACGGCGACCGCGATAGAACGCAACTTCATCAAACAGTTCTCCAGGGGTGGTAACTCAGGGACGTTCTGCGCCGCCCTGAGGCGACGGGTTAGGATAACGGGCACAACGTGTAACCGCTACTCACGATGCAGGCTAAGACCCGTCTGCGTTGGCGGAGTTCAATCTCACTTTTTTTTAACGTTTCAGGAGTTTCCCCGTGGCCGATGCCCTGATCGCTGTCGCCGACGACGGCGCCATCCGCACCGTGACCGTCCAGCGCCCGGACAAGCTCAACGCCTTGAATGCCGCGACCCTGCAGGCGCTGACCGAGGCGTTCAGCGCTGCCGCCGCCGACCCGGACGTGCGCGTGGTGGTGCTGACCGGTGCCGGTCCGAAGGCTTTCGTGGCCGGGGCCGACATCGCCGAGATGAACACACTCAGTGCGGTTCAGGGACGTGATTTCTCCCTGCTCGGCCAGGCCCTGATGCGCCAGATCGAGCGCATGCCCAAGCCGGTGATCGCACGCGTGAACGGCTTCGCCCTGGGCGGCGGGCTGGAGCTGGCCATGGCCTGCCACCTGCGCATCGCTGCCGATACGGCCAAGGTCGGGCAGCCGGAGATCAATCTCGGCCTGATTCCCGGCTTCGGCGGCAGCCAGCGCCTGCTGCGCCTGTGCGGCCGCGCCGCCACCCTGGAGCTGTGCCTGCTGGGTGCACCGATCAACGCCGCGCGTGCGCTGGAACTGGGCATCGTCAACGAGGTGGTGCCCACCGATGCGCTGGACAACCGTGTACAGGACATCGCGCGCCAGCTGGCACGCTCGGCCCCGCTGGCCCTGCGTGGCCTGCTCGACGCGGTACACGTGGGTGGCGAATGCAGCCTGGAGGCTGGGCTGGAGTACGAAAGCGCGCAGTTCGGCCTGCTGTTCGCCACCGAAGACATGCGCGAAGGCACCAGCGCCTTCCTGCAGCGCCGCCCGCCGGCCTTCCAGAACCGCTGACGCCATGGCATCCCGACCCAACCCCGCGCAGCTGTTCGCCCGGGTCCAGGCAGACGATCTCGATGGCGCCCTGCAGGCCGGTCTCATGGACTACGTTGCCCGTGACGGCGACGAACAGCTGCTGCCCGGCCACCCGGACCTTCCACGACGCCTGCAGCAGGCCCAGCAGCAGCTGCACGCGGCCTGGGCCGCACGCGAACGCTACCGTGCCCGTGCCGTGCGCCTGGCGCGCCGCGAGGCCGAACGCGATGCGCGACGCACGCCAGCCCCGGCACCGGACGTGAAGCCCGCCCTGCCCCCGGCGGCCGCCGCGATTCTCGCCCGGGCCAAGGCCCGCGCCACCGGCAAGGAGCAGTAATGGCTACTGCGAAGAAGACCCCGCGCGCGCCGGCGCGACGCGGTGGCAGCATGCCGCGCGCCGACGTGGTGGAGATGTTCACCCGCCTGCGCGAACTCAATCCGCACCCGAAGACCGAACTGGAGTACAGCTCGCCGTTCGAACTGCTGGTGGCGGTCGCGCTGTCGGCGCAGGCCACCGACGTGGGCGTCAACAAGGCCACGCGCCGCCTGTTCCCGGTGGCCAATACCCCGGCAAAGATCCTCGCGCTTGGCGAGGACGGGCTGAAGCAGTACATCGCCACCATCGGTCTGTTCAACGCCAAGGCGAAGAACGTGATCGCCACCTGCGCGATCCTGCTGGAGAAGCACGGCGGTGAAGTGCCGCGCGATCGCGATGAACTGGAAGCGCTGCCGGGCGTGGGCCGCAAGACCGCCAACGTGGTGCTCAACACTGCGTTCGGTGAGCCGGTGATGGCGGTGGACACGCATATCTTCCGCGTCTCCAACCGTACCGGCCTGGCCCCGGGCAAGAACGTGCGCGAAGTGGAAGACAAACTGGTGAAGGTGATTCCGGCCGAGTTCCTGCTCGACGCGCATCACTGGCTGATCCTGCACGGACGTTATGTGTGCAAGGCGCGCAAGCCGGATTGCCCGGGCTGCGTGATCGCCGACCTGTGCCGGTTCAAGGAAAAGACCACGGCCGAGGCGTGAACGCGTTCGTGGTGTGACAAAACAAGGACGGCGGGCACAGGGCCCGCCGTCTTTGCTTGTAGACAAGAGTGCTTCAGGACATCAGAACGACAGGTCGCCCCAGACGCCGAACTCCTTGGTCTTGTCGTTCTTCTTGTCGCTGGCGTTGGCCAGGTGCGTGTACTTGTACACGGTCGACAGCTTGAGGTTCTTCATGACCGGGAACTCGACGCCGACGTTCCAGTACTTGTCGCTCAGGGTCGGGTCCAGCGTCTTGCTGACGTCGGTGTCATCGTAACGACCGAACACGTTGATGCCGCCGTCGGTGACGCGCACGCTGCCCCAGACCGACCAGCCGCTGGTCTTGTCGGTGGCAACGGTCATCACGTTGTTGAGGTTCTTGGCCTGGAAGTACTCGCCACCGACGCGGAAGTCGCTGCTGGCGTAGGCCACCATCGCATTGGCGCGGGTGTAGGTGTTCTCGGCGCTCTGGATGTCGGTTTCCTTGCCCAGCTTGCCACTGTAGCCACCGACGGCAACCACGAAGTTCTCGTTCGGGGTATAGGCCGCGCGGCCTTCCACGTCCATGCCCTTGCTGCGGGTCGGGTTCTTGTAACCGGCGCCGGACACAACCGAGACCGCGTAGTTGAAGTTGTTGCCCAGGTTGCCGAAGCCATGCAGGCCCCAGTCGGACGAGTTGCCGTACTTCAGGCGATCGGTCAGGGTGTTCTCGACATAACGCATGCCGTAGAACTTCTCGACGTACGGAATCCACGGCATGTCGGCGGCACCGACGCGCAGGTTGAAGGCCGGGTCGAAGCTACCCTGCACGTAGGCCTTCTTGACGAACAGTTCGGTGTTGCCGATGGCCGAGCTGTACTGGAAGTCGGTGGTCAGGTTGGCCGACCAGATGTCGTTGAACTTGTGGTCGACGGTCAGGTAGAAGCGCTTGACGTCCAGACCGGTGCCGCTGGCGGCGGTGTCCTTGCCGTTGCTGGTCTTGTCGATGTTGGTCAGGTCGAAGAACATGCGACCGCCGATCTTGTTGTCATTGACCAGCTTGGCCAGCTTGTCGACGCTGGTCTGGGTCTTCTGTGCACCTTCCAAGGCCTGGGCCTGGGTGATGTTCACTTCGGACTGCGCATCGGACTGTGCCTGCAGCGCCTGCGAATCGTTCTGCAACTGCTGGACCTGGGCCTGCAGCGCAGCGATCTGCGCCTGCAGCTGCTGCAGCTGTGCCTGGGATACGCCCGTGCTGGCGGGAGCTGCGAAGGCGTCGGCGGAAACCAGACCGAGGCTTGCAACGACCGCGGCGGCGAGCAAATGGGAACGCATTTTGGATTTCTCCAGAGGGTTGGAATGGCTTGGGCAGAACGCCACGCCGGCAGGCCGGTCAAGCGTTTTGCGAACATTCCGTTAAAACCATGACAACCGAATGACAATCTGAGCACCAACCACAGATTTCTTCGTGCGGTCATGCGTACGACTCATTTGCCGCCACATGCTTGTCGATCCCTTGCGGCATATGACGTCACGTATCAGCGTCCCGGCCCGGGCCGACCGCCGCGCAGCGATCACCTGCATTGATGGTTTCGTGTGGATGACGCGGCATCACTGCGGAATGCCAGGCGGAAACGGCATTGACGACCACACCGGGCAGGCCATCAGCGACATATAGAACGTGATCGCAACCGGGCTACGTCCGTCTCCGGCGCATTGGTCATCACGTTGCCCGCAGCACTCAGAACCTTCACGCCCCTGGCTGTGCGGGCGCCGGGCAGCGCTGTAACGGTTGCGTCATACAACGGTCCCTGCGCTGTCATCGAACCGTTATGGAATGTGCGCCGGGCGGGTAACCCCGCATCCCAATCAACCCAGGAGCCACCCCGTGATCCACGCCTTCAAGTCGCGCGTTGCCGTTGCCGTCTTCGCTGCGTCGTCCGTGTTCGCCGCCAACGCCGCTGAAATCACCGGCGCGGGCGCCTCGTTCATCTACCCGGTGATGTCGAAGTGGTCGGCCGACTACAACGCCGCCACCAGCAACAAGGTCAACTACCAGTCGATCGGTTCCGGCGGTGGCATTGCCCAGATCAAGGCCAAGACCGTTGATTTCGGCTCCTCCGATGCTCCGCTGAAGCCGGAAGAACTGGCTGCTGCGGGCCTGGCCCAGTTCCCGTCGGTGATCGGCGGCGTGGTGCCGGTGGTGAACGTGGCCGGCATCGCCCCGGGCGCGCTGAAGCTGGACGGCACCGTGCTGGCCAACATCTTCCTGGGCAAGATCAAGACCTGGAACGACCCGGCCATCGCCGCGCTGAACCCGGGCGTGACCCTGCCGAGCGCCAAGATCACCGTCGTGCACCGTTCGGATGGTTCGGGCACCACCTTCAACTTCGTCAACTACCTGTCCAAGGTCAGCCCGGAGTGGAAGAGCTCGGTCGGTGAAGGCACCTCGGTCCAGTGGCCGGCCGGCATCGGCGGCAAGGGCAACGAGGGCGTTGCTGCCTACGTGAAGCAGATCAAGGGCGGCATCGGCTACGTCGAACTGTCCTACGCGCTGCAGAACAAGCTGTCGTACACCGCGATGAAGAATGCCGCCGGCCGCTTCGTGCAGCCGAGCGACGCCTCGTTCGCCGCCGCTGCCGCCAGCGCCGACTGGGCCAGCGCCAAGGACTTCTACCTGGTGATGACCAACGCCCCGGGCGCCGAGTCCTGGCCGATCACCGCCACCAACTTCATCCTGGTGCACAAGAAGCCGAAGAACGCTGCCAACGGCAAGGCCACCCAGGAGTTCTTCCGCTGGGTCTACAAGAGCGGCGACGCCCAGGCCCGCCAGCTGGACTACGTGCCGCTGCCGGACAGCCTGGTGCGCCAGATCGAGACCTACTGGACGCAGAACCTGAAGTAAGCGAGCGCGTTCCCCCGCAGGAACGGGATCGGCGGGTCCTCTCTCCCCCGCCGATCCCACCCCGGGCGCGAGATCCTCGAGATCTCGCGCTCTTCTTGTTTTTGGGGGTTGGTCGTGAAGAGCGTTTGCGCCTTCGCTGATCCGTGGGTGAGTCGGTGGGCCAGGGCGTGCAGGACACGCCGTAAACCCTTCCTTGGGGGCTCGGCCACGGCATCCATGCCGTGGACGGTCCTGCACGCCCTGGCCCACCGCCTCTCGACAGTTCATCGGGGGCGCGGTGGGGTCATGAAAGGCAGGAGCAAAGGCAAGAGCGTTTGTAGAGCCCCGGCGGTCATATCGGTGCGCAGATCCGGGGTCTCCGGGGGTCTCCCGGATCCCGGCCAACCCCGTAAAACCCTTGTCAGAACGTGATCCAGTACACCTCTGTCATGGGCGTAATACGGCTGTAACAAAAACATCATTTCATAGCCGCATCCGCCGACGACGTCGGCTCTACCCCGCTATGGAGTGACCATGAAACTGCACTCGGCCGGCCTTGCCGCCCTTTCCCTGGCCATCGCCCTGGGCCTGTCGGCCTGCGGTGGCGACAAGCAGGCCGCGCAGCAGCCGGCTGCCGACGGTGCCGCCGCCCCGGCCGCTGCCGGTGCCAAGGTGACCGCCGAAGTGTCCGGCGCCGGCGCTTCCTTCATCTTCCCGCTGGTGTCCAAGTGGTCGGCTGACTACAACGCCAGCACCGGGGCCAAGATCAACTACCAGTCGATCGGCTCCGGCGGCGGCATCGCCCAGATCAAGGCCGGCACCGTCGACTTCGGTTCCTCCGACAAGCCGCTGAGCAGCGAAGAGCTGGCCCAGGCCGGCCTGGCCCAGTTCCCGTCGGCCATCGGCGGCGTGGTGCCGGTGGTCAACATTGAAGGCCTGGAAGCCGGCAAGCTGCGCCTGAGCGGCGCCCTGCTGGCCGACATCTTCCTGGGCAAGGTCAAGACCTGGAACGACCCGGCCATCGTCGCCGCCAACCCGGGCGTGAAGCTACCGGACGGCAAGATCACCCTGGTCCACCGTTCGGACGGTTCGGGCACCACCTTCAACTTCTCCAACTACCTGTCCAAGGTCAGCCCGGAATGGAAGAGCAAGGTCGGCGAAGGCACCTCGGTGCAGTGGCCGGACGGCGTCGGTGGCAAGGGCAATGAAGGCGTTGCTTCGTACGTGAAGCAGATCAAGGGCTCGATCGGCTACGTCGAACTGGCCTACGCACTGCAGAACGGCATGCCGTACACCGCCATGCAGAACGCGGCCGGCAACTGGGTCGAGCCGAGCGCGGAAACCTTCGCCGCTGCAGCTGCCAGCGCCGACTGGGCCAGCGCCAAGGACTTCAACCTGGTCATCACCAACGCCCCGGGCGAGCAGGCGTGGCCGATCACCGCCACCAACTTCATGCTGATGCAGAAGCAGCCGAAGGACGCCAAGCGCAACCAGGACACCCTGGCCTTCTTCAAGTGGGCCTTCGAGAACGGCCAGGCCCAGGCCAACGAGCTGCACTACGTGCCGCTGCCGGCCGAACTGGTCAAGCAGATCGAGGCCTACTGGGCGACCGACCTGAAGTGATGGACACGGCGGTGCCCGCCCCGCGCGGGCACCGCTTCTTCCACGCCGTGCCGCCCCGCCCCTTCCTGGCCCTGCCGTCCCCATGAATGCCATCGCCCAGCCTGTAGCCGCCCCGTCCACGCGTGATGCGCGTGATGCCCGCAACGACAAACTGTTCCGATGGGTGCTGGTCGGCACCGTCATCTTCGTCCTGATCGCCCTGGCCTGCGCCGCGCTGTCCATGCTGTGGGGCGGCCGCCATGCCCTGCAGATGCAGGGCCTGAGCTTCTTCTTCTCCGCCGACTGGAATCCGGTCGAAAACAAGTTCGGTGCGCTCGCCCCGATCTACGGCACCCTGGTCACCGCCGTCATCGCGATGGTCATCGCCGTGCCGGTCAGCTTCGGTATCGCCTTCTTCCTCACCGAAGTCGCGCCGCGCTGGCTGCGTGGCCCGGTCGGTACCGCCATCGAACTGCTGGCCGGCATTCCCTCGATCATCTACGGCATGTGGGGCCTGTTCGTGCTGGTGCCGGTGATGACCGAGTACGTCACCCCGTTCCTCAACGAGACCCTGGGCGAATGGCCGATCATCGGCCCGCTGTTCCAGGGCCCGCCGCTGGGCATCGGCATGCTCACCGCCGGTTTCGTGCTGGCCATCATGGTCATTCCGTTCATCTCCTCGGTGATGCGCGAAGTGTTCCTGACCGTACCCACCCGCCTGAAGGAGTCGGCGTACGCGCTGGGCTCCACCAAGTGGGAAGTGAGCTGGGACATCGTGCTGCCCTACACCCGCTCGGCGGTGATCGGTGGCATCTTCCTCGGCCTCGGTCGCGCCCTGGGCGAGACCATGGCCGTGGCCTTCGTGATCGGCAACAGCGTGCGCCTGTCGCCGTCGCTGCTGGAACCGGGCACCACCATCGCCGCGCTGATCGCCAACGATTTCGGCGAAGCCACTGAAACCTACCGCTCGGCCCTGCTGCTGCTCGGCTTCGTCCTCTTCATCGTCACCTTCGTGGTGCTGGCCATCGCCCGCCTGATGCTGATGCGCCTGTCCCGCAAGGAGGGCAACTGATGTCCACCACCGCTGATTCGCTGTACCTGCGCCGTCGCATCGGCAACGTCGTTGCGATCACCGCCTCCTGTGCCACCGCCCTGTTCGGCCTGTTCTTCCTCGGCTGGATCCTGTTCACCCTGGCCTCGAAGGGCCTGGCCGGCATCAACTGGGATCTGTTCACCAAGATGACGCCGCCGCCGATGCAGGAAGGCGGTCTCGCCAACGCCTTCTTCGGCAGTGCGGTGATGTGTGCGCTGGCGATCGGCATCGGCACCCCGCTGGGCGTGCTGGCCGGCACCTGGCTGGCCGAGTACGGCAACGCCCGCAAGGCCGGCACCGTGGTCCGCTTCGTCAACGACATCCTGCTGTCGGCCCCGTCCATCGTGCTTGGCCTGTTCGTCTACACGCTGTACGTGATGCAGACCGGCGGCAACTTCTCGGCGTTCGCCGGTGCGCTGTCGCTGGCCTTCATCGTGCTGCCGGTGGTGGTGCGCACCACCGACGAGATGCTGCGCCTGGTGCCCTCGCAGATGCGTGAGGCTGCGCTGTCGCTGGGCATCCCGCAGTGGAAGGTGATCGTGCAGGTGCTGTACCGCAGTGCGTCGGCCGGCATCATCACCGGCATCCTGCTGGCCCTGGCGCGCATTTCCGGCGAGACCGCACCGTTGCTGTTCACTGCCTTCGGCAACCAGTACTGGAACAACAACATCTTCCAGCCGATGGCTTCGGTGCCGGTGGTGATGAACCAGTTCGCCGGAAGCCCGTACGAATCCTGGCAGGTGCTGGCCTGGGCCGGTGCCCTGGTGCTGACTGTCTTCGTGTTGCTGGTCAGCCTTGCCGCCCGCGGCATCCTGCTGCGCAACCGTATCTCCCATGACTGACCTTTCCGTGGATAACGCCATGAACGACCTTTCCAACGCCGTGCCGATGCAGCGCATCGCCGTGCCGTCCTCGCACGAGAGCCTGCACACGCCGTCGCCGGTGAAGCTGGCTGCGCGTGGACTGGACTTCTACTACGACAAGTTCCATGCCCTGAAGGGCATCAACCTGGAAATCCCGGAAAAGCGCGTGACCGCGCTGATCGGTCCCTCCGGTTGCGGCAAGTCGACCCTGCTGCGCATTTTCAACCGCATCTACGCGCTGTACCCGAAGCTGGAAGCGCGCGGTGAGGTGCTGCTGGACGGCGAGAACATCCTGTCGCCGAAGTACCCGATGAACCGCCTGCGCAGCAAGGTCGGCATGGTGTTCCAGAAGCCGGTGCCGTTCCCGATGACCATCTTCGAGAACGTGGCCTACGGCATCCGCCACCACGAGAAGCTGAGCAAGGCCGACATGGCCGACCGCGTCGAGCAGGCGCTGCGCCAGGGCGCGCTGTGGGACGAAGTGAAGGACAAGCTGGGGCAGAGCGCACTGGGCCTGTCCGGCGGCCAGCAGCAGCGCCTGTGCATCGCCCGTGCCGTGGCCCTGCGCCCGTCGGTGCTGCTGCTGGACGAACCGACCTCGGCGCTGGACCCGATCTCGACCAGCCGCATCGAGCAGCTGGTGGAAGAGCTCAAGCACGAGTACACCATCGTGATCGTCACCCACAACATGCAGCAGGCCGCCCGCGTGTCCGACTACACCGCCTTCATGTACCTGGGCGACCTGATCGAGCACGACCGCACCGAAGTGATCTTCTCGCAGCCGTCGCAGCGGCAGACCGAGGACTACATCACCGGTCGCTTCGGCTGAAACGGCAGTCGAGTTACAGCTAACGTCAGTCGAGCGTGGCTCGACTCTACGGATAACGTCAGTCGAGCATGGCTCGACTCTACAGAGTGGAATGAACATGAATCTTCCCAACGACCACATCGTCAAGAGCTACGACGAAGAGCAGCAGCGCCTGGTGGCCGAAATCGTGCGCATGGGTGAAATGGCCGTCGCCCAGCTCGAAGCGGCGATGGACGTGATCGAGAAGCGCGATGAGAACGCTGCCCATCGCATTATCGCCAACGACGAAGCGATCGATGCGCTGGAACAGCAGATCAGCCACGACGTGATGCGGCTGGCGCTGCGTGGCCCGATGGCGCGCGACCTGCGCGAAATCCTGGCCGGCTTGCGCATTCCGGCCGACATCGAGCGTATCGGTGACTATGCCGCCAACGTCGCCAAGCGCTCGATCGCGCTGGGCAAGGTGCCGCCACTGCCGCAGATCCAGGGCCTGCGTGCGCTGGGCCGCCTGGCCGCGCAGCAGGTCCGCCGTGCCATTGCCGCCTACCGCGACAACGACGCCGACGCCGCACTGGAACTGCGTGAGGACGACGCCCGCCTGGACGCGCAGTACACCGCGCTGTTCCGCGAGCTGCTGACCTACATGATGGAAGACCCGCGCAACATCACTCCGTGCACGCACCTGCTGTTCATGGCCAAGAACCTGGAGCGCGTGGGCGACCACGCCACCAACATCGCCGAGAACGTGTGGTTCCTGGTGCACGGAGAGCAGCCGCTGCCGCCGCGTGAAAAGCGCGACGAGACCTCCAGCACCGGCCAGCCCTGACGCTGCACTGCAACACCGGAGTCGACTCCACGGTGGCCGCTGTCCTGGTGACAGCGGCCCTTTTGTTTTGGGCGTTCCGGCCACCGGTCTCCCCCTCTGTAACAAATCTCACGAAAATTTGAGTTCTTGGCGAGGATTCGTTGAGTAGGATCGCTGCACCATCGATTCACCCCGGGCGCCTGCCCACCACCTAGGAGTAAGACCGATGAGCAGTTCCAACAAGACCCTGTCCCTGCTGACCGCTACGGCCCTGGCCGCCGGCCTGGGCATGACCGCCAGTGCCTCGGCCCTGAGCATGAGCGACCTGGCCCAGGGCTACCTGGTGGCTGGCCAGGCGGCAAAGGCTGCCGATACCAAGCACGCCGAAGGCAAGTGCGGCGCCGACGGCAAGACCGCTGAAGGCAAGTGCGGCGGTGACAAGGGCAAGGCTGCCGAAGGCAAGTGTGGCGAAGGCAAGTGCGGTGCCGACAAGGGCAAGGCTGCTGGTGCAGCCGCTGCCAAGACAGGCGACAAGAAGTCGGCTGAAGGCAAGTGCGGCGAAGGCAAGTGCGGTGGCAAGCACTGACGTCCGCGCCAGCCTCGTCCACCCGCGGTCGCCGCTTCGTGCGGCGGCCGCCGGGTTGGGCCTGCGCCGGGCGCTGCTACAGGACCTGCGTGACGCCCCGGCAGGTGACTTCGACTTCCTCGAATGTGCGCCGGAAAACTGGATCCATGTCGGTGGTCCCGCCGGGGATGCACTGGCCGAACTGGCGCAGCGCCATCCGTTGAGCTGCCACGGCCTGTCGTTGTCGCTGGGCGGCAGCGCGCCGCTGGATACGCAGCTGCTGGAACAGGTCGGCCAGTTCCTGGAAAAGCACCGCGTGCCGCTGTACAGCGAGCACCTGAGCTACTGCAGCGACGACGGTCACCTGTACGACCTGCTGCCGATTCCGTTCACCGACGAAGCGGTGCGCCACACTGCGGCACGCATCGCTCACGTGCAGGATCTGCTGGGCCGCCGCATTGCAGTGGAGAACGTGTCCTATTACCTGGCACCGGAACCGGCGATGGACGAACTGGCCTTCACCAACGCGGTGCTTGCCGAAGCCGACTGCGATCTGCTGCTGGACGTCAACAACGTCTACGTCAATGCCTGCAACCATGGCTACGACGCCGACACTTTCATTGCCGGACTGCCCGCAGAGCGCGTCGTCTGCCTGCACGTGGCCGGGCACCTGGACGAGGCGCCGGACCTGAAGATCGATACCCATGGCAGCGCGGTGATCGACCCGGTCTGGGAGCTGCTGGCGCGTACCTACGCGCGCATCGGCCCACGTCCCACCCTGCTCGAGCGCGATTTCAACTTCCCCCCATACGCCGAGCTGCAGGGCGAACTGCAGACCATCCGCCGCCTGCAGGCGACGCACGGGGGGACTGCACATGACTGACGCTCGTGGCACCCTGCGCGCGCAGCAGCATGCGTTCACTGCCCATCTGCGCGATCCGCAGGGCGTGCCACCGCCGGCTGGGCTGGAGGCACGCCGGGTCACGGTGTACCAACGGCTGCTGTTCAACAATCTGCTCGGCCTGCTGAGCAACGGCTTCCCGGTCTGCGTGCACCTGCTCGGCGAGCCCGCCTGGAGCGACCTGGTGCGCCACTACTTCGCCACCCACCGCTGCCAGACACCGCTGTTCACCGAACTGGCCGCCGAATTCGTGCAGTGGCTGCAGGCACAGCCGCAGCTGCCGCACCCGGCGTTGGCCGAACTCGCTCATTACGAGTGGGTGGAGACCGCCCTGTACCAGTTGCAGGCCGAGCCGCTGCCGGCACCCGGCGACATCGATCCGCTGCAGGTACCGCTGCAGCGCTCACCCCTGGCGTGGCCGCTGCTGTACCAGTGGCCGGTGCATCGACTCGGTGCCGAGGATGCGCCAATGCAGCCGCCGGCGGAACCGACCGGCCTGCTGGTCCGCCGCGAGGCCGATGGCGAAGTGCGCTTCGCCGTGCTCAGCCCGCTGGCGGTATACCTGCTGTCCAGCGTCGGCGAACGACCCGGCCTCGATGGACATGCCTATCTGCGGCAATTGGCCGCTGCGAACGGCCTGGCTGAGGAGGCGCTGGCCGGGCCCGGTGCCGCGCTGCTGCAGCAGTTCCTGCAGGCCGGCGTGATCGGCCCGCTCACAGTCCCTGGCTGACGCCCTTTCCCCCACGGAGAACCACCGATGAACCTTCCGACCCTGGCCGCCACGCGTGGCCAGCTGGACCGTCTCGCCCCCTGGTTGGCCCCGCTCGGCCTGCGCCTGCTGCTGGCCTGGGAATACTTCGAATCCGGCCGCGAAAAGCTGCACGGCCAGAACTGGTTCGCCGACCTGCAGGACGCTTTCCCGTTCCCGTTCGACCAGCTGCCGGCCACCCTGAACTGGCAGCTTGCCACCTGGTTCGAGCTGATTGGCGCGGCCTGCCTACTGGTTGGCTTCGGCACCCGGTTTGCCGCCGCCAGCCTGCTGGTGCTGACCGTAGTGGCCACCTATGCGGTGCATTGGCCGATGGAGTGGAACTCGCTGGCCGACCTGGCCATGGGCTACGCGATCACTGACCAGGGCTTCGGCAACTTCAAGCTGCCAGTACTGTTCATGGCGATGCTGCTGCCGCTGATCTTCACCGGCGCCGGCAGGCTGAGCGTGGATGCGTGGTTGGCGCGGTGGTCTCCCTCGGCCACGCCTGCACGGCCAGCAGTCCGGTAATCGCCAAACCTGGTCGGCGCACCGTGTGCCAACCAAGGTTGGCACCTACCGGAATCCTGAGCGCGCGGTGTCCCCGGTAGGTGTCGACCTTGGTCGACACACGCCCGCGCAGGGAACGCATGCACCGAGGGCTGGCCGGGCGCTCAGGGTCGCTCTGCTAGAATTCACGCATGACTGACCCCACCCCCGCACCTGCCGCCGCTCCCGATTCCGCAGTCCCCCAGGCGCAGCGCGCGATGTCACAACGCTTCCGCGGCTTCCTGCCGGTGGTGGTGGACGTGGAAACCGGCGGATTCGACAGCCAGCGCAACGCGCTGCTGGAAATCGCCGCCGTGCCGATCGAGATGGACGAGAACGGCCTGCTCTACCCCGGCCAGACCGCCAGTGCCCACGTGGTGCCGGCCGAGGGCCTGGAGATCGACCCGAAGTCGCTGGAAGTGACCGGCATCATCCTCGACCACCCGTTCCGGCTAGCCAAGGAAGAGAAGGCGGCACTGGACCACATCTTCACCCCGGTACGCGCGGCCATGAAGAAGTACGGCTGCCAGCGCGCGATCCTGGTCGGCCACAACGCGCATTTCGACCTCGGCTTTGTCAATGCAGCGGTGGCGCGGACCGGGCACAAGCGCAACCCGTTCCATCCGTTCAGCGTGTTCGACACGGTGACCCTGGCCGGCATCGCCTACGGTCAGACCGTGCTGGCGCGTGCGGCCACCGCCGCCGGGCTGGGCTGGGATGCCAACGAGGCGCATAGCGCGGTGTATGACACCGAACAGACCGCGCGCTTGTTCTGCACGATCGCCAACGCCTGGCCGCGGTGAAGCGGCCAACGGCGGAGCCCCTCGTGGCGGGCTGACAGCGATTCCTGGTAGGGCCGGGGGGGGGGGGGGGGGGGGGGGGGGGGGGGGGGGGGGGGGGGGGGGGGGGGCGGGGGGGGCGGGCGGGGGGCGCGCGCGCCGCCCCCGCCCC
>NZ_JAWIRR010000003.1:210728-269523 GCF_036320065.1 Stenotrophomonas sp. SMYL8
TAGGGCCGGGCGGGTGGACTGCGCAGGGGACGCTGCAAGTACGTCCCTGTAAGCTCGGTCGCCGCATCCATGCGGCTCACGCCCCTGCGCAGCCCACCCGCCCGGCCACGGACAGTTTCCAGCGAGCGCCACGGAAAGATCAGAAAAGCGGAAGCAACAGCGGGTCGCTGCGCTCGTTGCGGGCTGCCGATCACCGCTGTGGTGAGTCACCTCTCTGCTGGGTGCCGACCGTTGGTACGGCAACACCCGTAGATCCACGCCATGCGTGGATGCAATCAACCGATGCTCGTTCGATCCCGGCCATCGCTCTTGGCGCGGTACAACGCGCGGTCGGCGCGCTGGTACAGCAGTGCCGGGGTGCGGTCGTCCGCATCCAGTTCCACCAGGCCCGCGCTGAAGGTCACGCGCAGGCCGTCCACCCCGGCCCAGTCGGGATGGTCGTGAAACAGGCCGCGCAGGCGCGCGCACAGCTGTGCGGCTTCCTCCAGGCGGGTGTCGTTGAGCAGCAGCGCGAACTCTTCGCCGCCAGTCCGCGCCGGCAGGTCCGAATCGCGGCTGGCGGCGGCGATCAACCGCGCCACCTGCACCAGCACGGCATCGCCGATGCTGTGGCTGTGGCGGTCGTTGACGTCCTTGAAGTGGTCGATATCCAGCACCACCAGGCACAGCGGATGACCGCTGCGCTGCGAACGCGCGAAGTCACGCGCCAGCGTTTCATCGAAAGCACGGCGGTTGGCCAGGCCAGTCAGTGCATCCTCGCGGGCCTGCCGTTCGAATGCCTCGGCCTGGCGTGCGAGGCGCTCGGCCAGTTCGGTCTTTTCCTGGTTCAGCGCCTGCAGGTGCACGGTCTTGGCCTGCAGGTCGAAGGTCGCCTCGTCCACGCGCCGCGCCAGGCGCAGGTTGCTGGCCTTCAGCTGCTGCAGCAGCAGGCGGTACAGCGCCACCAGCCCGGCCAGCAGCAGCAGTCCACCCAGCACCTGCACGCTGCGTCGCTGCCACCAGAACGGCTCCACGGTGAAGCTCCATACCGCTTCCTGCTGGCCCCAGCTGCCGCTCGGATGGGCAGCGGCCACGTGCAGGGTGTAGTCGCCCGGCGGCAGGCCGACGAACTCCACGCTGCGCTGCGGGCCGCGTTCGACCCACCCCGTATCCAGGCCGTCCAACCGCGTGCGGTAGCGGATCCGGTCAGACATCAGGTAGCTCAGGCCGACATAACTCACCGCCAAGCGGCGGCCGCCGGGAATGTAGTTGCGGTCCGGGCCTTCCCAATGCACCGGGGCGCCATCCACCTGCACGCTTTCAATCGCTGCCGGCGGTGAAAGACGCTCGCGGAAACGCTGCAGGCGTTGCGGATCGACGGTGCTCAGGCCTCCGGCGGTGACCACCCAGAACGTGCCGTCCTGGCGCAGGATCGCCGATGGCCCGGAGCTGCCGTTGGCCTGCGCGTTGGCCATGCCGTCAATCTCGTTGTAGCGCTCCACCACCACCCGGGGTGCGCGGCCATCGGCCACGGCGTTGAGGGTGGCCATGTCGGTGCGCAGCACGCCGCGGTTGCTGCTGATCCACACGTTGCCAAGGCGATCCGGCACCAGTTGGAACACCGCATCCACCGGCATGCCCTGCTCCAGCCCCACCCGTGCCAGCGTGCCATTGCGCCAGCGGTACAGGCCACGGTCGCTGCTGATCCACATCGCGTCACCCAGCTGATGGAAGCCGAACACGCTGCGGCCACCGCCCTTCGGCGCGAGGTCGATCGACTGCACGTGATCGCCGCGCAGTACGCGGATGCCCTCGATGGTGCCGATCCACAGGTTGCCCTGGTGATCGTGCTCAAGCGCGGTGATCAGGCCGCTGGGCATGCCCGCAACGCTTGATACCTGCACGCGGTCGCCGTCGATGCGGACCACGCCCTTCTGGGTGCCGGCCCAGACCACACCCTGCGGGTCCACGCTGATCGCGCGGATGTTGCCGCCCGGCATGCCATCGGCGGCGGCATAGTTGTGCCGGAGCCGGCCATCGGGGCCAAGACGGTAGACGCCATCACCGAACGTTCCGACCCACAGGTCACCGTCCGGGCCCTGCGCCAGGCTGAGCACCGAAGGTGCCTTGCCGCCGCGGTTGTGCAGCGGCATCGCGCGGAAGCGGCCATCAGCAGTCTGCAGGTCGAGGCCGCTGGCACTGCCGACCCACAGCTGGCGATCGCGGTCCTCGAACACGGTGCGCACATAGTCGCCACTGAGGCCATCGCGCTCGGTGTAGCTGCTGAACAGTGTTTCGCGCAGGCGGTACAGGCCACCGTTGGCACCCACCCAGATGCTGCCCTCGGCATCCTCGCGCAGGCTGACCACGCGCCCACCCGGCAGGTTCAGGCCCGCCGGCAGGCGCTCCAGGCCATGCGCTGAGATCCGCAGCAGGCCCTGGTTCTCGGTGCCCAGCCACAGGTCGCCATGGCGATCCTGCAGCATCGAGGTCAGGTGCAGCTGCCCCGGCAGGCGGTGCATCAGCACCAGCTGATCATCCTCCACCCGGTACAGGCGCTCGCCGGCGACGATCCACAGCGCGCCATCCGGAGCGCGGTACGGCCACGACAGGCCACTGCCGGCGCCCAGCCCCCACGCCGCGGGCGCGCGCTTGAGCACGCCATCGTTGTCGCGCAGCACCAGTCCATCCAACGTGCCGGCCCAGACCCGGTCCTGCGCATCGACCACCAGCTTGGTGAAGCTCATCGCCATCGGCAGGTCGGCGGCCGGAGCCTGGTAGACGATGCCGGTGTCCGGCGTCAGATAGCCGATGCCCTTGCCTTCATACAGCAGCCACAGGCGGCCCTGGCTGTCCATCTGCATGGACTGGATCAGGACCTGCGGGGTATCGGCCTGGTGCTCCCAGACACGCCACTGGCCATCGTTGCCGCGATGGCTGACATTGCCCCGCGAATCACTGATCCACAGCCCACCCTGGCGGTCGACGAACAGCGCGCCGATGCCGTTGTCGCGCAGGCCCGGGCGGGTACTGCGGTCGAACACGGTGAAATCCAACCCGTTGTAACGCACCAGGCCTTCCCAGGTGGCGAACCAGAGGTGGCCTTCGGGGGTCTGCGCGATGTCGCGCAGCGAGTTGTGCGGCAGGCCGTTGCGCGACGTCCATACATCAATGGCGTAGTCGCGCAGTGGCGGAGCCCCCTCCTGCGCTGCCACCGGCAGTGCAAGGGCCAGCAGCAGCCACAGCAGGCCCTGTCGCAGCCATCGACCGATATCTGATCCGCAGCGCTCCACCCAGCGCCCGATGTCCCCCTGTCCGGCCATCAGTGCAGCGGCGGCGGCCAGGCAGGGCTGCCGGGCCTGGCAGCATGCGGGAACTGCCGGGCAGCGCGGGACGGCATGCCGGCGGGAACGGGCTGGCTCATCGGGGGGGAACTGGGAAGATGCGCAGATGATAGGCCAAACCCGGCCCAGGGCGTCACCATCGCCAGCCGCGAAGGCTCAGCCCGCGCGGCCCGGCGGCGTCACCTGTGCACTGGCCGGCCACTGCACTACCGCCTCCAGCCCGCCTTCGACGCGGTTGCGCAGCCACAGCCGCGCCCCGTCTTTCTCAGCCAGGGCGCGGGCGATGGTCAGGCCCAGACCGGCGCCGCCGGTTTCGCGCGAACGCGAGGTTTCCACCCGCACGAACGGGTCGAACACGGCTTCCAGCTGATCCTCGGCCAGGCCCGGGCCGTCATCGGCCACCACCACGGTGATCGCGCCACCACTACGCTCGACCCGTACCCGCACCCGGTAGGCATACATCACCGCGTTGTCCACCAGGTTGGAAAACAGGCGATGCATGGCCAGCGGACGCAACATCAACACCGCTCCGCTGCCACCTTCGAAGACGACATCACCGCCGCCCTCGGCCGTGTCTTCAACGATGCTCTCCAGCAGCGAATCCAGGTCCAGTGCGGCGCGCTGCTCGGCGCTCTCCGCGCTGCGCGCCAGCTCCAGGCCTTCGCGCACCAACGCCTGCATCGCGGCCAGATCGCCGATCAGGCGCTCGCGCAGCACCTCGTCGCTGACATTCTCCAGGCGCAGGCGCAGCCGGGTCAGCGGGGTCTGCAGGTCATGGGTGATCGCCGCCAGCATCTGCGTGCGCTCGGCCAGGTGCCGCTGCAGGCGATGCTGCATGGCGTTGAAGGCTTCGGCGGCGCGCTGCACTTCGCGCGGGCCGCGCAGCGGCAGTGGATCGCGCTGCAGGTCGTCGCCCAGGTCTTCGGCGGCTGCGGCCAGTTCCTGCAGCGGCGCGCTGGCCATGCGCGCGACGATATAGGCCAGCACCGCGATCGCCAGCACCAGCAGGGTCAGGAACCACGGGTCCACGGCGAGGATGCCGTTGTGTGCCACCGCCGGCGAATCCAGCGCCAGCTTCAGCAGCGTGCCGTCGTTGAGGGTCACGTCGACCGCACGGCACTTGGGCGGGATGAACGCCGGATCACGTTCGCGCGGATGCTTGCGATGCCCCGGTGGCGGCGGGGGCAGCAGGTCCTGCAGCTTGGGAATGCAGGAGCGGAACGAAGCGAAGTGCACATGCGCGCGTGCGACCGGGCCGGGCCGGTCATCGAGTACTTCCATCAACGCGGTATCGGCCCGCCCCAGGCGTGCGCCGGGTTGCAGCGCACGTACGCTCGGCCCACCGATTTCGAGCAGGCGCTCGCGCAGTTCGGGGTTGCCGTCGAGCAGGTTGACGTAGCCCTGGAGGCGGTCGGCGATGCGGTTCAGGTTCTGCCGCTCGAACTCCTGCTGGCGTTTGGAGGTAGCCAGCATGGTCGCGCCGATCGCGGCCACGCTCATGCCCAGCAGCAGGATCACGAACAACCGCCCGACCATCGAGGACAGGAAATGGCGCAGGCGCTTCATCGCGGCTTATTCCAGGTTCACCGAGGAGGCCAGTACATAGCCTTCGTTGCGAACGGTCTTGATCAGTCCGTCCGGGCCACCGTCGTCGCCCAGCTTGTTGCGCAGCCGGCTGACCTGCAGATCAATGGCGCGGTCCTGTGCCTCGTAGTTGCGGCCGCTGCTGAGCGCGACCAACTGCTCGCGCGACAGCACCTTGTTGGCGTGGGCGATGAACACCCGCAGCAGGCGGAACTCGGCGCCGGACAGCACCACCACGCGATCGTCCGGATCGACCAGGTGGCGATGCTCCAGATCGAACACCCAGCGCGAGAAGCGCGCACGGCGCACCGCCAGCGGCTCCAGGTTCGCCGGCAGCGCCTCGGTCCGGCGCAGCACGTTGCGTATGCGTGCCAGCAGCTCGCGCGGTTCGAACGGCTTGGCCAGGTAGTCGTCGGCGCCCATTTCCAGGCCCAGCACGCGGTCGATCGGCTCGGCACGCGCGGTCAGCATGATCACCGGTGTGTTCGAGCGCGCGCGCAGGTCGCGGCACAGGGTCAGGCCATCCTCGCGCGGCAGGTTGAGGTCGAGCACGATCAGGTCCACGTGTTCGCGGTCCAGCAGCTGGCGCATGGCGGTGCCGTCTGCGGCCGTGCTCACCTGGTAGCCGGCCCGGCCGAGCTGTTCGGCCAGCAGGGTGCGGATGTCGTTGTCGTCGTCGACGATCAGCAGTCGATGCATCGTGTTTTCAGTCTCCATGTCGCGATCATCCCGTGTCGGCAGCTGAACCGCATCCGGGGCAATGCGTACCAGTGTATCCACCCATGGGCGGGATACCTGTGGTTACGCGTATTCACCGACAGTGTTACATAGAGACATACCCCGAGGATTGAGCCGCCCATCGCCCGGTCTTCACAATGCCCACCAACGCCGCCACCGCGGCCCCGAGAGTGAAGCCACGACGTGACGTTCCGCCTGCTGCCCGCGACCCGCCGGGGTCGCCTGATACTGATCGCCCTGCTCGCCCTTGCCGTTGCCGCAGCCGCCTGGTGGCTGCTGCGCAAGCCCGCCGCCCCGGCGGTGGCGACCACGCCCGTCAGCCGTGGTGACATCGAGCAGACGGTGGACGCCACCGGCGTGATCGACGCCTACAAGCTGGTCAGCGTCGGTGCCCAGGCCTCGGGCCAGATCAAATCGCTGAAGGTGCAGCTGGGCGACACCGTGAAGGAAGGCGACCTGATCGCTGAGATCGATGCCACCACCCAGCAGAACCAGGTGCTCAATGCGCAGGCCTCGCTGGACCAGGTCACCGCCCAGCGCGCCGTGCAGCAGGCCACCCTGCGCCAGGCCGAACTGGAATTCGCGCGCCAGCAGCAGATGCTGGCCGCCGAGGCCACCTCGCGCCAGGAGTACGATGCCGCCGAGGCGCAGCTGAAGACCGCCCGTGCCCAGCTGCAGTCCTACGAGGCGCAGATCAAGGGCCGCGAAACCGAGCTGGGCACCGCCCGCGCCAACCTTGCCTACACCCGCATCACCGCGCCGATGGACGGCACCGTGGTGGCGGTGGTGGCCGAGGAAGGTCGCACCGTGAACGCCAACCAGACCGCACCGACCATCGTCATGCTGGCACGGCTGGACGTGGTCACGGTCAATGCCGAGATCTCCGAAGCCGACGTGGTGAAGATCAAGGCCGGCATGCCGGTGTACTTCACCACGCTGGGCGACCCGGATCGCAAGTACCACGCCACGCTGCGCCAGATCAATCCGGCGCCGGCCTCGATCGCCAACGAGAGTTCGTCCAGTTCCAGCAGCTCGTCCAGTTCCAGCTCCAGCAGCGCGGTGTACTACAACGCGCTGTTCGACGTGGAAAACCCGGATGGCACCCTGCGCATCGACATGACCGCGCAGGTCTCGGTACTGCTGAAGCAGGCCAAGGGCGTGCTGATGGTGCCGGCGGTGGCACTGGGGCCGAAGCGCCGTGGCGACGAGCGCACGGTGCGGGTGCTGGACGACAAGGGCCAGCCGCAGCCGCGCAAGGTCACCGTCGGCATCAACAACGGCGCCTCGGCCGAGATCCTGTCCGGGCTGGAGGAAGGCGAGCGCGTGGTGGTCGGCGAAGCCGGTGCGGCCGGTGCCAGCGCCGGCGGTGGCAACCGTGGCGGCATGCAGATGCGGGTCGGCGGCCCGGGCATGGGGCGCCGATGAGCACGACGGCGCCGCTGCTGCGCCTGCGCGACCTGCGACGCGAATTCCCGGCCGGCGACGATGTGATCGCCGTGCTGCGCGACGTCAACCTCGACATCCACGCCGGTGAGATGGTGGCCATCGTCGGCCAGTCCGGCTCAGGCAAGTCGACGCTGATGAACATCCTCGGCTGCCTCGATCGTCCCACCCGTGGCAGCTACCAGGTGGCCGGCCGCGAAACCGGGAAGATGGAGCCGGACGAGCTGGCCGAACTGCGTCGCGAGCATTTCGGCTTCATCTTCCAGCGCTACCACCTGCTGGGCGACCTCGATGCGCGCGGCAACGTGGAAGTGCCGGCGGTGTACGCCGGCAGCCCCGGCCCGGTGCGCAACGCGCGTGCCGAGCAGCTGCTGCAGCGGCTGGGCCTGAGCGACCGCATGCACCACAAGCCGGGCCAGCTGTCCGGCGGCCAGCAGCAGCGCGTGTCGATCGCACGTGCCCTGATGAACGGCGGCGAGGTGATCCTGGCCGACGAACCGACCGGCGCGCTCGACACGAAATCCGGCGAGGAAGTGATGGCGATCCTCGGCGAGCTGCACGCTGAAGGCCACACCATCATCATCGTCACCCACGACATGAGCGTGGCCGAACACGCGCAGCGCATCATCGAGATCCGCGACGGCGAGATCATCGCCGACCGCGCCAACCCGAATGCACCGACCTACCGCGCGCAGCGCGAGGCCAGCACCGGCGTCGCCCGCGGCAACAGCTGGCGGGCCGCGCGCGACCGCTTCACCGAAGCATTCCGCATGGCGTTGCTGGCGATGAATGCACATCGGCTGCGCACCTTCCTGACCATGCTTGGCATCATCATCGGTATCGCCTCGGTGGTCTCGGTGGTGGCGCTGGGCAACGGCTCGCAGCAGCAGATCCTGCAGAACATCAGCGCGCTCGGCACCAACACCATCGATGTCTACCCCGGCCGTGGTTTCGGCGACATGCGCTCGGCCCGCGTGCAGACGCTCAAAGCCAGTGATGCCGATGCGCTGGCCCGGCAGAGCTACGTCGACAGCTCCACGCCCAGCGTGTCGACCTCGGTCACCGCGCGTTACCGCAACCAGTCCTCCACCGCCCAGGTCAGCGGCGTCGGCGAGCAGTTCTTCCGGGTCAAGGGCGTGACCCTGCTCAGCGGCAGCTTCTTCGATGCCGATGCGGTGAAGGGCCTCGGCCAGGTGGCGGTGATCGACGAGAACACCCAGACCCAGTTCTTCCCCGATGTCGATCCGATCGGCCAGGTGATCCTGCTCGGCAACGTGCCGGCGCGCGTGGTCGGCGTGGCCAAGCGCCAGAGCTTCGGGTTCGGCGGCAGCACCAGCCTGAGCGTGTGGCTGCCGTACACCACGGTGATGTCGCGCATGCTCGGCCAGAGCCACGTGTCCAGCATCACCGTGCGCGTGGACGACGCCACGCCGATGGATGCCGCACAGGAAGCGATCACCCGACTGTTGACCATGCGCCATGGCACCGAGGACTTCTTCCTCAGCAACAGCGCCGAGATCCGCCAGACCATCGAGCAGACCACGCGCACGATGACCCTGCTGATCGGCGCCATCGCCGCCATCGCACTGCTGGTCGGTGGTATCGGTGTGATGAACATCATGCTGGTGTCGGTCACCGAGCGTACCCGCGAGATCGGCGTGCGCATGGCCGTGGGTGCACGGCAGAGTGATATCCGCCAGCAGTTCCTGATCGAGGCGGTGCTGGTCTGCCTGCTTGGCGGCGTGCTCGGCATCGGCCTGGCCCTGCTGCTGGGCTCGATGATCGGGCGCTTCGCCAGCGACTTCCAGGTGCTGTTCTCCACTGCCTCGATCGTTGCCGCGTTCGCCTGCTCGACCCTGATCGGCGTGGCGTTCGGCTTCCTGCCCGCGCGTAACGCCGCGCAGCTCGACCCGGTGGAGGCCCTGGCCCGCGAATGAAGATGATGACCCGACTGCCCTTCCCTGCTCCATCGCGCCTGCTGCTGGCCGGCGCCGTACTGCTCGCCCTGTCCGGCTGCGCGTCGGTGGGCCGCTATCCGGTGCAGGCCCCCGACGTGGCGGCGACTTACGGTCGTGGCGACGCCACCCTCAATGCGCCCGCCGACGATCCGCGCAGCAGCCTGGATACTCCGGGCCGCGACATCCGCCAGGACACCTGGTGGACCGGTTTCGGCGATGAACGTCTCGACCGTCTGGTGGCGCAGGCGCTGGCCGCCAACAGCGATCTTGCCGCCGCTGGCCTGGCCGTGCAGCGTTCGCGCCTGCAGGCCGGCCTGGCCAGCAACGCGCTGTGGCCACAGCCTTCGTCGTCCGGCGTCAGCGGCAATGCCAGCCGCGCCACCGACCAGGCCGACGACTGGCGCCGCAGCTATTCCACCGGCGTCTCGCTGGGCTGGGAAGTGGACCTGTGGGGCCGCCTGCGCACCCAGCGCGACATCGCCCGCTGGGAAGCCGAGGCCAGCGAGGAAGACCGGCAGAACACCGCGCTGCTGGTGATCAGCGACACCATCACCCAGTACTGGACGCTGGCTTACCTCAACCAGTCGATTGCCACCGGCCAGGCCAACCTGGAGCGCCTGGAACGCACCCGCGAACTGGTGCAGGCACGCTTCGACGCCGGTGCGGTATCGCGCCTGGAAGTACGCCAGGCGCTGCAGAACCTGCAGTCGCAGCGGTCTTCGCAGAGCGCACTGGAGCAGCAGCGGGTGGAAGTACGCAACGCACTGACCGTGCTGCTGGACGGCACGCCCTGGCCGCAGCAGGACGAACCGCAGGACCTGCTGGGCGCACGCAGCCCCAGCATCGCAGAGGGCCTGCCGACCGACCTGCTCGGTCGCCGTCCCGACCTGCGCGCGGCCGAACTGCGCCTGCGCAACAGCCTGAAGACCATCAAGGTGACCGCTACCCAGTACTACCCGGCGCTGAGCCTGACCGGCAGCCTTGGCTCCAGTGCAACGTCGCTGGGTGACGTGCTGCGCAACCCGGTGGCCACGCTGGGCGCCGGCCTGTCGCTTCCGTTCCTCAACCTGCAGCGCGCGCAGCTGGATACCGATATCGCCGGCACCGCCTACCAGATCGCCGCGACCAATTTCCGCAAGACGCTGTATACCGCGCTCTCGGAAGTGGACAACGCGCTGTCGGCACGCGAGCAGCTGGCGCGCCAGGTAGCGGCCTCGCAGGCCTCGTACGACGAAGCGGTGGAAGTGGAACGCGCGCAGGAAGTGCGCTACCGCGTGGGCGCCACCGATCTGCGCACCTGGCTGGAAGCGCAGCAGACCCGGCGCGATGCCGAGCTGTCGCTGGCGCGCGTGCGCCAGGGCCAGCTGAACAACGACGTGACCCTGTTCAAGGCACTGGGCGGCAGCGCGGGGTGAGGCTTTAGGAGCGCCAACCAAGGTTGGCGACTACCCGATAGGTGTCGACCTTGGTCGACACAGCCGCTGCTGCCGATCAACCGCGCTGGCGCACGGCCTCGAACAGGCTGACGCCGGCGGCGACGGAGACGTTCAGGCTCTCGATCTCGCCCGGCATCGGGATCTTGACCAGGCCATCGCAGTTCTCGCGGGTCAGGCGGCGCAGGCCATCGGCTTCGCCGCCCAGCACCAGGGCGATGTTGCCCTTCAGGTCCAGCTGGTACAGCGAGGCGGTGGCTTCGCCGGCCAGGCCGTAGATCCACACGCCCTGCTTCTGCAGGTCCTTCAGGCAGCGTGACAGGTTGGTCACCGCCACCACCGGGATGAGATCGGCGGCACCGGCCGAGGTCTTGCGCACGGTGGCATTGACCGTGGCCGACTTGTCCTTGGGGATGATCACGGCAGTCGCGCCGGCGGCAGCCGCCGAGCGCAGGCAGGCTCCGAGATTGTGCGGGTCCTGCACTTCGTCCAGCACCAGCAGCAGGGCCTTGCCCTCGGCCGCGGTGACCAGGCCTTCCAGCTCGTTCTCGCTGTAGGTGCGGGCGGCGGCATAGCGCGCGGCCACGCCCTGGTGGCGCACCGAACCGCCGACACCGTCCAGCGCCTGGCTGTTCACCTTGCGCACGTCGATGCCCTTGCGGCGGGCGTTTTCCTCGATCTCGGTCAGGCGCGGGTTCTTCGCACCGGCCTCGACCAGCACTTCGCGGACGTTCTCGGCGTCGTTCTCGATGGAGGAGGCGACGGCGTTGACGCCGACAATCCACTGGCTGTTCTTGCTCATGCGGGCGGGGACCGGAAAGGGGGTGGCTATGGTAGAGCATCGGCGCCGACCGCGCTGCGCGCTCGCCGGGCACGGCCCGGCGCTACCCGCCGCTCAGCCTTCGGCGGAGCGGCTGCGCGGCGGCCAGTGCGGGGTGTCGTGGTCGGGGTGCTGGTGGGACACGATGGTGGCCAGGAACTCCAGCGCCGCGATGTCTTCCTCGGTACGCCGCGCCGGCAGGCTGGCCAGGCTGTCGACGAAGGGCAGCTTGCGTTCGACTCCGTACTGGATGGTCGGTGGCAGGCGTTCGGGTTGGTCAAAGGCACCAGCGGCCACGGCCACGCCGTCGGGGGCTTCATAGGTCAACGGAGTACCGCAGTCGGCGCAGAAGCCACGCCGCACCACGTTGGACGACTGGAAATAGCGCGGCTGGCCGCGGGTCCAGCTGAACTGCACGCCGCGCACCGACACCAGCGGCGCATAGTAGGCACCGAAGGCCTTCTGGCACATCCGGCAATGGCAGATCGAGCTGTCGGTCAGCTCGCCTCGCGCCTGGAAGCGGATCGCGCCGCACTGGCAGCCGCCGCTGTATTCGGGTTGGCCCTGCATGCGATGTCTCCTGGTGGTGCCGGCCGCTGGCCGGCAACCCGTCGGTGCCGAGGGTGCCATGGATGCCGGCCCGCGGCCGGCACGACCACCGGCCTCAGTGTTTGTGGTTCTTACGGGTGGCCGGGGTGCCGGTCATCAGTATTTCTCTTTCTTCCGCTTGGCCGGCTTGCCACGCTCGGGCAGCGGCGGCAGGCCATCGCCTTCATCCTCACCCTTGTGCTCGACCAGGCGGAAGTCGATCTTGCGCTCTTCCATGCTGGCCTTCAGCACCAGGATGCGCACGCGATCACCCAGCCGGTAGCTGCTGCCACGGCGCTCGCCGGTCAGCGTCTTGCGGGTCGCGTCGAACTTGTAATAGTCCTGCGGCAGCTGGGTCACATGGACCAGGCCCTGCACCTTCGACTCGTCCAGCTCCACGAACAGGCCGAAGCTGGTCACGCCGCTGATCACGCCATCGAACTGGCCGCCTACGTGCTTTTCCATCCACGCGGCGCGGTAGCGCTCGTCGACCTCGCGCTCGGCCTCATCGGCACGGCGCTCACGCTCGGAGCACTGCAGCGCCAGCGCAGCCATTTCGCGTGCGTTGTAGGTGAACTTGTCCAGCGGCTTGCCGGACAACGCGTGCTTGATCGCGCGGTGCACCAGCAGGTCAGGGTAGCGACGGATCGGCGAGGTGAAGTGCGCGTACGCCTCCAGCGCCAGGCCGAAGTGACCGTGATTCTCCGGGCTGTAGATCGCCAGGCTCTGGCTGCGCAGCAGCACCGATTCCAGCAACGTGGCATCAGGACGGTCGCGGATCTTCTTCAGCAGCTTGGTGTAATCGCCCGGACGCACCTTGGACCACGGCGGCAGGCTCAGCTTGAACTCCTTGAGGAATTCCAGCAGGTCGGCGTACTTGGTTTCCGGCGGCTTCTCGTGGATGCGGTACGGGGCCGGCACATGGCGCGACAGCAGGTACCTGGCCGCCTCGACGTTGGCCGCGATCATGCACTCCTCGATCAGCTTGTGCGCGTCATTGCGCACCAGCATGCCGGCCTGGGTGACTTCACCGCGGTTGTCCAGCACGAAGCGCACTTCGCTGCTTTCGAACTCGATGGCGCCGCGCTTGGCACGTGCCTTGGACAGCACCTTGTACAGCTGGTGCAGGCGCTGCACCTGCGGCAGCAGGTCGCCCATCCAGGCCTTGGTATCGGCATCGTCCTCGCCCACCGCCTTCCACACCTGGGTGTAGGTCAGGCGCGCGTGCGAGTTCATCACCGCCTCGTAGAAGCGCGAATGCGTGACCAGGCCGTCGCGGTCGATCTGCATGTCGCAGACAAAGCACATGCGGTCGACCTTCGGCATCAGCGAGCAGATGCCGTTGGACAGCGTCTCCGGCAGCATCGGCACCACGAAGCCCGGGAAGTACACCGAGGTGGCGCGCTTCTGCGCCTCCTCATCCAGCGGCGTGCCGGGGCGCACGTAGTTCGAGACATCGGCAATCGCCACCACCAGGCGGAAACCCTCGGCATTCGGCTCGCAGTAGACCGCGTCGTCGAAGTCCTTGGCATCCTCGCCATCGATGGTGACCAGCGGCGTGCTGCGCAGGTCGACGCGGTCGCCGATCATCGCCGGCTCGACCACCAGCGGCACCGAAGCCGCTTCGTCCAGCACCTCCTGCGGGAACTCGAACGGCAGCTCGTGGCCGTGGATGGCGGTCTCCACCACCAGCGACGCGGTCAGCTTGTCGCCGAGCACGGCGATGATGCGGCCGATCGGCGGACGGCGGCTGTCCGGCGCCTGGGTCAGTTCGCAGACCACCAGCTGGCCGTCGCGTGCACCACCGGTCTGGTCCGGCGGCACCTGCACGTTGCGCTGCACGCGCTTGTCGTCGGGCACCACGTAGTTGATGCCCATCTCGATGCTGAAGCGGCCGATCAGGCGGGTCATGCCGCGCTCGAGCACGCGGGCGATGCTGCCTTCGCGACGGCCACGATGGTCGATGCCGGTCACACGGGCCAGCACCTTGTCGCCGTGCATGACCTTGCGCATCTCATACGGCGGCAGGAACAGGTCGTCACCGCCCTCGACCGGGCGCAGGAAACCGAACCCTTCCGGGTTGGCGATCACCACGCCAGTGACCAGGTTCAGGGTCTGGATCGGGGCGAAACCGCCGCGGCGGTTCTGCACCAACTGGCCGTCGCGGACCATGGCACCGAGCCGGCGCGACAGCGCCTCGGCCCGGTCCGGCGCGGTCAGGCCCAGGCGCGCGCCCAGTTCCTCGGCGGTCTGCGGCCCTTCGCAGCGCTCCAGCAGGGCCAGGATGGCCTCGCGGCTGGCGATGGGCTGTTCGTACTTCTCGGCTTCGCGGGCGGCATAGGGATCGTCGATCACCTTGCCGGTCGGCGGCAGCTTGCGGCCCGGGGCCGGGCCCGGAGCGGCGGCATCGGCGCTGCGGACCTTGCGACCACGCGGTGGTGCGCCGCCTTCATTCAATTCGGGGAACCAGCCCGGCAACGGCTTGCCCGGCTTGGTGGTGCGGGCCGTGCCCGCCTTGGCGCCCTTCTTCGGGGCCTGGCTGCGGGAGGTGCTCCCGCCCTTGCTTGGTTTTTTGGTAGTCATCGCCCTACATGGTAGCCGCTGACGGCGTGCAGAACGGGTCAGCGGCCGCCTTGAAGGCCTTGCATGAAAAATATTCAGGAAGTCGTTGACAGCCTGCGAATTCATCTTCACAATTGCGCCTCTGGAACGCCCAGGTGGCGGAATTGGTAGACGCACTAGTTTCAGGTACTAGCGGGTAAAACCGTGGAGGTTCGAGTCCTCTCCTGGGCACCAACGAAAAAACTCCTCGCTTCGGCGGGGATTTTTTTTGCCTGTAATCCGGCCCTGAGGCTCGACTCTTACTCCTGCAGGGAGGAACTCCGACCCGGTATCGGCAATGATCTTCACAAGGGTGTTGACACCCCCGTAACAACACCCCATAATCTCGCTCCTCGACGCCCAGGTGGCGGAATTGGTAGACGCACTAGTTTCAGGTACTAGCGGGTAAAACCGTGGAGGTTCGAGTCCTCTCCTGGGCACCACGTCGAGAATGAGAAAAACCCGCGAAAGCGGGTTTTTTCATGCCCGTGATTCGGCATCGCCGCGACCGGCGGCCGGCATCAGAACAGCGGTCGCAGCACCAGCTCCAGCCCGAGCAGCAGCAGGAATCCCAGGAAGCAGACCCGGAACACCCGCGCACTGATGCGCTGCCGGATCACCTGCCCCAGCCACATGCCCAGCAATGCCGGCAGCACCGCCAGCGTACTCAGCCCCAGCTGCTGGATGCCGAATGCGCCGTGCAGCACCAGGCCAGTGGTCAGCGAAATCGTCGACACAGTGAACGCCAGTCCCAGCGCCTGCACCAGCTCCTCGCGCTGCAACCCCAGCGACTGCAGGTACGGCACCGCCGGCATCACGAACACGCCGGTGGCGCCGGTCACCACACCCGACAACGCCCCCACCAGCGGCCCCAGCCATCGCTCGCGCCGCTGCGGCACGCGGAACACCGGCGCAAGCAGGGCATAGGCCGCATAAACCACCAGCGCAACGCCCAGCGCAACACGCGACCAGGTGCGATCGACCCGCACCAGCAGCGCTGCCGAACCCAGCGTCACCACCACCACGGCCAGCATCATCGGCCACAGGCGCCGCACGATGTGGCCCAGTGAGGGGCCGGACAACAGCTGCCACGCATTGGTGACGAAGGTGGGGATGAACAGCATCGATGCCGCCGCCACCGGCGACAGCGCGCCACCGAGCAGACCCATCGCCACTGTCGGCAAGCCCATGCCGGTCACGCCCTTGACCACACCGGCCAGCACGAACACCACCACCAGCAGCACGTAGAAGTACATCGATTCATTCATGCCTTCATTGGATCGGCCGGCCGCTCGGCGCACAATGCGGTCTTCCCGGCCTCGCCTTCGGCTGATCCGAAGGCGCAGGCGTTGCGATGAGGGCATCACATGCGGATGGATATCGCCGACCTGCGCCTGTTCCTGGCCATTGCCGAAGCGGGCAGCATCACGGCCGGTGCCGCGCAGGCAAACCTGGCACTGGGCTCAGCCAGTGAGCGCCTGCGCACGATCGAAGCCGATGCCGGTACCCCGCTGTTGAACCGGCACCCACGCGGCGTCAGCCTGACCGAAGCCGGTGCCGCGCTCGCCCACCATGCACGCTTGATCCTGCAGCAGCAGGCGCAGCTGCGCGGTGAACTGCAGGCGTTCGCGCACGGTGCGCGCGGCACCCTGCATCTGTATGCCAACACCGCAGCACTGACCAACTACCTGCCTTCGCGGCTCGCACCGTGGCTGGCCGAACGCCCGCGCCTGCACGTGGAACTGCTGGAGCGCACCAGCCCTGAAGTCGTGCGTGCGATCAGTGCTGGCCAGGCCGAGGCCGGCATCATCAGCGATGCCGTCGACGCTGCCGGCCTGCAGCAGCATGTGGTCGCCGAAGATCCGCTGGTGATGCTGCTGCCCGAAGACCACCGCTTCGCATCGCGGCGCAGCGTGGCCTTCACCGATGTTGCCGGCGAGACCTTCGTCGCACTGGCCGATGGCAATGCACTGCAGACCTACATCGAGGACCAGGCGCGCGACATCGGGCGGCGCCTGGATGTACGCATCCGCATGAAGACCTTCGAAGGCGTATGCATCATGGTCGGCCACGGCATTGGTGTCGGCATCGTGCCGCGGACCATCGCCCGCCAGCATCGGCGCAGCACGCATACCGTCGCCGTACCGCTCGCCGATGCATGGGCACAGCGCCGCCTGTGCGCCTGTTTTGCCGAATGGGCGCAGTTGTCATCGGCGATGCGCAGCCTGCTGCTTCACCTAGGCGTACAGCCGCAGAAAAAGGTGTGAAATGTTGTTGACACATCTTCTGTCGCTCCCCATAATTCACCTCCTGAGTCGCCCAGGTGGCGGAATTGGTAGACGCACTAGTTTCAGGTACTAGCGGGTAAAACCGTGGAGGTTCGAGTCCTCTCCTGGGCACCATGACTCAAGATGATCAAACCCGCGAAAGCGGGTTTTTTCGTTTCCGGGGTTTGGCGAGCCTGGCATCGCATCTACCGCTGGAACTGTCGTATCTAGCACCACCCGGCAGTCGCCTGCTGCTGCATACCTCCTCCCGGCGCGTCGTTACCAGACCTTGAACGGCCTCCTTTTGGGGCGCATTTCACGTTAGCTGTTCAATTCGTACTTTTCCTAGTCGAGATTTACCCGATTCCTTTTCGGTGGAAGGCAGATTTACAGAAGCCGGTTGCAGGTGTATCGCCACGACCTGACCAGCGCCCTCCCCCTTCCCCAAAGGACGCACCCATGCAGCGCAGCATCATCTGCCCTCACTGCCATACCGGCTCGAACCATGGCGTACGCGTATGCGTGGGATGCCAGGCCGAGGTCCACTACGGCGCATCGAAGGAAGCCGTAATGCTGGTCTTTGTTGCCGCCATCATCTGCGGCGCACTGGTCGGCAACCGATTGCAGGCCACGGCTGGCTGGCTCACATGCGGCGCCGTACTTGTGGCGGGAATGTGGGCGATCTCCCGATTGTTCTGCGATCGGGTGGTGTTCAAGCGTGTCTATCGCACGCGCTGAACCTGCGCCACGGCAGGACCCCAAGGACAGGGCCTGTGCGACCCGCGGTGCACAAACAAAAACCCCACCTTGCGGCGGGGTCAAAATACAGCACGTGTTTCCAGGGAGTTTCAGTGTCCGCCACCGGCGGCCGCACCTGCGCCTGCGCCAAACGGCGGCTTGGCCAGCCACAGGAACGCGATGATCGCCAGGAAGATCCAGCCCAGCAGGAAGAAGATGTCGTTGAAGCCCATCTGCGATGCCTGGTGGTTGATCATGTTGTTCAGTACCGCTGCGCCATGTTGCAGGTCGCCCTGCCCCATCGCTGTCACCTTGTCCTGCATGCCCGGCTGATAGACCGAGATGTGCTCGGTCAGGTCGGCATGGTGCACCTGGGTGCGCCGCGCCCACAGCCACGTCGTCAGCGACGCCGCGAAGCTGCCACCCAGCGTGCGCAGGAAGGTGGCCAGGCCTGAGCCCGCCGCGATCTCGCGTCCATCCAGGTCCGACAACAGGATCTGCAGCACCGGCATGAAGAACAGCGCGACGCCGATGCCCATGATCAGCTGCACACCCGCCACATGGTTGTAGTCCACCTGCAGGTTGAAGTTCGAACGCAGGAAGCTGGTCATCGACAACACAATGAACGCAATCGTAGCCAGCATGCGCATGTCGAAGCGCGATGCATACTTGCCCACGAACGGGGTCATGATCACCGGCAGGATGCCGATCGGCGCTGTCGCCAGGCCCGCCCAGATCGCGGTGTAGCCCATGTCACGCTGCAACCACTGCGGAATCAGCAACGCCACGCTGAAGAACGCCGCGTAGGCCACCACCATCGCCAGCGTACCGGCGCGGAAGTTGCGATGCCGGAACAGCTTCAGGTCGACGATCGGATCCTTGTCGGTCAGTTCCCAGATCAGGAACACCGTCAGCGTGACCACGGCCACACACGCCAGCACCACGATCTTCATCGACGAGAACCAGTCCTCGTCGTTGCCCAGGTCGAGCACCAGCTGCAGCGCACCGACACCGATCACCAGGGTGACCAGGCCGACGTAGTCCATCTTCGGCTTCTCGATGTGCTCCGGGCGCCCCTTCAGCTGGTTGCCCACAACGAGCGCGGCGAAGATGCCCAGCGGCACATTGATCAGGAAGATCCATTCCCAGCTGTAGTTGTCGGTGATCCAGCCACCGAGAATGGGGCCGCAGATCGGCGCCACCACCGTGATCATCGCCAGCAGCGCCAGTGCCTGCCCGCGTTTCTCCCGTGGATAGATCGAGACCAGCAGCGACTGCGTGATCGGGTACATCGGGCCGGCCACGAAACCCTGCAGCGCACGCGACAGCACCAGCATGCCCATGCTCTGCGCCAGGCCGCACAGCAGCGAGGTGATGACGAAGGCCAGCGTGGCCCAGACGAACAGCTTGCGTTCGCCGAAGCGGCGGCTGAGCCAGCCGGTCAGCGGCAGCGCGATGGCCGTGCTGACCGCGAACGAGGTGATGACCCAGGTCGCCTGCTGCGAACTGGCGCCGAGGTTACCGGCGATGGTCGGCAGCGAGACGTTGGCGATGGTGGTGTCGAGCACCTGCATGAACGACGCCATCGCCAGGCCCACGGTGCACAGGGCGACGCTGGGCGGCAGGAACCCGGAGGCCGCACCCGGCGCCGCCGGGGCACCCGGAGCACCGGGCGCGGCTGGAGCTTGTGCGGACATGGCGACCTCAGCCCACCTTCGCCTGCTGCGGCAGGTTGCCCTGGATGATCGTGTGGATCACCTCGTCGGCATCATGCAGCTGCTTGGCATACACGTCGGTGTCGAACACCGTGCCCTTGGCCGGGGTGCTCGGCAGCACTTCGCCCTTCTGGTCGCGCAGGCTCACTTCAGCCTTCATCGACAGGCCGATGCGCAGCGGATGTTCGGCCAGCTGCTTGGCATCGATGGCGATACGCACCGGCACGCGCTGCACGATCTTGATCCAGTTGCCGCTGGCGTTCTGTGCCGGCAGCAGCGAGAACGCCGAGCCGGTGCCCAGGCCCAGGCTCTGGACGCGGCCCTTGTACTTCACGTCACCGGCGTACAGGTCCGACTTCAGCTCCACTTCCTGGCCCAGGCGCATGTGGCGCAGCTGGGTTTCCTTGAAGTTGGCCTCGACCCACATCTGCTCGGTCGGCACCACCGCCATCAGGGCATTGCCCGGCTGCACGCGCTGGCCAACCTGCACCGAACGACGGGCGACGTAACCGGTGACCGGCGCGACGATGCCGGCGCGGGCATTGTTGAGGAAGGCCTGACGCAGCTGCGCGGCGGCCGCCTGCACGTCCGGCTGGGTGGCGATCACGGTGTCGTCGACCAGCGCGCGGTTGCGCTCGACGGTCTCGCGCGAACCGGCCACGGCGGCTTCGGCAGCGGCCAGCTCGTCACGGGCATGGGCCAGTTCTTCATTGGAAATGGCGCCGGTGGCGGCCAGATCCTTGCGGCGGGCGAAATCTTCGCGCACGCGCTTCAGGGTCACCTGGCGGGCGTTCAAATCCGCCTGTGCGCCTTCCACGCTGCGGTACAGGCCACGGGTCTGGCGCACGGTCTTGGCCAGGTTGGCTTCGGCCTGCTGCAGCGCCACCGACGTGTCGGACGGATCCAGCTGTACCAGCAGCTGGCCGCGCTCCACGCGCATGCCGTCATCGGCATTGATGGCGACCACGGTACCGGCCACCAGCGGGGTGATCTGCACCTGGTTGCCCTGCACGTAGGCGTCGTCGGTTTCTTCGAACCAACGGCCGAACATGAAGTACCACAGCGCCAGTGCGGCAAGCAGCAGCACGACGATCACGAACAGGCCGCGCAGCAGGTTGCCGCGGCGGTTGGGGGCGGCCGGGGCCGCAGTGTCTTGGGTCTGGCTCATGGCGGAAGTCTTCAGGAATGCGAGGAATCGGAATGGGAGGCGATCGGTGCGCGGTCGGCGTCAGAGGGCTGGAAACCACCGCCCAGCGCCTTGCTCAAGCGCACCGAGGTCTGCACCTGCTGCGACTGCAGGCCGGCCAGCTGCTGCTGCGACTGCAGCAGGGTGGACTGCGCGGTCAGCACGTCCAGGTAGCTGCCGATGCCGGCGCGGTAGCGCTGCTGGGCCAGGTCGAAGGCCGAACGTGCGGTATCCACCGCCTGCTGCTGCGAATGCGCCTGCTGTGCCAGCGAACGCACCGCGTTGACCTGGTCGGCCACGTCGCGCAGTGCATCGAGCACGGTCTGGTTGTAGTTGGCCACCGCCAGGTCGTACTGCGCATCGGTGTTGGCCAGGTTGGCGCGCAGCTTGCCGCCTTCGAAGATCGGCAGGCTCAACGCCGGTCCGATGTAGGCGAAGGTCGAACTGCTTTTCAGCAGATCGCCCACGTTCGGTGCGACGACGCCAGCCAGTGCCGTCAGGTTGAAGCTCGGGTAGAACTTGGTCCTGGCGACCTTGATCTGCTTGTCGGCCGCTTCCACGCGCCAGCGCGCGGCGACGATGTCCGGGCGACGACCCAACAGTTCGCTGGGCAGCACGCCTGGCAGCTGCAGCGCCATCGGATTCAACACCTGCGGGCGCTGGATCGACAGGCCACGGTCCGGACCCTTGCCGACCAGCGCGGCCAGCGCGGTGCGGGCCGCATCGATGCGCTGCTGCGCGGCCTGCACCTGCTGCTGCGCGGCGGGCACGCGGGCCTCGGCCTGGCGCACCTGCAGATCACTGTCGATGCCGGCGCTGCGGCGTTGGCGGGTCAATTCCAGCGACTTCTGCGAGCGGCCCAGCTCTTCTTCGGCCACGTCATTGAGCTGCCATGCATACGCCAGGTCGGCATAGGCCTGGGTGATGCCGGTGGACAGGTTCAGGCGTGCAGCCTGGGCTTCGACAGTGGCGGCATGGGCGCCGTCCACGGCCGCTTCCCAGGCAGCGCGCTTGCCGCCCCACAGGTCCACGCCATAGCTGAAATCAAACGCGACCTGGCTGCTGCCAGCGTAATGGCCACCCATCTCGCTGCCGGCCATCGACTCGGGCAGGCGCAGACCGGTGTAACCACCGGACACCGACAGGCTCGGCAGGCGATCGGCACGCGCGGTACCGACCTGCGACTGCGCCTGGCGCAGGCGCGCATCGGCAGCGTCCAGGCTCGGGTGGCCAGCCAGGCCCTCGGCGACCAGCGTGTCCAGCTGCGCATCGCCCAGTGCCTTCCACCAGTCCTGCGCCGGGAAGCCGGTGGCGCTCAGGTCGGTGTCAGCCAGGGTGCGTTCGCTGTGCAGGCTGTCCACGTCGAGCACGTGGCCCTGCGGGTTGAGGCCACGACTGCTGGCGCAGGCGGCCAGGGCCAGGGCCAGCGCTGATACCAGCAGCGCGCGCCCGGACCGGCGGAGAGTGGATTGCGGGATCGGGTTCATGGGGTCGTCAGGGAATCGCGGATTCGGGTAAGGAGGGACAGCAGCTGCGTGCGCTCGTCGGCGGAAAGATCACGCAGGGCGTAATCCATCACCGCGTCGCCACGCAGCTTCAGCCGCGCCCACAGTGCGCGGCCTTCATCGGTCAGCACGATCTGCAGCGCACGCCGGTCCTGGGCATGCGGTTCGCGGCGGACGCAGCCCAGCGACTCCAGCTTGTCCAGCAGGCGGGTCACCGCACTGGGCACCTGGTCGATGGCCTGGGCCAGCTCGTTGGCCGTGCACGGAGCCATGTTGGAAAGCACCTTCAACCCGATGTAATGGGTGAAGCCGATACCCAGGTCTTCTTCAGCCATGGATGCGTCGAGTTGACGGACCAGGCCGTCGCGCACCTGGCGCAGCAGCAGGCCGAAGCTGGGGGGAGTGGTTGCAGGACAGATCATGGGGGAGCATTCTCTTCCAAAAAAAATATTTCTCAATGGAAATATTCGATCTGGCATCGAATGCTGTGTTGCAGCAGCGGGCTGGATCAACGAAGGCGCCTACCTTAATGATCTGGTCAGGTGGCCCGGTAGTACAATTCAGCCAATGGATGACACATTTCAGCCAGCGGATATGATGAACAAGGCAGAAATCCCCCCTCCCAAGCGGTTGCTGCGCGACGACGCCCTGGATTGGTTCGAGCGCAATGACGGCCCTCCGGTTGTCGCCTTCCGCTTCGACAGCCCCTTGGGCCTGGTCCGTGAAGTGGACTGGCACCACCATCAGCGCGCGCAGCTGATCTGCGTCGAACGCGGCCTGTTGACCACCCGCACCTCGCACGGGACGTGGTCGCTGGCGCCAGGCTCGGCCGGCTGGATGCCGCCGCTGGAGCCGCACACGGTCACCCTCGACGGCCCGCTGCGTGGCTGGGGCATGGCGCTGGCCGCACCGGCCTGCGCCACCCTGCCCGCCGATCCCTGCGTACTGGACCTGTCCAAGCTGGCGCAGGCGCTGGCCGACCGCATCTGCGAATGGCCGCTGGGCTACGACACCACGCCCGAGCGCCAGCACATCATCGAGGTGCTGCTGGACGAGATCCGTACCGCGCCGCGCCAGCGCATGCACCTGCCGATGCCGCATGACCGGCGCCTGCTGAAGATCGCCTCGCAGCTGCTGGCCGACCCGTCCGACGAGCGCAGCCTGGCCGAATGGGCGCACTGGGCCGGGCTGTCGCCGCGCAGCCTGACCCGCCACTTCCGCGACGAGACCACGCTCAGCTTCGCCCAGTGGCGGCAGCAGGCCCGGCTGTCCGAAGCCCTGCGCCAGCTGACCGACGGCCGCAGCGTGGCCGATATCGCCCACGCGCTGGGCTTCAGCAGCGCCAGCGCCTTCGTCACCGTGTTCCGCCGCCACTTCGGGCTGCCACCGGGGCGCTACCTGGCACGGGCCGGACACGGCCTGGAAACCGGGCTGGACCCTGCGCGCGGCTTGGCATCCCCCGCCGCATCCGGATAATCACAGGATTGCGAGCGGCGACCGCCGTCGCCGCCTCCCGACAACAGGTAACAACGCCGCATGACCGAACTTGCCCGCCCCGTGTTCCACGGATTCGAACAACTGCCGCTGCGCGAGTACGCCGAACGCGCCTACCTCGACTACTCGATGTACGTGGTCCTGGACCGCGCCCTGCCGTTCATCGGCGACGGCCTGAAGCCGGTGCAGCGCCGCATCATCTATTCGATGAGCGAGCTGGGCCTGAATGCCGCGTCCAAGCCGAAGAAGTCCGCGCGCACCGTCGGTGACGTCATCGGTAAGTACCACCCGCACGGCGACAGCGCGTGCTACGAGGCGCTGGTGCTGATGGCGCAGCCGTTCTCGTACCGCTACCCGCTGATCGAGGGCCAGGGCAACTTCGGCTCCAGCGATGACCCGAAGTCGTTCGCGGCGATGCGTTACACCGAATCCAAGCTGACCCCGATCGCCGAAGTACTGCTGGGCGAACTGGGCCAGGGCACCACCGACTGGGCACCGAACTTCGACGGCACCCTGCAGGAACCGACCTGGATGCCAGCGCGGCTGCCGCACCTGCTGCTGAACGGCACCACCGGCATCGCCGTGGGCATGGCCACCGACGTGCCGCCGCACAATCTCAACGAGATCGTCAGCGCACTGCTGCACCTTCTGGACAACCCCGATGCGACCGTGCGCGACCTGTGCGAGCACGTGCAGGGCCCGGACTACCCGTCCAGCGCCGAGATCATCACCGCCGCCAACGATCTGCGGAACATCTACGAGACCGGCAACGGCAGCGTGCGTGCGCGTGCGACCTTCAACAAGGAAGCCAACAACATCGTGGTGACGGCGCTGCCGTTCCAGGTGTCGCCGTCGAAGGTGATCGAGCAGATCGCCGCGCAGATGCGCGCCAAGAAGCTGCCGTGGCTGGAAGACATCCGCGACGAATCCGACCACGCCAACCCGGTGCGCGTGGTGCTGGTGCCACGTTCCAACCGCGTCGACGCCGACCAGCTGATGGGCCACCTGTTCGCGACAACGGACCTGGAGCGCAGCTACCGCGTCAACCTCAACGTGATCGGGCTGGACGGCCGTCCGCAGGTGAAGAACCTGAAGATGCTGCTCAGCGAATGGCTGACCTTCCGCAGCAACACCGTCACCCGCCGCCTGCAGCACCGCCTGCAGAAGGTCGAGCGCCGCCTGCACCTGCTGGAAGGCCTGCTGGTCGCCTTCCTCAACCTGGACGAGGTGATCCACATCATCCGTACCGAGGACGAACCGAAGGCGGCGCTGATCGCGCGCTTCGGCCTGTCCGAGGAACAGGCCGAGTACATCCTGGAAACCAAGCTGAAGCAGCTGGCCCGCCTGGAAGAGATGAAGATCCGCGGCGAGCAGGACGAGCTGGCCAAGGAACGCGAGAAGATCCTCGGCATCCTCGACAGCAAGGCCAAGCTGAAGAAGCTGATCCGCGACGAACTGACGGCCGACGCCAAGAAGTTCGGCGACGCGCGCCGTTCGCCGCTGGTGCAGCGCCAGGCCGCGCAGGCCATCGACGAGACCGAGCTGGTGCCGAGCGAGCCGATGACCGTGGTGCTGTCGGAAAAGGGCTGGATCCGTGCCGCCAAGGGCCACGACGTCGATGCGTCCGCCCTCTCCTACCGCGACGGTGATGCGCTGCAGGGCGCGGTGCGTGCGCGCAGCACCCAGCAGGTCGCGTTCCTCGACAGCGAGGGCCGCGCCTACTCGACGCCGGTGCACACCCTGCCCTCCGCGCGTGGCAACGGTGAACCGCTGACCGGCCGCTTCTCGCCGGCCGCGGGCACCAGCTTCGTGACCCTGGCCAGCGCCGAGCCGGACACCCGCTTCGTGCTGGCCTCCACCCACGGCTACGGCTTCGTCACCCGCTTCGAGAACCTGATCGGCCGCAACAAGGCCGGCAAGGCGATGCTGAACCTGTCAACCGGTTCGACCGTGCTGACCCCGTCGGTAGTGGCCAACGTCGCCACCGACCGCATCGTGGCGGTGACCAGTTCGGGCAACCTGCTGGCGATCGCCGCCAACGACCTGCCGGAACTGGACAAGGGCAAGGGCAACAAGATCATCGAGATCCCCAAGGCCAAGCTCGCCACCGAACGCGTGGTCGCCATCGTAGCGATCAGCCCGGGGCAGACCCTGCAGGTACGCAGCGGCCAGCGCACGATGGGGCTGAAGTTCAACGAGCTCGACGCCTACCTCGGCGCCCGCGCCACCCGCGGCCACCTGCTGCCGCGCGGCTGGCAGAAGGTGGAAGGGTTGTCGGTGGAGTAAAGGCTGGGGCCTTGCTCCTGGTGGGTGTCAACCTTGGTTGACACGCCTTGCCGGAGACCAGACACGAAAAAGCCGGGGAATTCCCCGGCTTTTTCGTTGTCGGCTGGCGGGCGGTGGAGCGGCTGGCTGGCGAAAGCTGGCTGGCGATGCTCCGGTGCTGGCGGGCGACAGAACGCTGTGCTTCTTCTGGTAGACCCGACCGCTGGTCGGCTGTCTTTTGAAGAGCAGCCGACCAGCGGTCGGCTCTACCGGGTGGTCACCGGGCATGGCCCGGCGGCGCCTGCGGCTCAGTGCGCCGGGGCGCCGTTGCCGTCGATCTTGCTCAGCTGGTACAGCTCCAGGCCGATGCGCTTGATCAGGCCCAGCTGCTGCTCCAGCCACCAGGCGTGGTCTTCCTCGGTGTCCTTCAGCTGCGCCAGCAGCATGTCGCGGCTCACGTAGTCACCCTTCTCTTCGCACAGCTTCATGCCGGCGGCGAGATTGTTCCGAACCGCGTATTCAGTGTCGAGATCCTTCTGCAGCATCTCTTCCACGGTCTTGCCCGGCTCGGTGGCATGCGGGCGCATGTCCGGGTCGCCGCCGAGGAACAGGATGCGGCGCAGCAGCGCGTCGGCATGCTGGGTTTCCTCTTCCATCTCGTGGTTCAGGCGTTCGTACAGCGCGAACAGGCCCTGGTCCTCGTAGCGGCGGGAATGGATGAAGTACTGGTCGCGGGCAGCAAGCTCGCCGCGCAGCAGTTCCTTCAGGCAGGCGATGACGTCCGGGTTGCCTTTCATGGGGGGGCTCCTGTGAATCGATGTGGCATAGGGTGCCGCATTTCAAAATACGGTGATCTAATCGGAATCAGTCGCAGTTGCGCCTGCGGCTACAATCAGCCCACGAGTTCGGAAAGGACGTGCGATGCGACGTACATGGCGTTGGGTGCTGGGTGTGTTGGTCGCCATCGTGCTGGTCACCGCACTGGCCCTGTGGCTCCTGCTGCGCAGCAGCCTGGCCGACCTGGACGGCGAGCATGCGCTGCCGGGCCTGGCCAAGCCGGTCACCATCGAGCGCGATGCGCTGGGCGTGGTCACCATCACTGCCGGCAGCCAGGCCGACGCGATGCGCGCACTCGGCCATGTGCATGCGCAGGAACGCTATTTCGAGATGGACCTGATGCGCCGCAGTGCCGCCGGCGAGCTGTCGGCATTGTTCGGGCCGAAGGCCATTGAAGCTGACAAGCGCATGCGCGTGCACCGCCTGCGCGCCCGCACCGAGGCGCATCTGGATACCGCGCTGGGCGACAACGGCGCGGTCGTGCGCGCCTATGTGGATGGCGTCAACGAAGGCCTTACCGATCTCTCCGTGCGGCCATGGGCCTACCTGCTGCTGCGGCAGTCACCGCAACCGTGGCAGGCCAGCGACAGCGTGCTGGCCGGGCTGGCCATGTACGCCGACCTGCAGGACCCGAACAACCAGACCGAGCTTGCCCTCAGCCGCATCCGTGCGGTGGTGCCGCCGGCGCTGTACGCGCTGATTGCCCACGACGGCACCGAATGGGATGCACCGCTGTTTGGCGAAGCCACCGGCAATGCGATTCTGCCCGATGCCAGCCAGCTCGATCTGCGCACATTGAAGGGAAAGCCGGGCACCGAGCAGGAGGAGGCGGACGTCATCGGCAGCAACAACTTCGCGGTGGCCGGCGCACTCACCGCGGACGGCCGCGCCATCGTCGCCGACGACATGCACCTGGGCCTGCGCGCGCCTGGCCTGTGGTTCCGGGTGCGCCTGCGTTACCCCGACCCGCAGGCTGCCGGCGGCCAGGTCGACGTCACTGGCTTCTCGCTCCCTGGCCTGCCGGCGGTGATCGTCGGCAGCAACGGGCACGTGGCCTGGGGCTTCACCAACAGTTACATCGACACGGCGGACTACCGCACGGAACCGGCCAACGCCACGGTGACCGTGCACGAAGAACGCATTGCGGTGGCCGGCCAGGCCGACGTGCTGTTCCCGGTACGCGAAACCGCCTGGGGGCCGATCCTGCATACCCATGCCGATGGCAGTGGCGATGCCCTGCGCTGGGTCGCACACCTGCCCGGCGCGGTGCGCCTGGACTTCGCTGACCTGGCCCGTGCCGGTGACCTGGACGGTGCACTGCACTTCGCCGACCGCGCCGGCATTCCCGCGCAGAACCTGGTGGTCGGCGACCGCAGCGGCCGCATCGCCTGGCGGCTGATCGGCGCCCGCCCCGACCGAGGCCCCGGCTGTGCGCCGGCCGGCTTCACGGCCGCCAGCAACCAGGACTGCGCGCCGTGGCCGATCCGCAGCGATGCCTCGCCTGCATTGATCGATCCCCCCAACCATCGCCTGTGGACCGCCAACGGACGCGTCCTCGACGGCGAGGCGCTGGCCAGCGTCGGCAACGGTGGCTATGACCTCGGCGCGCGTGCGCAGCAGATCCGCGACCTGCTCGCCATCCAGGACCGCTTCGACGAACACGACCTGCTGGCGATCCAGCTCGATGATCGCGCCGTGTTCCTGCAGCGCTGGTGGGCGTTGCTGCATGACGTCATCGAACGCAGTGACGATCCTGCGCTGAAGCGGTTGAAGTCCGTCAGCCACCAATGGGGCGGCCGGGCCTCGGCCAGCTCGGTCAGCTACCGGGTGGTGCGCGCGTTCCGCACGCAGGTGATGGATACCCTGTCCGAAGCACTGCTGGCACCGGCCAACGCACAGCTGGGCGATGACTATCTGGACCCGCGCCTGGCACAACTGGAAGGCGTGGCCTGGCCGATGCTGCAGCAACGCCCCGCCAACCTGTTGCCACCGGCCTACGACAGCTGGGACGCGCTGCTGCTTGATGCCGCACGCCGCACCGAAAGCGAGCTGGCCAAGCAGGGCCCACTGGCCCAGCGCACCTGGGGAGAGCGCAACACCGCGGCGCTCTGCCACCCTATCGCGCGTGCATTGCCGGACATCGCCAAGCGCTGGCTGTGCATGCCCGCCGATCCCCTGCCCGGTGACCGTGACATGCCGCGTGTGCAGACGCCGAACTTCGGCGCCTCCGAACGCATGGTGGTCTCGCCCGGCCACGAGGCCGACGGCATCGTGCACATGCCCGGCGGCCAGAGCGGCCATCCGCTGTCGCCGTACTGGGGCGCCGGCCACGAAGACTGGGTGCATGGGCGGCCGACACCGTTCCTGCCCGGCAAGGCGCAGCACACGATGACGCTGGTACCGGCGCGGTAGCGGTAGTGCCGGCCGCTGGCCGGCCTCCAAGCCCGGGTGGCCAGCCTCATGAGGCTGCTGGCCAGCGGCCGGCCCGCCCCGCCAGCGCTCAGCCCCGGCGCCGCTCGATCAGGTTCAGCAGCGGCCCGGTCATCGCCGTGGTCACCAACGCCATGATCACCAGCACCGCGAACAGCCGATCGCCGAGCAGGCCCAGCTCGTAGCCCAGGTTGAGCACGATCAGCTCCATCAGGCCACGGGTGTTCATCAGCGCCCCCAACCGCCACGCTTCGCGCGTGGGCATGCCCGCACTGCGCGCGGCACTGAAGGTGCCCAGCAGCTTGCCGGCCGTGGCCACCGCGATCACCACCACGCACAACACGATATCGCTGGCCTGCAGCGCATCGGCGCGCATGCGCAGGCCGGTCATGGCGAAGAACAACGGCAGCAGCAGGGTCACCGCGAACGGTTCGACGCGGGCCATCAACAGGTCGCGCAGCTGCGCGTTGGACGATACCGCGACGCCCGCAGCGAATGCACCGAACAACGCGTGGATGCCCAGCATCTCGGTGACCAGCGCACTCGCCAGTGACAGCAGCAGGACACCCAGCAACCAACGTCCCTCACGGCCCGGCGTAATCTGCTGGCGGGCAAACCACGGCTTCACCAGCCCCAGCATCAGCGCCACGAACGCGACCACGCACAGCAGGTTGAGGCTGGCCGGCAACCAGCCGCTGGCCTGGGCGGCGGCGACGATCAAGGCCAGCAGGCACCAGGCGGTGGCATCGCCCAATGCCGCGCAGGCGATCGCGGTCTGGCCCAATGGCGTCTGTGTGATCCCACGATCGGCAAGGATGCGCAGCAACACGGGGAACGCGGTGATGCTCATGGAGATGCCGACGAACAATGCGAATGCAGTGAAGCCCACACCCTGCGGACCGTGCTGCGGATACAGCCAGATCGCCAGCGCCACGCCGAGCACGAACGGCACTGCAATACCGGCATGGCTGACCGTGAAGGCGAAGCGCCGGCGGCCACGCAGCGCCGCCAGGTCCAGCTCGGCACCGGCTACCAGCAGGAACATCAGCACGCCCAGCTGGCTGAGCATGCCCAGCGGACCCAGCGAGCTGGCCGGGAACAACGCACCATGCAGCTGCGGCAGCAGGCTGCCGAGCACCAGCGGCCCCATCATCAGGCCAGCGGCCATCTCGCCGATCACCGCCGGTTGTCCAAAGCGCTTGAGCAGCGCACCGGCGCCCTTGGCCACCAGCAGCAGCACCAGCAGCTGCAGCAGGAACAGGCCCAGTGGGGACGCCAGATGCTGAGCCCAGCCGCCTTCAGCGGCGGCGGTGGCGCGGGCAACCGCCTCGGGCGCCGCCGGCCCGGCATACCGCGCCAGCAGTACGCCAGCCAGCAACGGCACCCCGGCCCAGGCCAGATAACGCCATCCCCATTTCGTGGGCGGCACGTCGCCACCTGCCTGTACGTCCATGAACATTCCCCAATGCGCAGGGGGCGATCATACAAAAAGGGGACGGAGGGGATTAAGTCGTTAGTGGCACAAACGACTTAATCCCCTCCGTCCCCTTTTTGAGGGCTTAGGCCAGTGCCTGTTTGTGCACGCCGGCGATCGCGCGGCCCGACGGATCTGCCGCCGCGGCGAAGCTGGCGTCCCAGGCAATGGCGGCCGGCGACGAACAAGCGATCGACTTGCCGCCCGGCACGGTCTCGGCCGCCGCACGGCTGGGGAAGAACTGCTCGAACAGGTGGCGGTAGTAGTACGCCTCCTTGGTCTGCGGCGGGTTGTGCGGGAAGCGCTTGTCGGCCGCCGCCAGTACACGGTCGCTCACCTGTGCTTCGGCATGCGCCTTCAGCCCATCGATCCAGCCGTAGCCAACGCCATCGCTGAACTGTTCCTTCTGCCGCCACAGGATGCTGTCCGGCAGGTAGCCGTCGAACGCCTCGCGCAGCACCGCCTTTTCGATGCGACGCCCGCCAAAGCCGGCGCCGACCATCTTGTGCGCGGCATCGAAGCGCATCGCCACATCAAGGAACTCACGATCGAGGAACGGCACGCGCGGCTCCACGCCCCAGGCCATCATCGACTTGTTGGCGCGCAGGCAGTCGTAGTTGTGCAGCGCGTCCAGCTTGCGCACCAGCTCGTCGTGGAGTTCACGTGCATCCGGCGCCTTGTGGAAGTACAGGTAGCCACCAAAGATCTCATCGCTGCCCTCGCCGGACAGCACCATTTTCACGCCCATCGCCTTGATCCGCCGTGCCAGCAGGAACATCGGCGTCGAGGCGCGGATGGTGGTGACGTCGTAGGTTTCGATGTGACGGATCACTTCCGGCAGCGCGTCGAGGCCTTCCTCGAAGGTGTATTCGAAGCCGTGATGCACGGTACCAAGTGCCTCGGCAGCGATCGCCGCGGCCGCCAGATCGGGCGAGCCCTTCAAGCCGATCGCGAACGAATGCAGGCGCGGCCACCAGGCTTCGGTCTGCCCGCCATCCTCGATGCGGCGACGCGCATAGCGCGCGGCCACCGCCGCCACCAGCGACGAGTCCAGGCCACCGGACAGCAGCACCCCATACGGCACGTCACTCATCAGCTGGCGCTCCACCGCATGCTCGAACGCCTGGCGCAGTTCGGCCAGGTCGGCCTGCCGGCCCTGCACGTCGGCGTAGTCGCGCCACGGCTGCTGGTAGTAACGCACCAGCTCACCACGGGCGCTGTCGAAATAGTGGCCCGGCGGGAACTGCGCGACGTCGGCACAGGTATCGACCAGTGCCTTCATTTCCGAGGCGACGCGCAGCCGTCCCTGGGCATCGTGGCCCCAGTACAGCGGCACCACGCCGACCGGGTCACGCGCCACCAGCACGCGCCCGCTGTCGCGGTCCCACAGCGCGAAGGCGAAGATGCCGTTGAGCTGTTCCAGCCACTGCGCCGGCGAAGCGCCCTGGCGGTACAGCGCGTTGATCACCTCGCAGTCCGAGCCGGTCTGGAAGTCGTAGGCGGTGGTCAGCGCCGCCTTCAATGCCTGGTGGTTGTAGATCTCGCCGTTCACCGCCAGCGCCAGCTGGCCATCGGCCGACAGCAGCGGCTGCGAACCACCGGCCGGGTCGACGATGGCCAGCCGCTCATGGACCAGCAGCGCACCTTCGTCGAGGTACACGCCGCTCCAGTCGGGGCCACGGTGGCGCTGGCGCTGCGACAGTTCCAGCGCATGGCGGCGCAGGGCGGGAAGATCGTCACCGGCCTGCAGGCCGAAGATTCCGAAGATCGAACACATGGGAGAGCTCCTGTTGGGGGATTTCACGGGTGGGAGGGTGTTCGACCGGCCATCCAGGCCCGGGTGGGGCTGCGCCCGGGCACAAAAAAACCCGCATCGGCTGATGCGGGTTTTCTGGTGTCCGGGCGTGTGTTGCTGTCTATCTACCCAGGGCGCAGTCCCGCATCGGCCGCGCACGATTATTCGCGCGCAGATTATTGCGGTTGTTGTTATTGACGGCGGTGGCCAGGCGGATCGACATGGCATCGACCCTACCCCGGTTTCCGGCACGGCGCAACCGTTGCGTTGGCAACCACTCCCCGGCGCACATAATGGCCCGCCGTGAAACGTGTAATGGAAATGCAACACCGCACTGGACGCAACGCGGCGCTGGCCGCCCTGCTCTGCCTGGGCCTGGCCGCCTGCCAGACCCTGCCTCCGCCCTCCACGTTGCCGCTGGCGCAGCAGCAGGCACTGGAGCGACGCGGCACCGACGGCAGCTTCGACGGAGCCTGGGACACCGCGCAGACCTTCGAACGTTTCAACGATCCGCGCGCCGTCGCCTACTACGAGCGTGCTGCCGCGATCACGCCCTGGACCTTCCACAACACCAAAGCGGAAGAAGCACTGGGCCGGATCTGGATCTCCGGCAGGCTGCAGCATGCCGGCAGCCCCCACATCAACCCGGCACCTGTCCTGCGCGCGTCCTGGCGACGTGGCGAACGCGCGTATCTGGCGGCTGCCAATCACGGCAATCCCTATGCGTTCTACGGGCTCGCCAAGGCCTACCGCCAGCGAGGCGACGCGCAGCAGGCGCTGCGCTGGGACCTGCGCGAAATGATCTACAAGCGCTACCCGAGTTCATCGTCGCGACTGCCGGATGCGGTGGCCGCACAGGGTGACACCGTGCATCCGCTGGTGGCGCAGATCCAGCGTCGTGCCGAGCACGGCGACACCGAAGCGCAGGTCGACCTGGGCGCGCTGCTGGAAAAGGGCATGGGACTGCCGCGCGATCCGGTGCGTGCGCTGCAGCTGTACCAGCGCGCCGGTGAGAAGGGCAATGTGTTCGGCCAGTACTTCGCCGGTCTGCTGCTGGGCCGCAGTGCGCCGGGTGTGGAGAAAGACACCGACGCGGCGGCGCGCTGGTTCGCCAGAGCCGAGGCGCAACACTTCTACATGGCCGCGCCAAGTTACTGGAAGAAAGCGGTCGAGCCGCCGTTCTTCATTTTTTCCGAGTAGAGAAGCGGCCCCGGCGGGAGGCGTGCCGACCAACGGTCGGCACCCACCCTCGCGGGATTCATTCCGTCATGGGGTTCCCACCAGCAGCCGTTCCACCAGGCGCTGGTACAGCCCCGGCAACGCTTCCAGATCGTCCACGCGCACGTTCTCGTCCACCTGGTGGATGCTGGCGTTGACCGGCCCCACTTCGATGCACTGTGCACCCAGTGGTGCGATGAAGCGTGCATCTGACGTGCCGCCGCCGGTGCTTTCTTCCGGCGCACGGCCGATGTGCTCGGCCAGCACCGCACGCGCGGTGGCGCGCAGCGTGCCTTCCGGGGTGTAGAACGGCTCGCCGCTGCGGTGCCACTTCAGCGTGTACTGCAGGCCATGGCGGCCCAGCAATGCGGTGATCTCCGCCTCCAGCTTCGGTGCATCCCAGTGCGGGTTGTAGCGGATGTTGAAATCCACCTCCAGCTCGCCGGGAATCACGTTGTTGGCACCGGTGCCGGCATGGATGTTGGAGACTTGCAGGCTGGTCGGCGGGAAACTCTCGTAGCCGTCATCCCAGCGCCGCGCGCTCAGTTCGGCCAGGGCCGGAGCAGCCTGGTGAATCGGGTTGCGCGCCTTATCCGGGTACGCCACGTGGCCCTGTACGCCCTGCACGCGCAGCTTGGCCGACAGGCTGCCACGACGCCCCACGCGCAGCAGGTCACCCAGGATCGCGGTCGACGACGGTTCACCGGTAATGCACCAGTCGATGCGTTGGCCGCGCTCGGCGAACAGCCGTGCAACGTGACGCACACCATCGATGGCATCGCCTTCCTCGTCGCTGGTCAGCAGTACCGCCAGCGTGCCAGGGTGATCGGGATGTGCGGCGACGAACTGCTCGGCGGCGACCACGAACGCCGCCACGCTGCCCTTCATGTCGGCGGCGCCACGGCCGTACAGCACGCCGTCACGGATCTGCGGCGTGAACGGGTCGCTGGCCCAGGCCTCGCGCGGGCCCGTCGGCACCACGTCGGTATGGCCCAGCAGCACCAGCACCGGCGCGCCCTGGCCATGGGTCGCCCACAGGTTGTCGACCTCGCCCAGGCGCAGGTGATCGCACTGGAACCCGGCCTGCTTCAGGCGTGCCGCCAGCAGTGTCTGGCAGCCAGCATCATCCGGCGTCACCGAGGGTCGTGCGATCAGTTCGCAGGTCAGGTCGAGGACCGCACTCATGCGTCACCCACGCCGAAGCGGGCCTTGAAACCGTTGTCGCTGAAGCCCTGGCTGACCGTGCCATCGGCCGTGACCACCAGCGGACGCTTGATCAGCTGCGGGTATTCACGCAGCAGCAGCTTCCATTCGGCCTCGGAGTCGGCGGCCTTGCGGTTGTCCGGCAACTGCCGCCAGGTGGTGGACGACTTGTTCACCATCGCGGCCAGGCCCCCCAGCTGCCCAGCCCACGCCAGCAGTGTTTCTGGGCTCGGCTTGTTCTCGCGGTAATCGACGAAGGTGTAAGGCACGCCGAAGCGGTCCAGCCACTTGGTCGCCTTCTTGCAGGTATCGCAGTTCTTCAAACCGTAGACAGTGGTGCTCATGGCCATCTGTGATGCTGGAAAACAGAGGGCCAGAATCTCACAACAGGCGCTCGGACACGACCCGGAACGGCACCCTTGGCAGCCGGAAGACCAGCCCCTCGTGCAGCGCCACGCCCATTGCCTGCAGACGCGGGCACTGCGGTTCGCCTTCCAGCTGCAGCGGTTGCAGCTGCGCGATCTCCACCGGCAGCGCGATGCGGGTGCTGGCCCAGCGGCCGTCGCAGGTACGGGCGATGGCCTCGTCCTGGCAGGTGAGGAAACGCAGCAGGGCCTGGTGGCCGCCGAAGGCCGCCGACCACGCCGCCACATCCTCCCAGCCTGCAGCGGCCTGCCACTGCAGGTGCAACCTCGGCGCACTGCCCTGCCCACCTTCGATCAGGGTGTGCCCATCGCCATCGGTGCGCACCACATGCTCGAAGCGGGTGGACAGATGCGGCTGCATGGCATCGCTGAAAACGCGCGCGCCGGCGACGAAGACCAGCTGGTCCATCACGTTGCGATCAAACAGCACCACCGGCGTCCCGTCCGGATCGTCGTCACGACGCAGGTACCAGCGCCAGTTGCTCTGCCGTGGCGACGGCATCAGGGAACGCAGCGGCCCAGCCAGCGCGGGCCCGAAGTGGCCGTGACGGTAGCTGAGGATGGTGTAAGGCGTGCGTCCGGCATGGACCACGTAGTGATGGCCTGGTGGTGGCATCGGTGCGTGACGCACGTCGACCCACCAGCTCACGTAGACCACATCGCGCACGTCACTGACCAGCGCCGGCATCGGCCAGCGCCGCGACAGTACACGGCGCAGCCGGGTCCAGCGCGGGGCGTGCAGCAGGCGCGGCAGCATCCGCCCGACCAGGGTGTCGGACGGATGCCGGTAGATCGCGGACTGCGCCAGATCCTCCGGCGCAGTCACCTTCAGTCGGCCAGGCCGCGCAGCAGGTCGTTGACGCTGGTCTTGCTGCGGGTCTTGGCATCAACCTGCTTGACGATCACCGCGCAGTACAGCGAGTGGGTACCGTCCTTGCTCGGCAGCGAGCCGGACACCACCACGCTGTACGGCGGGATGTAACCGTAGGTGATTTCGCCGGTGGCACGGTTGTAGATGCGGGTGCTCTGGCTGAGGAACACGCCCATGCCGATCACGCTGTGGTGGCCGACCACCACGCCTTCCACCACTTCCGAGCGCGCACCGATGAAGCAGTGGTCCTCGATGATGGTCGGGCTGGCCTGCAGCGGCTCCAGCACGCCGCCGATGCCGGCGCCGCCGGACAGGTGGCAGTGCTGGCCGATCTGCGCGCAGGAACCGACGGTGGCCCAGGTATCGACCATGGTGCCTTCGCCGACATAGGCGCCGATGTTGGTGAAGCTCGGCATCAGCACCACGTCCTTGCCGAAGTAGGTGCCGCGGCGGGCGATCGCGCCCGGCACCACGCGCACGCCACCACGGCGGAACTTCGCTTCGTCATAGCCGGCGAAGCGCGATTCGACCTTGTCCCAGAACGGTGCGGGGCGCGCATCGACCACGGCCATGTCATTGACACGGAAGTACAACAGCACGGCCTTCTTTAGCCACTCGTTGACCTTCCAGCCACCCTGTCCGTCCGGCTCGGCAACACGGAACTCACCGCTCTCCAGGCCGTCAATCACGCGGTTGACCAGCGGCTTGGTCGAGCCTTCCAGCTCGTGCAGGGTCAAGGTAGCGCGGCGCTCGAAGGCACTCTCGATGCCGAACTTCAGCTCTTCCACGCCCGGGGCCGACGGCTTGCGCAGCGACTTGCGGGCAATGGTTTCGGCGCGGACCGCTTCGGCACTCTTGGCCGGCGCCGGCTTCTTCACAGCACGCTTCACCGCAGCCGCTTTCTTCGCCGGGGCCGTCACCGCAGCGGCCTTCTTCGGCGCTGGGGTCTTCTTCGCGGCCGGTGCGGCAGCAGCAGGTTTCCGGGCCGCTGCGCTCTTGGGGGTCGCGGCGGTCTTCTTGGCGGGCTTGGTGGCCATCAGGCGGGGTCTCCGGCGTTTCGATCAGGGTCCAGGCAGGCCAGCATCGCGTCATGCAGCTGCTGCCGGGCAGGTTCAGTCAGGGGGAGGTCGTGTTCGTCACTGATCACGAAGGTGTCTTCGGCGCGTTCGCCGAACGTGGCAATGCGCGCATCATGCACGCGCAGGCCCTGATTGCGCAGCACGAACGCCACATCGGCCAGCAGGCCGGGGCGGTCGGGGGCGACCAGGGCGAAACGGGTTGCGCCCGGCTCATCGCGGAATTCGATGCGCGGGGCGAAGCGGAAGTGCCGCAGCTGCCGTGGCACCACCCGGCGTGACGGCCGCAGGCGCGACAGGTCACCACTGAGTGCGTCGCGCAGCGCCGCTTCCAGGTTGGCACTGCTGCCATCGGCGAAGGTATCGGCCGGGTTCACTTCGAAGGTATCGAAGATGGTATCGGCCGGACCGTCCAGCACGCGTGCGCGGTGGATGCCGTAGCCCTTGCGGTCCAGCGTCATCACGATCGCCGCGAACAGGCCGTCGCGGTCCGGCGAATGCACGAAGACTTCCAGCGCGGGATCGTCGACACTGATCCGGCGTACCTTCACCAGCGCCTGGCCCTGCTTCACCGGCACCAGCGCGGCAGCCTGCCAGGCCAGCTGCTCCGGGCGCAGGCGGATGAAGCCTTCGTCGGGCATCACCGCGAACTGGCGGTCGATGGTGGCATCGTCGTAACCCCGCTCGCGCACCAGCGCGCGCACGCTGTCACGCGCTTCGGCCACGCGCTCGGCCGCCGGCACCGGGTGTTCCAGCCCCTCGCGCAGCGCGCGCCGGGTGGCGAAGTACAGGTCGGCCAGCAGGCGGTCCTTCCATGCATTCCACAGCTTGGGGCTGGTGCCAGCGATGTCGGCGCAGGTCAGCAGGTACAGGTAGTCCAGGCGGTCGCGGCTGCCGACCAGGGTGGCGAAGCGATGGATCACCTCCGGGTCGGCGATGTCCTGCTTCTGCGCGGTCACCGACATGCGCAGGTGCTGTTCGACCAGCCACGCCACCAGTTCGGTGTCGGACGTGCTCAGCGCATGCGCCTGGCAGAACGCGCGCGCGTCCACCGCGCCCAGCTCCGAATGGTCGCCGCCACGGCCCTTGGCGATGTCATGGAACAGGCCGGCCAGCAGCAGTAGTTCCGGCTTGCGCAGGCGCGGCCACACTTCGTGCGCGATCGAGAAGCGCTCGTCGGCGCGACTGCTGGCGAACAGGCCGATGTTGCGCAGGACCATCAGCGTGTGCTGGTCGACGGTGTAAACATGGAACAGGTCGAACTGCATGCGCCCGCTGACCTGGGCGAACGCGGGAATCCACTGGCCAAGCACGCCCAGCCGCGCCATGCGCGAGAGCGTATCGACCGGGCGCTGGCCGCGCAGCAGCGCCAGGAACTGCTCGCGTGCATCGGCATCAGCCTGGTCGTAGGCCGGCAGCAGCGGCAGCGCTTCGGCCAGCGCACGCGCGGTCAGCGAATGCAGGCCGCGCACCTGCGGATTGTTGGCCCAGCTGGCAAACAGCGCGAACACCTGGCCGATATCGCCGCGCGGCCAGTCGGCCTCGTTGGCCGCCAGGTAGCCACGGCGCAGGGAAAAACCCACGGTCAGCGGCTCCGGCTGCGCCTCGCCATCGAACTGTTCCTCGAAGCGCTGCAGCAGGCGGTCGCTGATCCGGCGCACGACCAGCGCGGCGCGGTAGAACCCCTGCATCATCTTCTCGACACCGAGGTTCTCGGCATCGTCTTCAAAGCCCAGGCGTGCCGCCAAGGTCTTCTGGTAATCAAAACGCAGGCGCTCTTCCGGGCGACGCGCGACCAGATGCAGGCCAAAGCGCAGCCGCGCCAGCACCGCACGTTCGCGCTTCAGTGCTGCCGCTTCGTCTGCGCCCAGATGGCCGAGCCCGACCAGCGCCTCCAGGTCACGCACGCCGAACGCACGCAGTGCCATCCAGCCCAGCGTGTTGAGATCGCGCAGGCCACCGGGGCCATCCTTCAGATCCGGCTCCAGGTTGTCGGCGGTGTCGCCGAAGCGCTGGTGTCGGTTGCGCAGCTCTTCCAGCTTGGCCAGGAAGAAGGTGCGCGCCGGCCACAGTTCACGATCGTCGACGGCCTCGCGCAGCGCGCGGCGCGCCACATCATCGGCCAGGATCGGGCGCGCCTCGATCAGCGCGGTCAGCACGGTCTGGTCCGCTGCCGCCTCGCGGCACTGCGATGCAGAACGCACCGCATGGCTGACGGCCAATCCGCAGTCCCACAGCAGCGCGAACAGGCGTGCCAGCGCCGCCTCATGGGCCAGCTGTGCCGGCGGATCGCCGAACACCAGCAGGTCGATGTCCGAACGCGGAAACAGTTCACCGCGGCCATAGCCGCCGACCGCGAACAGCGACAGCCCGCTGTCGGCCGGCAGGCAGCGCTGCCAGGCCAGGCGGATCAGATGGTCGGCAGCGCGCGCGCGCAGTGCCAGCAGGCGCTCGATGTTGTCGCCCTGGTCGAAGCGGCGGTACAGGCGCGCGTCGGCCTGCTGCAGCGCCTGGCGCGCGGCAGCAGCCCAGTCCAGGTCGTTGAGCGACGCGGCCGGCGTGTCCAGCAGCGAACTCGCCGGCAGCATCGTCAGGAGACCTGCGACTCGCCCGGCGACAGGGTCAGCACGTCCACGCCGGTCTCGGTGACCGCGATCATGTGCTCCCACTGTGCCGACAGCTTGCGGTCCTTGGTCACCACGGTCCAGCCATCCGGCAGCACCTTGTTGTAGCGGGTGCCCTCGTTGATCATCGGCTCGATGGTGAAGGTCATGCCAGGCTGCAGCACCAGGCCCTGGCCCGGGCGGCCGTAATGCACCACCTGCGGCTCATCGTGGTAGACCTTGCCGATGCCGTGGCCGCAGTACTCGCGCACCACGCTGAAACGCTCGCCTTCGGCATAGCTCTGGATGGCATGGCCGATGTCGCCCAGGGTCGCGCCCGGACGCACCGCGCGGATGCCGCGCCACATGGCTTCGTAGGTGGTTTCCACCAGGCGGCGGGCCATCACCGACGGGGTGCCGACGAAGTACATGCGGCTGGTGTCGCCGTGCCAGCCATCCTTGATGACGGTGACGTCGATGTTGATGATGTCGCCATCCTTGAGCACCTTCCCTTCGCTGGGGATGCCATGGCAGATGACGTTGTTGACCGAGGTGCACACGGTCTTCGGGAAGCCGCGGTAGCCGACGTTGGCCGGAACGGCGCCCTGCACGTTCACGATGTGGTCGTGGCAGATGCGGTCCAGTTCCTCGGTGGTGACACCGGGCTTGACGTGGGGGGTGACGATGTCGAGCACTTCGCTGGCCATGCGGCCGGCGATTCGCATCATCTCGATTTCCTGCGGGGTTTTCAGATTCACGCTCATGGCCCCCATTATCGCCGATCCGGCCGCAATCTGAACGAACGCCACCCAACTGGCGATCCGGGCCATGCACGGTTCCGGCAAGGAAAGTGAAAGCGTGATCGCCGCCACCCTTTCGTCTCCCTGTTTATCACGGAATACAGACACTTACGCCTCCTAAGCTGGGGTCACCGTCGCCGAAGCGGTGCCGAACGTGCCGCCTTCGCCTTGTTCAACGGACCTTCGGGTCAGGGAGGTTGTCCATGCGATCCGCGCTTCGTTCCCCGCTTGCCTGGGCCCTGGCCGGGGTCCTGCTGTCCGGCCCGGCCCTGGCCGCAGACACCACCACCTTCAATGTCACCCTGGTGGTGACCAAGGCCTGCACGATCACGGCTGCTGCCGCCACCAACGTTGACTTCGGCACGGCGGCCTCGACCACCGCGACCCCCACCCTGGGTCAGGGCACGGTGACCGCCCAGTGCTCGGCACTGACCCCGTACACGATTTCACTGAATGCGGGTGCCAATGCCAGCACCGCGAATGACGTCACCACTCGCCGGATGAAGAACACCAACGCCGCGGTGACCGCCAACAACTACGTCGGCTACCAGCTCTACCAGGACGCCGCGCACACCCTGGTCTGGGGTGCCACCTCCGGCACCAACACCCAGGCTGGCATCGGCACCGGCCTGGCCGTGCCCTACATCGTCTACGGCCAGATCCTGAACCTGAGCACCAACAACCCGGCGACCGGCAACTACCTGGATACGGTTACCGCCACGATCACCTATTGATGGAGCACGCCCGCATGGCCGGACCCCGCCCGTGGCGCGCCACCGGCGTGGCGCTGCTCGTCCTGAGCCTGGTATTCGCCGCCCCGGTGGAAGCCACCAGCCTGCAGGTCGCCCCGACCAGCCTGCAGCTGGAAGCGCGCCAGCGTGCCGGCGAGCTTTGGCTGACCAACAGTGGCACCTCGCCGGTGAAGCTGCAGGTTCGGGTGTTCCGCTGGGTGCAGCAGGACGGCCAGGAGCAACTGTTGCCCACCGATGAACTGGTGGTCACCCCGCCGATGCAGGAACTGGCTGCCGGGCAGCAGCAGCTGGTCCGGGTGATGCGTCCGGACAGGACGCCACCGCCGGCACAGCAGTACTACAGGCTGATTGTCGACGAGGTGCCCGACCTGGCCACCCGCGCCGACGGCATGCAGTTCGTGCTGCGCTATTCGATACCGGTGTTCGTGCAGCCCGCCGCCGGCAAGCTTGCGCCGCAGCTGCAGGCCCGCCTGGTGCAGTTGCCCGATGGCCGCAACGGCGTCGAGGTGGCCAACGCAGGCAACAGCTATGCGCAGATCGCCGATCTTGCGCTGGGCAGCCCCACGCGCCCACGCATCGTGCATCCCGGACTGCTGGGTTACGTGCTGCCCGGGCAGGTGATGCGCTGGCCGATCGAGCGCACGGCGATCGACCGCGACAACGACCAGATCACGGCCAAGCTCAATGGCGAGTCGGAACAGACGCCGCTGTCGCCCCCATCGGCTCGCTGAGGCGTTGATGGGCGCGCTGCTTGCTGCCCTGGCTCCTGCGGCGACCCAAGCCGCCGATGTGTCCGGTGCAGCGGCTACCGCCACCGCCGATGTATCAGGCATCTCCGCCGATGCGATGCTGCCACCGCCCACACCGTTGACCGCCAACCAGACGCTGTACCTGGACGTTTCGCTCAACAGCACCCCACGCGGACTGCTGCCTTTCATCGAGAACCGTGGCCGCCTGCAGGCCAGCCCCGACGTACTGCGCCAGCTCGGCTTCAACGCCCACGGCGATGCACCGGTGTACCTGGACCAGATCAGCGGCGCGGTGGTGCGCTATGACGCACGCCTGCAGACCCTGGCGCTGGACGTGCCACTGGACCAGCTGACCCTGCCAACCACCGTGCTCAGCCGCCCGCAGACACGCGCGCCCGCAGGCAGTGCCTCACCCGGACTGCTGCTCAACTACGACGTGTATGGCAGCCGGGTGGATACGCTGGGCAACCTCAGCCTGAGCTCCGAACTGCGCCTGTTCGGCGTCGGCAACGGCACCTTCGAAAACACCGCGGTCAGCAGGCGCTACCAGCAGCCTGGCGACCGTCGCTGGCGAGGGGAGAGCGTGCGCCTGGATACGCGCTGGAGCCTGGATTTCCCCGACCAGGCGATGACGCTGGAGGTCGGCGATTTCTACAGCGGCTTCGTCGACTGGACCCGTCCGGTGCGCCTGGGTGGCCTGCAGATCGGTCGCAACTACAGCCTGCAGCCCTATCGCGTGCTGACCCCCACGCCCAGTTTCCTCGGCCAGGCGGTGGTGCCGTCCACGGTCGAGCTGTACGTCGATGGCCTGCGCCAGTACAGCGGCCAGGTCCCGGTCGGCCCGTTCCAGCTGGCCGCACAGCCGGGGATCAGCGGCACCGGCAGCGCACAGGTGGTGGTGACCGATGCGTTCGGCCGCATGCAGACCCTGGATTTCAGCTTCTATGGCACCCAGCAGCTGCTGGCCAAGGGCCTGTCGGACTGGTCCGCCGGCATCGGCCACCTGCGTGAGGACTTCGGCCAACGCTCCTTCGCCTACGACGACCGCACCGTGGCCAGTGCCAGCTGGCGCGGTGGCATCAGTGACACGTTCACCGGCGAGGCTCATGCCGAAGGCGGTGGTGGCCTGGCCCAGGCCGGCATCGGCGGCTGGTGGCTGCTGGGTGGCGCGGGCGTGTTCAACGCCGCCTATGCGCACAGTGACTACCAGGGCCTGCAGGGCGGGCAATGGGCACTGGGCTACAGCTGGAACAACCGCCGACTCAACGTCAATCTGCGCACCGTGCGCAGCCATGGTGATTACCGCGACCTGGGCGCACTGCAGGGCAACCTGCCGCCGAGCATCAGCGAACAGGCCACGGTCGGCGCCGACCTGCTGCGGCTGGGCACGCTCAGCGCCAGCTACCTGCGCCTGCGCTACCCCGATGGCGAAGACAACCGCTACGCCAGCCTGTTCTGGTCGCGGACCTGGAGCCAGCGCTGGTCAGCCTACCTCTCGGTGAACCAGAACCTGGACCAGAGTGATGACCGCAGCATCTATCTGTCGGTAACCGCCAGCCTGGGCAACAACCGCCAGGCCAGCCTGTCCAGCCAGCGCAATGGCGACAGCCAGACCTGGGTGGCCGACGTCACCCAGCCGGTGCCCGGCGATGGCAGTGCAGGCGGCATCGGTTGGCGCGCGCAGGTGCGCCACGGCGAGGACGGCAGTGGCGGCCTGGCCGAAGTCGGCATCCTCAATGACGTCGGCCGCTACTCCTTCGGGGCCTCGCGCCAGGGCGGGCTCAACTATGCCTACGGCAGCGCCAGTGGCAGTCTGGTCTGGATGGGCGGGCACGCGTTTGCCACCCGCGAGGTCTCCGATGCATTCGCGGTGATCAGCACCAATGGTGTCGGTGGCGTGCCGGTGCGGCTGGAGAACCGCCTGATCGGCGTCACCGATGATCGTGGCCTGTTGCTGGTCAGCCCGCTGCTGTCCTGGCAGCGCAACCGGGTCTCGATCGACACCCTGGACCTGCCCGAGGACATGCGTGCCGACCGCATCGAGGACTGGGTGACGCCGCGCCAGCGCGCTGGGACCCACGTGACATTCCAGTTGCGCTCGCGGCCCTCTCTGAGCCTGACGCTGCAGAGCATGGACGGGCAGCCGCTGGAAGTGGGCAGCGAAGTGCAGTTGCCCGGCGGACGCCAGGCCACGGTGGGCTATGACGGCCTGCTGTATCTGGAAGACGTCGCTGCCGGCAGCGTGCTGTACATCACCACCAGCCGCGGCCAGTGCCGGGTGAAGGTACCCGAGCAGCCCAAGGTAGTGGCGTCCGGCGCCCGGCCGAAGCCGGCTCCGCTGCCGTGCATCCCGGAGGTGGCGCCATGAGAGTGCTGCTGCTCGGCATGCTGCTGTTCGCCGGCCTGCTCGCGGCACTACCGGCCCAGGCGACAGCGGTCTGCACGGCAACCGCGAACCCGACCCTGCCGTTCGGCAACATCAACAGCAACGCTCCCGGCCCTACGGCGGCGACGCTGAACATCACGGTGACCTGCACCACCGCCGCACTGAGCCTGCTGGCCACCACCGGCGTCCGCGTCTGCGTGGGTGTCGGCGCAGGCAGTGGCGGCGGCAGCAGCTCCACCTTCCGCACGATGTCCACTTCCACCAGCGACACCATGAATTTCCAGCTCTACAACAACGCCAGCTACGGCCAGGTCACCGGCCTGGTGCCACGCGGCACGCCGCCGGCGCAGGAACTGACCATGAGCTACAACGTGCCGCTGCTGACCGGCGGCAGCGGTGCGCAGTCCGTGCAGCTGTTCGCGCAGATCCCCGCCAACCAGATCCTCGCTTCGGGTGCTTACAGCAGCACCTTCAGTGGCGCCAACGTGGTGCTCACCTGGGCCTGGAACGAAGTCCTGCTCGGCAACGCCACCGTGCCGGCCGCCTGCAACGGCGGCGCAACCGGCACCAACAGCGCCAGTGCGGCCTTCAGCTTCACTGCCACTGCCAACGTGCTGCCGCAATGCGGCAGCTACGTCACCACCAACATGGACTTCGGCAACGTCACCGGCAGCATTTCCGCCAACATCGACCGGACCGCCACGCTCACGCTGACCTGCCTGAAGAACACCGCCTACCAGATCAGCCTCAACAACGGCCAGAACAACCCCGCCGCCTCCACCACCCGGCGCATGGCCACCACCATTGGCAGCGGCACCTACTACCTCCCCTATGAGCTGTACCGCGACGCCGCGCGCAGCCTGCGCTGGGGCAATACCCTCAATGTCGATACCGTTGGCGGCACCGGAAGTGGCAGCGCGCAGCAGCTGACCATCCATGGCCGGGTGCCGGCGGTCACCGGCCAGCCCCCGGCCGGTACCTACAACGATCTGGTGCAGGTGACGATCACTTACTGACCTGTGTGCCGACCAACGGTCGGCATCCACCGGGATGGATTGGAATGGTCGGCATCCACCGGGGTGGGTTCCGGTAGATCCACGCCGTGCGTGGATGCGCGCATCATTCCTGCGCCAGGACCAGTCGACTGGCAGTCGACCCTACAGATTCGGCCGATCCGGCCGATACCGCGCAACGGGTCCTACAGTACGGTGGATGGCAGGTGGTTCGCGCACTTCTGATCGGGGCGATGCTGGTCGCCAGTATGCCCGCGTGGGCCGATCCCGGCAGCACCTCCCTGCAGATCCGGCTGACTGTGGTCGAGGGCTGCAGCAGTGATGCCGGCAACACCCGATGCGCGGCACCGCACCGGAGCAGCGACGCGCCCGAGCTTCCGCAACAGATCCGCGACCTCGCGCCGCCGGCCGACAGCGACGACGCGGCGCCTGCCGTGACCCTCATCTACTGATGCGCATCCTGCTGAGCCTGCTGGCACTGCTGCTGGCACTGCCCGCTGCGGCACTGGACCTGGTGCCCACCACCCTGCAGCTGCCCGCCGAAGGGGGGCACGGCGAGCTGTGGCTGTACAACCCCGGGCCCGGCCGCTGGCAGGGCGAGGTTCGGATCCTGGCCTGGGAACAGCAGGTCGATGCGGAAAAGCTGCGGCCCAGCGACCAGATCCTGGCCAGCCCCTCCCGGCTCGACCTCCCGCCCGGCACCCGTCAACGCATCTGGCTGCTGCCTCGGGAGACGTCGCCCGTTGCCGTCGAGCAGGCCTACCGGGTGATCCTGAGCCCCAGCGGACCGGACCTGCCACGCTACTCGCTGCCCTTGTTCCGGGGGCATGCGACGCCCCTGGCGCGGCCGGACCTGCATGCCGGGATCGAGCCCGGCACGTCGCAGCCTCTTCTGCGACTGCGCAACGCAGGTTCCGTTCACGCCCGCCTGCACGATCTTGCGTTCGTCGCCGGCGATGGACGCCGCACCCTGCTGCTGCCGGGACTGGCCGGCTACCTGCTGGCGGGCCGGGAACGCCGCTGGGCCCTCCCCGTCCATGCCGACGGCTATGCCGGTGGCCATTTCCAGGCCCGGCTGCAGGACGGCCGCGTGGTCGATCTGACCGCGCCGGACCCGGCAATTGCAGCGAGCGCTCCCAGCGGGCTATAATCGACCGGATTCCTGCCGCCTGCGTGCGCGGGAGACCGTCCACACCGGACGTCACCGGTGAATCCACACCTGCTGCCCCCATCCGTGCCGGGGTGCTCCGCAAGGAGTTCGGCCACGGAGGCAACAGGGAAGCCCAACCCCGGAACCATCCGCGCTTCCACGCGTCCCGCATACCTATCCCGCGGGCGGAATCGCCGGTTCCATATCAGGAGTATTGCAATGCCCCAGGTCACCATGCGTCAGATGCTGGAAGCCGGCGTCCACTTCGGCCACCAGACCCGCTACTGGAACCCGAAGATGGCTCCGTACATCTTCGGCGCCCGCGGCAAGATCCACATCATCAACCTGGAAAAGACCGTCCCGCTGTTCAACGATGCGATGAACTTCATCTCGTCGGTTGCCCAGAAGCGCGGCACCGTCCTGTTCCTGGGCACCAAGCGCAGCGCCCGCGAAACCATCAAGGAAGAAGCCGAGCGTTGTGGCATGCCGTTCATGAACCAGCGTTGGCTGGGCGGCACCCTGACCAACTTCCGTACCGTCAAGCAGTCGGTTGCCCGCCTGAAGGAATTGGAAGCCGGTGAAACCGACGGCACCTTCGAGAAGCTGGTCAAGCACGAAGTGCTGGGCCTGCGTCGCGAGCGCGACAAGCTGGAAGCCTCGCTGGGCGGCATCAAGGACATGAACCGTCTGCCGGACGCCATCTTCGTGATCGACATCGGCCACGAAGACATCGCGATCAAGGAAGCCAAGAAGCTGGGCATCCCGGTCATCGCCGTGGTCGACACCAACTACAACCCGGAACTGGTGGACTACGCCATCCCGGGCAACGACGACGCCATCCGCGCTGTGCAGCTGTACGCCCGCGCCGCTGCCGACGCCGTGCTGGAAGGCAAGGCTGCTGCTCCGCACGCTGCTTCGGTGCGTGAGGAAGAGTTCGCCGAAGCCGCTGCTGAAGGCGAAGAGAAGCCGGCCCGCCGCGCTCCGGCCAAGAAGGCTGCCAAGAAGGGCGACGACGCCCAGGCCTGATCCAGGCCCCGGGGTGGACGCCCGGCGTCCACCCTCCCTGCGCGCAGCCTTTGGCGCGTGACAGGACCGTGTCACACGGGCCGGCCACCATGCCGGCCCAACCCCTTTCTTTCGTGAGGTAATCCCGTGGAAATCACTGCTTCCCTGGTCAAGGAACTGCGCGAGCGCACCGGCGCCGGCATGATGGAATGCAAGAAGGCTCTCACCGAAGCCAACGGCGACATCAACGCTGCTGCTGAGGCCATGCGCAAGTCCGGCGCTGCCAAGGCCGACAAGAAGGCTGACCGCGTGGCCGCCGAAGGCCGTCTGGGCCTGGCCCAGGATGGCGGCAAGGCCGTGCTGGTCGAAGTCAACTCGGAAACCGACTTCGTCGCCAACGATGACAACTTCAAGTCCTTCGTCAATGCCGTCGCCGCTGCCGCCCTGGCATCGGGCGCCAACGACGTCGAAGCCGTGAAGGCTGCCAAGCTGGCCGATGGCCGCACCGTTGAAGAAGCCCGCGCCACCGCCGTGCAGACCCTGGGTGAAAACATCCAGATCCGTCGCATGGTGAAGGTTGATGGCAACAACACCATCGGCGCCTACGTCCACACCAACGGCAAGGTTGGCGTGCTGGTCGACCTGGTCGGCGGCGACGTCGAGCTGGCCCGTGGCCTGGCCATGCACGTGGCAGCCCTGAAGCCGCCGCACAACAAGGCTGCGGACGTCCCGGCCGAGTTCGTCGAGAAGGAAAAGGAAATCGAGCTGGCCAAGATGTCCGAAAAGGACAAGGCCAAGCCGGCCGAGATCCTGGAAAAGATCATCAGCGGCAAGATCAACAAGATCGTCAGCGACGTGACCCTGTACGGCCAGACCTACGTGCTGGGCGACACCACCGTCGAGCAGGTGGTCAAGGCCGCTGGCGCCGACGTGGCTGGCTTCAAGCTGCTGATCGTCGGCGAAGGCATCGAGAAGGTGGTGGAAGACTACGCCGCTGAAGTTGCCAAGGCGATGCAGGTCTGATTCCAGCCTTCCGGCTGTGAAGCGACCAGAAGGAGCCGCGGGAAACCGCGGCTCCTTTTTTACGTATGGGCCAAGGGATGAACCCATGCCCCATCGGTGGGTGCGCACCGTTGGTGCGCACAACCGGCACCTTTGCGTTGCGCGCGAATCAAGCCGATACTCGGCGCAGGGAATCCACAGTCACATAGCAGGAACGAAAATCGCGGACTGTGATGCATTCCTAGGTATTCTTGTCCTAATGGAATTGAACGACCCGACATGCCTCCCGAGCTGACAGCTGCCCTGGCGCTCTGCCGCAACCTGCCTTCGCCACCCGGTATTGCCCTGCGCATCATCGAACTGGCCCAGGACCCGGAAGCGGACATCGCCACCGCCGCCGACATCATCGCCATCGACATGGCGCTGAGCGCTCGCATGCTGCGCATCGCCAATTCGCCGCTGTACGCCAGCCGCCGCCGCATCGAGAACCTCGGCCAGGCGCTGACCATGCTCGGCCTGAATGCCACGATCAGCCTCGCCCTCGGCTTCACCGTCACCCAGGGCCTGACCGGTGGCGGCGGTGCCGACCACGACCTGCGCCAGCGCGCGTGGAAGCGCAGCATTCTCAGCGCCCTGGCCGCCAGCCAGCTGGGCCAGGCGCGCGGCCTGCGCCGGCTGGAGGAACTGATGCTGGCCGGGCTGCTGCAGGACCTGGGCGTGCTGTGCCTGGCCCAGACCGAATCGGAGCGCTACCTGCCACTGCTGCGCGAAGCCCGTGACAATACCGATCTGGTCGCACGCGAGCGCGAGGAACTGGGCTGCAGCCACGCCGATGTCGGCGCCTGGGTGGCCGAGCAATGGGGCCTGCCGCGCTACCTGGTGGAAAGCATCAGCCACAGCGAGGACGACGACGCTGCCGATTCGCCGTTCCAGGCCTGCGTACAGCTGTCCGGCGCTGTCGCCGACATCTGGCTGGACGAAGACGCCGATGCCGCCCGCGAACGCGCCCTGCACCAGGTGCATGACCGGCTGGAGCTCGACAGCGCCCGTTTCGATCAGGTGCTGACCCGTATCAGCGATGCCCTTCCGGATATCGCCAGCCTGTTCGAGGCCGGCCTGAACTCGCCCTCGCGGGTCCGGGAGCTGATCGACCACGCGCAGGAACTGGCCACCCTGCGCAACCTGCGCGAGCTGCAGGATGCCGATCAGGCACGCCGCCGCGCCGACGAATTCGAGGCGCGGGCCAAGCGCCTGGCCGACCAGGCCCACCGCGACGCCCTGACCGGCGTGCTCAACCGCCGCCAGCTGGAGGCGGTGCTGGAACAGGAGTTCCTGCGCGCCGGGCGCCAGGGCTGGCCGCTGTCGGTGGCCTTCATCGACCTGGACGACTTCAAGAAGATCAACGATGCCCACGGCCACCTGACCGGCGACGAGGTGCTGCGCGCCTTTGCCGGCAAGCTGCAGGGCCAGCTGCGCAACAGCGACACCGTGGCCCGCTTCGGTGGCGAGGAATTCGTCGCGCTGCTGCCCAACACCAGTGAATCGGTGGCGCTGGACGTGATCCGGCGTGTGCTGGCCAACATCGTCGCCACGCCGATGGCCGAACTGGAGGGAGGCCCGCTGTTCGTCACGTTCTCCGCCGGCGTGGCCACCCAGGGCGGCTACGAACGCTTTGCCGACGTGCAGGACCTGCTGCGCGCAGCCGACGATGTGCTGTACCGCTCGAAGAACCTGGGCCGCAACCGGGTGATCGCCCGCTCCCCCGGCGCCCTCGGCCACGACGAGCTTTCAGCCACCGCCGGCGCCGAGCTGGGCTGAACGGGACGCCCCGCGTGAGCGGGGCGGACGGCAGGATTTCGCGCCGCAGTGCACAAAACACTTTGGCCCAACGCCGCATGCGCGTAGAATCGCCCGCGATTTCCACGCACCCGAGGTCCCTATGTCCAAGCTCGCCTATCGCCGCATCCTTCTGAAACTGTCCGGGGAGGCGCTGATGGGAGATGAGGACTACGGCATCGACCCGAAGATCATCAATCGCCTGGCCCGTGAGGTCATCGAAGCCCAGCAGGCCGGTGCCGAAGTGGCGCTGGTGATCGGCGGCGGCAACATCTTCCGCGGCGCCGGCCTGGCCGCCGGCGGCATGGACCGGGTCACCGGCGACCAGATGGGCATGCTGGCCACGGTCATCAACGCCCTGGCCATGCAGGACGCCCTGGAAAAGCTGGGCGCCAAGGCCCGCGTGATGAGCGCGATCAAGATCAATGACGTGTGCGAGGACTACATCCGCCGCCGCGCCATCCGCCACCTGGAAAAGGGCCGCCTGGTGATTTTCGCCGCCGGCGTCGGCAGCCCGTTCTTCACCACCGACTCCGGCGCCGCGCTGCGTGCGATCGAGATCGGTGCCGACCTGCTGCTGAAGGCCACCAAGGTCGATGGCGTGTACGACAAGGACCCGAACAAGCACAGCGACGCGGTCCGTTTCGACAGCCTGAGCTACGACGAAGTGATCCGCCGCGGCCTGGAAGTGATGGATACCGCGGCCTTCGCACTGGCCCGAGACAGCGACCTGCCGATGCGCGTGTTCGACATGGGCCAGCCGGGCGAGCTGCTGAAGATCCTCAGCGGCGCGAACATCGGCACCCTGGTCCAGGGCCGCGACCCGGCCTGAGCCTGAGCGCCAGGCGAGCTGCGGGCCGATTCTGGCCCGGCAGCGTCCCGTATTCGCCTATAATCGCCCGATTCCAGTTACACCCAGGACCGGGCGATGCTCAACGACATCAAGAACAACGCGCAGACGCGCATGGCCAAGAGCATCGACGCTCTGAAGCACACCCTCACCTCGATCCGCACCGGCCGCGCCACCCCGGCCCTGCTGGACCGCGTCACGGTCAGCGCCTATGGCAACGCCAGCACCCCGCTGAACCAGGTCGCATCGATCTCCAACGCCGACGCCCACTCGCTGCTGGTCACGCCGTTCGACAAGAGCATGATCAAGGAGATCGAAAAGGGTCTCTACAACGCCGAGTTCACCCCGAACACCCTGGGCACCGCGATCCGCATCAACATGCCGCCGCCGACCGAAGAGCGCCGCAAGGAGCTGGCCAAGCAGGTGCAGAAGGAAGGCGAAGGCGCCAAGATCGCGATCCGCAACATCCGTCAGGACGCGAACAAGGAAATCGCCAAGCTGGTCAAGGACAAGGCGATCAGCGAAGACGAGAAGAAGCGCGGTGAGGACGACATCCAGAAGTTGACCGACACCAACATCAAGGACGTCGACAAGGTCGTTGCCGACAAGGAAAAAGAACTGCTGTCGGTCTGAAGTCGATGCCTTCAGTCCCGCCTCCGTTGCCGGCCGCCCTGCCCCGCCACATTGCCATCATCATGGATGGCAATGGACGCTGGGCACAGCAGCGCCGTCGTCCGCGCGTGATCGGCCACCGGGCCGGCGCGCGTGCGGTCAACCGCACCATCGAGCGCTGCCTTGAGCTGGGCATTCCGGCGCTGACCCTGTTCGCGTTTTCCAGCGAGAACTGGGGCCGGCCGCAGGAAGAAGTCGATGCGTTGATGAAGCTGTTCCTCGGCGCGCTCGACCGCGAAGTGGACGAGCTGCATCGGCGTGGCGTGCGCGTGCGCTTCATCGGCGAGCGCGAACGCTTCGGTGCCGGGCTGGTCAGCCGCATGCAGCTGGCCGAGCAGCGCACCGCAGACAACACCACCCTGACCCTGTCGATCGCCGCCAGCTACGGTGGCCGCCAGGACATCGCCCGTGCCGCGCGCGCGCTGGCCGCTGAAGTCGCCGCCGGCCGCCTGCTGCCCGAACAGATCGACGAATCGCTGCTGGGCAGCCAGGTCGCCCTGGCCGACCTGCCGCCACCGGACCTGTTCATCCGCACCGGTGGCGACACCCGCATCAGCAACTTCCTGCTGTGGCAGCTGGCGTACACCGAGCTGTGGTTCACCGAGGCGCTGTGGCCAGACTTCGATCCCGCCCTGCTGCAGCAGGCGCTGGACGCCTACGGCAGCCGTGAGCGTCGTTTCGGCCTGACCAGCGCCCAGATCGCCGCACTGGCCACCGAGACTTCCAGCCCATGACCAAGACCCGAGTCCTTGCCGCGCTGATCATGGCGCCGGTCGCCATTGCCGCGATCCTGCTGCTGCCGACCCAATGGCTGGCAGCGGCGGCCGCTGCGGTGCTGCTGATCGGCCTGTGGGAGTGGCTGAAGCTGGCCGGCATCGAAGACACCCTGGCGCGCACCGTGCTGCTGGTACTGAACCTGCTGCTGATGGTGCTGCTGGTATGGGCCGATGGCAGCACGCTGGTGCTGTTCCAGATCACCACATTGGCCGGTGTTGCCTGGTGGCTGGCGGCGCTGGTCTGGCTGCGCTTCTTCAATTTCGGCGCGCAACCGTCGGCACCCTCGCGCATCGTGAAGATGCTGGCCGGTACGCTGGCCATCGTTCCGGCCTGGGCCGCGCTGGTGCTGATCCATGCCGGCGGCGATCCGCCGGGCAAGCAGGGCCACCTGTGGCTGCTGGCTGCGCTGGCACTGGTCTGGGCGGCCGATTCGGGCGCCTATTTCGCAGGCCGTCACTTCGGCAAGCACAAGCTGGCCCCGCGCATCAGCCCCAACAAGACCTGGGAAGGCCTGTTCGGCGGCCTGCTGGCCGGTGTCGCCGTGGCCGTCGGCCTGGGCTGGCTGGCCGGCATCGATACCGCACACCTGCCGGGCCTGCTGATCACTTCGGTGGTGGCGGTGTTCGCCTCGGTGCTGGGTGATCTGTTCGAAAGCCTGATCAAGCGCCACGCGGGCGCCAAGGACTCGGGCCACCTGATTCCGGGCCATGGTGGCGTACTCGACCGTGTCGACGGCGTTCTGGCTGCAGTGCCGGTGTTCGCACTCGGCAAGGAAATCTTCGGGTTCTGACCATGAATGCTGTCGCAGACCTGCGCCGGGTCGCCGTATTCGGCGCCACCGGCTCGATCGGTGCCTCCACGCTGGACGTGATCGCCCGCCACCCGCAGCGCTACCAGGCCACCGTGCTGGCCGCCGGTCGTCAGGTGCAGGCGTTGCTGGCACTGTGCCGCCAGCACCGGCCCGCGCACGCGGTGATCGCCGACGAATCGCTGTTCGCTGAGCTGCGCGATGGCCTGCGCGATGCCGGACTGGCCACCGAGGCGCATGCCGGCCATGCCGCGCTGGACCAGCTGGCCGCCAGCGATGCCTGCGACACCGTGGTCGCCGCCATCGTCGGTGCGGCCGGGCTGTCTTCCACCCTGGCCGCCGCCGCCGCGGGCAAGCGCATCCTGCTGGCCAACAAGGAATCGCTGGTGCTGGCCGGTGAGCTGCTGACCCGCACCGCTGAACGCGCCGGCGCCGAGATCATCCCGATCGACAGCGAACACAGCGCGATCTTCCAGTGCCTGCGCTCGCGCGATGCCAGCGTGGATGGCGCCGGCGTGCGCCGCATCCTGCTGACCGCCTCCGGCGGCCCGTTCCGTGGCCGCAGCCGCGCCGAACTGGCCCAGGTCACCCCGGCCCAGGCCGTTGCCCACCCGAAGTGGTCGATGGGGCCGAAGATCTCGGTTGATTCGGCGACGTTGATGAACAAGGGCCTGGAAGTGATCGAGGCCCACCACCTGTTCGGCATCCCCGGTGAGCGCATCGAAGTGCTGGTGCACCCGCAGAGCCTGGTCCACTCGCTGGTCGAGTTCGTGGACGGCTCGACTCTGGCGCAGATGGGCCTGCCGGACATGCGCACCACACTGGCCGTTGGCCTGGGCTGGCCACAACGCATTGAATCGGGCGTATCCGGGCTGGATCTGCTGGCCCAGGGCCGGCTCGATTTCGAGGCCCCGGACACCGACGCCTTCCCCTGCCTGGCCCTGGCCTGGCAGGCGATGCAGGCCGGCGGCACCGCCCCGGCGGTGCTGAACGCTGCCAATGAAGAGGCGGTTTCAGCGTTTCTTCAGGGCCGGATCGGTTTCCTGACCATCCCGGAGCTGGTTGCTAACGCTCTTTCAACACTGCCGACCCAGCCAGCCGATACACTGGAGGTCCTGTTGTCCGCCGACCAGCGGGCACGCCAGCTGACCCTGAACGCCATCGACGCCGCCTGAACGACCGCCTCGCCCAGCATGACGACGCCGCCCCTGCCCGCCACTGTGAGCCTGCATGACTGACTTCATCGGATCGGTCTGGTGGATGATTGTCAGCCTCGGGCTGCTGGTCACGTTCCACGAGTTCGGGCATTACTGGGTCGGGCGCCTGTGCGGGGTCAGGATCCTGCGCTTCTCGGTCGGCTTCGGCCGGCCGCTGTGGTCGCGCCGGGACAGGCACGGCACCGAGTTCGCCATCGCCGCCATCCCGCTGGGTGGCTATGTGAAGTTCCTGGACGAGCGCGAGGTCGAAGTGCACCCGCACGAGCGCGGCCAGGCCTTCAACCACAAGACCGTCTGGCAGCGCATCGCCATCGTCGCCGCCGGACCGATCGCCAACCTGCTGCTGTGCATCCTGCTGCTGTGGGCGATGTTCGTGATCGGCAAGCAGGATTATTCGCCGACCATCGGCCGTGTCAGCGGCATCGCCGCCAGCGCCGGCCTGACCAGCGGCGACCGCGTGCTGCGCGTGGACGAGCGCCCGGTGGTCACCCTCGGCGAGGCCAGCATGGCGCTGACCGCCGCCGCGATGGACCGCCGCGACGTGAAGCTGGAAGTGCTGGACCCGGCCGACCAGGTGCGCGTGCGCAGCCTGCCGCTGTCGCAGCTGCCCCCCGGCTTCGATGAACGGCGCGTGCCGATCCTGGCTGGCCTGTACTGGCAGTCGTGGCTGCAACCGGCGCTGGTCGAGTCGCTCACCGCGGACTCCGTGGTGGCCGGGCAGCTGCAGCCGGGCGATCTGATCGTAGCGATCGACGGCCAGCGCATCGACGGCGCCGACCAGGTCATCGGCGAGATCCAGACGCTGGGCCGCGCCGGCGGCCCGGGCATGATCGAGGTCCTGCGGGGCGGCGAGCGCCTGGCGCTGGAAGTCACCCCGCGCCAGGGCAAGGATTCAAAGGGCGAGCCGATCTGGCAGATCGGCGTGCAGTTCCCGACCTCGTTCAGCCCTACCTACGACACCCTGCTGCGCTATGGCCCGCTCGACGCGGTCACCGTGGCCGTGCGCGAAACCGGCCGCCTGGCGGCCGATTCGCTGGGCATGATGGGCCGCATCGTCACCGGCAAAGCCTCGCTGCAGAACGTTTCCGGGCCCGTCACCATCGCCCGGGTAGCCAACATCTCGGCCAAACGCGGCCTGGACTGGTTCCTGCAGTTCCTTGCCCTGCTGTCACTCAGCCTGTGCATCATCAACCTGTTGCCGATCCCGATCTTGGACGGCGGCCACCTGCTGTATTACCTTATCGAGTTGGTCAAGGGCAGCCCGCTGAGCGAGCGTGCCATCGCCGCCGGCCAGTACATCGGCCTGGCGTTGCTGGCCGGGCTGATGGGGTTGGCGTTCTACAACGACATCCTCGGCCTGGTCCCGCGATGAACTTTTCCACGTTGTTGCCGTCTACAGCGTCGGCATCCCGCACCAATGAAATCGACCTTCCTACCGGACGTGACATGACGCGACTCCCCAATCGCCGCCTGCTGGCCCTCGCCCTCGCCGCCGTCACCGGCGCTCCCGCCCTGGCCCAGGCAGCCGAGCCCTTCACTGTCAGCGACATCCGCGTGGATGGCCTGCAGCGCATCAGCTCGGGCACGGTATTCACCTACCTGCCGGTGGAGCGTGGCGAGACGGTCACCGACAACAAGGTCGGCGAGACCATCCGCGCCCTGTACAAGACCGGCTTCTTCGAAGACGTGCAGCTGGACCGCCAGGGCAGCATCCTGGTGGTGACCGTCAAGGAACGCCCGGCGATCAACAAGCTGACCGTGACCGGCAACAAGGACATCAAGTCCGAGCAGCTGCTCAAGGGCCTGTCCGACATCGGCCTGACCGAGGGCGGCACCTTCGATCGCCTGAGCCTGGATCGCGTGACCCAGGAACTGCGCCGCCAGTACAACGACCGCGGCAAGTACAACGTCGAGATCACCCCGACGGTGAGCCCGCTGGACCGCAACCGCGTGGACATCGCGATCGCCATCAAGGAAGGCAAGGCGGCCAAGATCCGTCACGTCAACCTGGTCGGCACCGAGAAGTTCGAGAGCAAGGACATCCTGGAGACCTGGGAGTCCAAGGAGCACAACTGGGCATCGTGGTACCGCCGTGACGACCAGTACTCCAAGGAAAAGCTGTCCGGCGACCTGGAAAAGCTCAATTCCTGGTACCTCGACCGCGGCTATGTCGACTTCAGCATTGATTCGACCCAGGTGTCGATCAGCCCCGACAAGCGCGACATGTTCCTCACCGCCGGCGTGACCGAAGGTGCGCAGTACAAGATCTCCGAGATCAAGGTCAGCGGCGACACGATCCTTCCGCAGGAGGACGTCGAGCGCATGGTGATCCAGAAGTCCGGCGACACGTTCTCGCGTGCGCTGCTGGAATTCAGCTCGGACACCATCACCAACTCGCTGTCCAACATCGGCTACGCGTTCGCCAAGGTGAACCCGATCCCGACCACCAACCGCCCCGAGCAGACCGTGGCGATCAACATGCAGGTCGTGCCCGGCCCGCGCGTGTCGGTGCGTCGCATCCTGTTCCGTGGCAACACGCGTACGTCCGACGAAGTGATGCGTCGCGAAATGCGCCAGTTCGAGAACAGCTGGTACTCGCAGGCCGCGATCGACCGCTCCAAGATCCGCCTGCAGCGCCTGGGCTACTTCGAGTCGGTGGACGTTGAAACCCCGGCCGTGAGCGGCAGCAACGACCAGGTCGACGTCGTCTACAACGTCAAGGAAACCACGTCCGGCAGCTTCGTGTTCGGCCTGGGCTACTCGCAGTCCTACGGCATGACCACCTCGGTGCAGCTGTCGCAGAACAACTTCCTCGGCGGCGGCAACCGCGTGTCGGTCGAAGCCTCGCGCAGCAGCTACCTGCAGCGCTACGGCTTCAGCTACACCAACCCGTACTTCACCGATGACGGCGTGTCGCTGGGCTACAACCTGTCCTGGCGCGAACTGGACTACTCCGACTTCAACACCGCGCAGTACAACAGCACCAATGGTTCGGCGCAGGTGGTGTTCGGCGTGCCGATCACCGAGACCGATACCGTCTCGCTGATGTTCGGCATCGACAGCAACCAGATCACCACCTACCCAGGCTCGACGCCGCAGTCGATCATCGACTACATCAACGTACTGGGCAGCAAGACCTTCCATGCATGGCGCACGGAGCTGGGCTGGGCACGCGACTCGCGCAACGACTACTTCATGCCGACCCGTGGTACCTACCAGCGCGTTGGCCTGGAAACGACGCTGCCGGGCTCGACCATCGAGTACTACAAGCTGAACTACCAGATCAGCAAGTACTGGCCGATCATGCCGTCGCTGGTCATCAACACCCGCGCCGAAGTGGGTTACGGCGACAGCTATGGCAGCGACAAGACCGCGATGGTGCCTGACGAGGCCGGCAACCTGCGTTCGGTCACAGCCAAGGGCCTGCCGTTCTACGAGAACTTCTACGCCGGTGGCACCAACTCGGTGCGCGGCTTCGAGGACAACACCCTCGGCCCGCGCGAAGTGACCCGCGGTTATCCGGAAGGCCAGCCGCTGGGTGGTTCGCTGAAGACCGTCGGTTCGGTCGAAGCCTACTTCCCGCGCCTGTTCGACAGCCCGTCGGCACGCGTGTCGGCCTTCGTCGACTTCGGCAACGTCTACACCGGCGTGGACAACTTCAAGGCCAACGAACTGCGCGTGTCCACCGGTGTGGCCCTGCTGTGGCGCGCCCCGGTCGGCCCGATCTCGATCAGCTACGCCTTCCCGCTGAAGAAGGAAGACGGCGACAAGATCGAGCGGCTGCAATTCACGTTCGGTGGCCAGTTCTGAGGAACGTCGTTCCTCAGAACTGATCCACCTCCGGTGAATTGCCCGCGCATTTCACCTATCCCCCGCGCCGTTACGCATGCCATCCATGGCATGCGCCCTTCGGGCCGTTGCATGGCAACGTTGGGAATCGCTCCTGCGATTCCCAGCGGCGCGCCCCCCTTAACAGAAGGGGGGCTCTCCACCAGACGGGGTACGAAGCGCCGGGCATTGCCCGGCGTTTTCGTTTTTCAGATGACACTCCACGGCACGGGCTTTTGGCCGCGCTCGCGGGAAATTGTCCAGAGGCGGCGGGTGGCCCTGGACAGGACCGTTGGCGCCATGGATGGCGCCATCGAGCACCATGGAGGGGCTTTTGCGTGTGCTGGCCAGGGCCACCCG
>NZ_JAWIRR010000004.1:0-14483 GCF_036320065.1 Stenotrophomonas sp. SMYL8
CTGGCCAGAAAGCTGGCCAGGATCGCCTGGGGTGTCTTCAAAAGCGGCCGGGACTTCGATCCGGCCATGCTGAAGGTGGGTCAAGCCTGCTTCCAGCAGGCTTGACCACGAACATAGGATCTCGACTCTACAAAAAAAGCGCCGGGGGATGCCCGGCGCGTTTTCTTACTTGGCTTCGGCCTTGGCCAGCATGTCCTGGACCGAGGCGGTGGTGATCGGGTGGTAGCCCGGCTTGGCCTTTTCGAAGGCCTGCTTGGCCAGCTCCAGCCCCTTCGGGGTCTTCACCAGTTCGGCGTAGATCGGCAGGATCAGCTTGCGACGGCCGACGCGCTCGATGAACGCGGCAGCACCTTCATTGGCCTGCTCGTAGCCGCTGCGGATCGCCAGCGGATACCAGCGCATGGCGATCTCGCCATTCGGGGTGCCGGTGAAGTGGAAGGCCTTGTCCAGCGTGGCCAGCTTGTCCAGCGGCTGGGTCGCGCCCAGGCCGTCGATGAAGCGCACCCATTCCTGCGTGCTCCAGTCGGCGATGACCTGGCTGCTCGGCACGGTGCCGGCGCTGGCAAACGCGATGCGCGCGGTATCGACGCTGCTGAAGTTGCGCGACTGCGCCTTGGCCGCGAACGCCGGGATGCCCGGCTCGTCCAGCCATGCCTTCAGTTCGGCCTCGGTCACTGCCGACGGATTCTTCGGCAGCAGGTTCTTCTTCAGGTACTCGACGAACTGGTCGGTGTTCGCGCTCTGGAAGGCGTGGTCATCGAACCAGCCACGCAGGAACGGATCGAAGGTTTCGCGGCCGAAGCGCTGCTCCAGGAATTCCAGGAACCACGAACCCTTGACGTAGGCGACCTGGCTCAGGGCTTCGTCGGGGTCACGCTCGTTCAGCGGCGGCAGCGCCAGCGCCTGGTCGGCCGGGCTCATGTCCTTCACTTCGGCCAGCAGGTCGGTCTGGTCGATCTGCTTCTCCATCTCGGCCATTTCCTTGCCGTACAGAGCTTCGGTGATGCGGCCCTGGACGTAGGTGGTGAAGCCTTCATTGAGCCAGATGTCCTTCCAGCTGGCGTTGGTCACCAGGTTGCCCGACCAGCTGTGCGCCAGTTCGTGGGCGACCAGCGAGACCAGCGACTTGTCACCGACGATCACGGTCGGGGTGGCGAAGGTCAGGCGCGGGTTCTCCATGCCGCCGAACGGGAACGACGGCGGCAGCACCAGCATGTCGTAACGGCCCCAGCGGTATTCGCCGTACAGCTTCTCGGCGGCACCGATCATCTTCTCGGTGTCTTCGAATTCCTTGGCGGCCTTGTTGACCATGGTCGGCTCGGCCCAGACGCCGGAGCGGCCGGAGATCGGCTCGAACACCAGGTCGCCGGCCGCGATGGCCAGCAGGTAGGACGGAATCGGCTGCGGCATCTTGAAGGTGTAGTCACCGTCACGCGCGGCCTTCGGATCGTTGTCGGCGCTCATCAGCACCATCACGTCCGGGCGCGAGACCACGTGCGCGCTGTAGGTGAAACGCACGCTCGGGGTGTCCTGCAGCGGCACCCACGAACGGGCGTGGATGGCCTGCGACTGGCTGAACATGAAGGGCAGCTTCTTGCCCTCGGTCATCGACGGGGCCAGCCACTGCAGGCCCGAGGCGGTCGGCGCGGTGTGGTAGGTCACTTCCACCTTGGCCGGCTGTTCCGGGGCTTCGATGGTCAGCTTGCTGCCGAACACCTTGTCAGCGGCGGCCAGCTCGAACTTCAACGGGCTGCGCGCGCCATCGGCAGCGACGGCCTCGACCTTGGACACGGTCAGCTCGCGGGTGTCGAGCACCAGCTGCTTGGCGTCCTTCTGCTTCCATTCCAGGGTGTAGGTGGCGGTGCCGCCGATCTGCTTCTGGTCGAAGTCCAGCTTCAGATCCAGCGCGATGTCCTTGATGACGACCTTGTCCGGCTCGGCGTACGAGCTTTCGTCGTGGCTGCGGTTCTCGGCGTTCACGGGGGCGGCGGGGGCCTTTTCGGCAGTCGGGGCAGCGGCGGGCGCGGCCGCCTGCTGGGAGCAGCCGGCGGCCAGGGCCACGGCCAGCGGAAGGAGCATCAGCGGATTACGCATGAATCGGGACCGTTACGGGGATGACCCCCAATGGTAACTCCCTCCGGCTCCGCAGGCGTTGCGCGGTGCGGGGTAATGGCGGCCGGGGCCGATCCTGCGCCTCCGGCGCATGCCAACCAAGGTTGGCTTCTACCGGAATGGCGGCGGACGCGGTACGGGCGGCCGGGGCTGCGCTGCGCCTCGGGCGCATGCCAACCAAGGTTGGCCTCTACCGGTAGGTGCCAACCTTGGTTGGCACGGATGTGTCAGCGCCCGGTGCAGGCGTGTGCCAACCAAGGTTGGCACCTACCAGGGCAGGGCTTACAGCTTGTAGCCGGAGTGGATCGAAACAATGCCGCCGGTCAGGTTCTTGTAGTGGCAGCGCTCGAAGCCGGCCTGCCCCATCATCGCCTTCAGCTCATCCTGCGGCGGATGCTTGCGGATGCTCTCGGCCAGGTACTGGTAGCTGTCCGAATCGTTGGCGAACAGCTTGCCCAGCTTGGGCAGGATCTTGAACGAGTGGAAGTCGTAGATCGGCTTGAACCAGTCCGCGGTGACTTCGGAGAACTCCAGCACGCGGGCCTGGCCGCCCACCTTCAGCACGCGGTACATCTCGCGCAGGCCGGCATCCTTGTCAGTCACGTTGCGCAGGCCGAAGGCGATGGTGACCAGGTCGAAGCTGTTGTCCGGGAACGGCAGGGCTTCGGCATTGCACTGCACGTAGTCCAGGCCGAGCACCAGGCCGCGGTTGGTCAGGCGGTCACGGCCGACCGACAACATGCCGGCGTTGATGTCGCCCAGCACCACCGAGCCCTCGGCGCCAACGCGCTCCTTCAGCAGGGCGGCGATATCGCCGGTGCCGCCGGCCAGGTCGAGCACACGGTCGCCCGGCTTCACCTGCGCGGTCGCCACGTAGTAGCGCTTCCACGCCCGGTGCACGCCCAGGCTCATCAGGTCGTTCATCAGGTCGTAGTTGCGCGCGACCGAGGTGAACACCTGGCCGACCAGCTTCTGCTTGTCCTTGGCGGCGACGTCGCGGAACCCGAAATGGGTGGTACCGGCTTTGTAGGGGGATTCGCTCATGGCCCCGATTATCGCACCGCCGGGGGCCAGCGGCACCCCCTGCCCGTATCATGGCGGGCCACGACTTACCGGAGCCCCGCATGATCACCACGCCCGACTACCAGGCCCTGCTGCAGACCGCCATCGCCGAAGCCCGCCAGGGCCTGGCCGAGGGCGGCGTGCCGATCGGCGCGGCGCTGTACCACAACGACGGCCGCCTGCTCGGCTGCGGCCACAACCGCCGCGTGCAGGAAGGCGACCCGTCGGTGCACGGCGAAACCGATGCGTTCCGCAAGGCCGGCCGCCAGCGCCGCTACCAGGACACCATCATGGTCACCACCCTGGCGCCGTGCTGGTACTGCTCGGGGCTGGTGCGCCAGTTCAACATCGGCACCGTGGTGGTGGGCGAATCGCGCACCTTCCAGGGCGGCATCGACTGGCTACGGGAAAACGGCGTCAACGTGATCGACCTGGACAGCCAGGAATGCGTGGACCTGCTGGGCGGCTTCATTGCGCAACACCCGGAGATCTGGAACGAAGACATCGGTGAATGAACACCACGCAGTGTCCTGTTGAACCCGCTTAATGAACGCTTCAGTGCCGGCACGCCCTAGTGCCGGCAGCGTTTGCGGCCATTGCCGTGAACCCGCGCACAGTCAGCTGCGCAACGCGCACACGCTGCGGTAACACCCTACCCGGCTGCCGCGCCTAGGGTGGGGCTACCGGGACCTTCCTTCCCCGGCGGAGCCAGCCATGTGCGCGCACGCCGTACGCCCCACGCCCGACCCGATCCTTGACGCCATCCGCAAGCGCCTGCAGCAGCAGTTCGCGCTGCATCAGCGTGGCGCCCGGTTCTGGACCGCTTACCAGGGCCTGCAGCTGGAACTGGTGCGCGGCCATCCGCTCGAACACGAACGCCTCTGCAATGCCATGGCCGACATGGCCGAAGAGATGGGCGCGGTCGAGCATGCGCAACTGATAGGCAATCGCAACGCCGGCTCCACATCGCGCTGACGCGGCTTCCACTGCCCCATCGGCCACACTCGGATGAACCCCCACTCCCTTTCCACTCAACCGAACTGGATTGTCATGCACGCTGAAGTCCCCACCATTCCCCCGGTCATCAACGTCGACGCCGAGCTTGACCACTGGCGTCGCCAGCATGCCGACGGCGCACTACCGCACAACTCGTTCGGCTCCTACGTACCGTGGATCAAGTTCGCCTGTGATTCGCTGATCACCCAGCCGCGCGCCAGCAATGCGCAGCGCGACGAGATGTTCCAGACCCAGTACGCCCTGCAGATCATGCCGCGCCTCAGCGAAGCCCAGGCCCGCGAATTCGTCGACCGTTGCTGGCAGCACGTCTACCAGACCAGCCCGGTGCGCCTGCAGGACGCCCCGCGCCTGCGCGCCTGAGCTGCCTCGCGACGGCTGCACGGCCCCTGCACGAGCTACTGCCGATCATCCTCGTCACCTGAGTGGGACGACGACGATGAAAGCACGCAATCTGTTCAATACGATCGCCAAGAAGGCCGCGGCCGCCACCGGTTCGCCGTGGACCTTCCTGGCTGCGGTAGCGATCGTGGTGATCTGGGGCATCAGCGGTCCGGTGTTCGGTTTCAACGACACCTGGCAGCTGGTGATCAACACCGGCACCACCATCATCACCTTCCTGATGGTGTTCCTGATCCAGCACACGCAGAACGCGGACACCGCGGCGATGCAGATCAAGCTGGACGAGCTGATCCGCGCGACCAGCGAGGCCAACAACGAGCTTCTGGATCTGGAAGAACTGGACGAGGAGCGGCTGGAAGAAATCCGCCGTGAGTACGAGCAGATGGCCCGCGAAGCCGGCGACGCGCTGGCGCGGGTGCGCGCCTGCCATGCAGCACGGCGCGACGATGAAGCGGTGTAGCAGTTCCTGAAATGACAATGCCGGCCCGCGGCCGGCATTACCCTCGATCTCCAGGTAGGTGCCAACCTTGGTTGGCACAGGGCCAGCCGCCTGCGCTGACGCATCCGTGCCAACCAAGGTTGGCACCTACCAGAAGCACTGCTTACCCGCGCTCGTGCCAGCCGCCGCCCAGCACCTTGTACAGGGTGATGCGGTTGGCCTGCTGGGCCAGCTGCGCCTGCAGCTGGGTCTGCTGCGCGTTGTAGGCGGTACGCCGCGCATCAAGCAGGGTCACGAAGCTGTCCAGGCCTGCGTCGTAGCGCGCCTGCGACAGGCGGTTGGCCTGTTCGGCCGCTTCCACCAGGCGCTGCTGTGAACTGACCTGCTCATCCAGGCTGACATTCAATGCCAGCGCATCGGCCGTTTCGCGGAAGCCCACCTGGATCGACTTCTCGTACTGCGCCAGCGCGATGTCACGGTCCGCATTGGCGATGGCCAGGTTGGCGCGCAGCTTGCCACCCTGGAAGATCGGCAGCGTGATCTTCGGCAGGAAGCTCCACACGCGGGTGCCACTGTCGAACAGGTTGGACAATTCGCTCGAACCACTACCGATGCTGCCGGTCAGCGAGATGCTCGGGAAGAACGCCGCGCGTGCCGCACCGATGTTGGCGTTGGCCGCCAGCAGCTGGTGTTCGGCGGCCATGATGTCCGGGCGCCGCAGCAACACGTCGCTGGGCAGGCCGGCCGGCGGCGGTGCCAGTGCCAGCAGCTGCGGTTCGATGCTGTCCGGCAGCAGTGCCGGATCCAGCTGGCCACCGGCCAGCAGCGCCAGCGCGTTGCGGTCCTGGGCCAGCTGGCCACGCAGGCGTGCAGCATCCGTACGTGCGGTCTCGACCAGGGTACGGGTCTGGGTCAGCTCCAGCGCCGAACTGCCACCACGCTCGTGGCGGGCCTCGGCCAGGCGCAGCGAATCCTCGTAGGTCTTCAGCGTGGCATCGGCGATCTTCAGCCGCTGCGCATCAGCCCCGTAGGTCAGCCACGCCGTGGCGGTCTCGGCCACCAGGCTCAGCTGCGCGTTGCGGCGGTTGGCGGCCACGGCGAAGTACTGCTGCAGCGCCGCTTCGCTGAGATTGCGCACGCGGCCGAACAGATCCAGCTCGAACTCGGCTACGCCAACACCGGCGGTGAACTGCTCGGTGACACCGGCGTCGGTACCACGGCGGTCCATCTGGCCGGTGACGGCCACGCCGGGCACACGGTCGGCGCGCTGTACGCGGTACTGGCCGCGCGCGCGTTCAACGTTGAGTACGGCCACGCGCAGGTCGCGGTTGTTCTGCAGCGACTGGTCGATCACCTGCTGCAGGCGCGCATCGGTGAAGAAGTCGCGCCAGCCGACGGCGGCGACATCGGCCACCTCGCCCTGCGCGGCCTCGGCCGGCCACTGCGCCGGAATGGCCGGAGCAACGGCGGTGTTCTTCGGCACCAGGGTGGAGCAGCCGGCGAGCGCGAGCGCGGCGGCAATGGAAAGAAACAGGGATGCACTTTTCATGGGAATGACTTCCATCGGTACTGCCGGATGGCAGGAGGTAGTGCCGGCCGCTGGCCGGCAACCTCGTTGGATTCACATCACGCGGGCAGTAGGTGCCGGCCAGCGGCCGGCCCTACCGTTTCAGGTCACGTCGTGGACTTGCGCTTGAACACGCGCTGCACCACCACGAAGAACAGCGGCACGAAGAACACGCCGAGCACGGTGCCGACGATCATGCCGCCGAGCACACCGGTGCCGATCGCCTGCTTGGCACCGGAGCCGGCACCGGTGGAGATTGCCAGCGGCACCACGCCCATGCCGAAGGCCAGCGAGGTCATCACGATCGGGCGCAAGCGGTCGCGCACGGCGTGCATGATCGACTCGATCAGGCTGGCCCCCTTCTCCAGGTTTTCCTTGGCGAACTCGACGATCAGGATCGCATTCTTGCTGGTCAGGCCCACCGTGGTCAGCATCGCCACCTGGAAGTAGATGTCGCGTTCCAGCCCCTTGAAGGTATTGGCCAGCACCGCGCCGAGGATACCCAGCGGGGCCGCCAGCAGCACCGCGGTCGGCACGCTCCAGCTTTCATACATCGCGGCCAGACACAGGAACACGATCATCAGCGACAGCGTGTACAACAGCGGCGTCTGCGAGCCGGCCTGGCGTTCCTGGTAGGACATCGCCGTCCACTCGATGCCGAAGCCCGCCGGCAGCTGCTTGGCCAGCTGTTCGATCTCGGCCATGGCATCACCGGACGCGACACCCGGGGCCGGTTCGCCCTGGATTTCCATGGCCGACACACCGTTGTAGCGCTCAAGACGCGGCGAACCGTAGTCCCAGTGCTTGGTGGCGAACGCGCTGAACGGCACCATCTCGCCCTTGTCGTTCTTCACGGACCACAGATCGAAGTCCTCCGGCACCATGCGGAACGGCTGGTCGGCCTGCACGAACACACGCTTGACGCGGCCACGATCGACGAAGTCGTCGATGTACGAGCTGCCCCATGCGGCGGCCAAGGTGCCGTTGATCTGGTCGATCGACAGCCCCAGCGAGGTCGCCTTGGCTGCATCGATGTCGATGCGGAACTGCGGCGTGTCTTCCTGGCCGTTCGGGCGCACGTTGGCCAGCTTCTTGCTGCCGGCGGCGAGGCCCAGCAGCTGGTTGCGCGCGGCCACCAGTGCCTCGTGGCCCTGGCCGCTGTTGTCCTTCAGGAAGAAGGTGTAGCCCGACGCGGTACCCAGTTCCGGAATGGCCGGCGGCGGGAAGGCGAAGATGAAGGCATCCTTGATCTGGCCCAGTGCCGCCATGGCGCGACCGGTGATCGGCATCACGCCATTGTCGGCGTCACGCTCGCTCCAGTCCTTCAGCTTGACGAATGCCATGCCCGCGTTCTGGCCCATGCCGGCGAAGCTGAAGCCCTGCACCGAGAACACCGAGTCCACCGCATCCTTCTCGTTCTGCAGGAAGTGGTTTTCCAGTGCCGCGATCGATTCCAGCGTACGTTCCTGGGTGGCACCGACCGGCGCCTGCACCAGCGCCATCAGCACGCCCTGGTCTTCGTTGGGCAGGAACGAGCTGGGCAGGCGCACGAACAGCACGCCCATCAGCACGAACAGTGCCGCCACGATACCCATGAAGCGCCACGGACGGTGGATGATGCCGCGCACGCCGCGCTGGTAGCTTTCGCTGGTGCGGTCGAAGCCGCGGTTGAAACCATTGAAGAAACGACCGGACCAGCCCTTGTGTGCGACGTGGTGCTCACCCTTCTTCAGCGGCTTGAGCATGGTCGCGCACAGCGCCGGGGTCAGCACGATCGCGACCAGCACCGACAGCGCCATCGCCGAAACGATCGTGGCCGAGAACTGGCGGTAGATCACGCCGGTGGAGCCGCTCATGAAGGCCATCGGCACGAACACCGCCGACAGCACCAGGCCGATACCCACCAGCGCGCCGGTGATCTGGCCCATCGACTTGCGGGTGGCCTCAAGCGGCGACAGTCCTTCCTCGGACATGATGCGCTCGACGTTCTCCACCACCACGATGGCATCGTCCACCAGCAGGCCGATCGCCAGCACCATCGCGAACATGGTCAGCATGTTCACCGAGAAGCCCAGCATCGCCAGCACGCCGAAGGTACCCAGCAGCACCACCGGCACGGCGATGGTCGGGATCAGGGTGGCGCGGAAGTTCTGCAGGAACAGGTACATCACCACGAACACCAGCACGATCGCTTCGATCAGGGTCTGCACCACGCCCTTGATCGACACGCGCACGAACGGGGTGGTGTCGTACGGGATCTCGGCCTTCAGGCCTGCCGGGAAGAAGCTCTTCATGTCCTGCAGCGCGGCATCCACGCCGGCCGCGGTATCCAGCGCGTTGGCGCCGGTGGCCAGGGTGACCGCCAGGCCGCTGGCCGGCTGGCCGTTGTAGCGGGTGACGAAGTCGTAGGACTCTGCACCCAGTTCGACGCGGGCGACATCGCCCAGGCGCAGTTCGGCACCGTCCTGCGCACCGCGCACGATGATGTTGCGGAACTGTTCCGGGGTCTGCAGGCGCGACTGCGCATTGATGGTGGCGTTGAGCTGCTGGCCCTTGATCGACGGCGCGCCGCCGAGCTGGCCGATGGCCACCTGGGCGTTCTGTGCCTTGACTGCTGCGGTCACTTCCGCAACCGACAGGCCGTAGGTGTGCAGCTTGTTCGGGTCCAGCCAGATACGCATGGCGTACTTGCCACCGAACACCTGGATGTTGCCCACGCCCGGCACGCGGCTCAGACGGTCGACGACATTGGAACCGACGTAGTCGGCGATGTCGTTGGCGTCCATGCTGCCGTTCTCGGACACGAACGCGATGACGTTCAGGAAGCCCGAGCTGGACTTGGCCACGTTGATGCCCTGCCGCTGCACTTCCTGCGGCAGCAGCGGCATGGCCAGCTGCAGCTTGTTCTGCACCTGCACCTGGGCGATGTCCGGGTTGGTGCCGCTCTCGAAGGTCAGGGTGATGGTGGCCTGGCCGTTGGACGAGCTGTTGGAGGAGAAATAGATCAGGCCATCAAGGCCCTTCATGTTCTGCTCGATGATCTGCGTCACCGAGTCCTCGACCACCTTGGCCGATGCACCCGGGTAGGTGGCGCTGATTTCCACCGCCGGAGGTGCGACGTTGGGGTACATCGAGACCGGCAGCTTGAACAGGGCCAGGCCGCCGGCGAGCATGATGATGATGGCGATCACCCATGCAAAGATGGGTCGATCGATGAAAAAGCGTGCCATGGGGTTCTCCGCTTACTTCGCGTCGCCGGCCGGAGCGGCAGGCTGGGCGGCCGCTGCCGGCTTGGCCGGAGCAGCGCCCTTCTCGGTGGCCTTGACCGGCATGCCGGGGCCGATCTTCTGCAGGCCTTCGACAATCACCTTGTCGCCGGCCTTCAGACCGTCCTCGACCAGCCACTTGTCGCCGACCGTGCGGCTGACCTTGACCGGGCGCACTTCGACCTTGTTGTCCTTGTCGACCACCATCGCCGAGGTGTCACCCTTCGGATCGCGGGCGATGCCGGCCATCGGCACCAGCACTGCATCGCTGCGCACGCCGCCGCCGATCACCGCGCGCACGTACGTGCCCGGCATCAGCAGGCCGTCCGGATTGTCCACCTTCACGCGCAGGCCGAAGCTGCCAGTGGCCGGGTCGACGCTGACTTCGGAGAACTCCAGCGTGCCCTTGTGCTCGAAGGTGCTGCCGTCTTCCATCAGGATGCTGACCGGCAGCGTCTGGTTGTCCTGCAGGCGGCCCGCGGCCAGCTCACGGCGCAGCTGCAGCAGCTCGGCCGAGGACTGGGTCAGGTCCACATAGATCGGGTCCAGCTGCTGCACGGTGGCCAGCGCATTGGCCTGGCCGGCGCTGACCAGCGCACCCTGGGTGACGCTGGACTTGCCGATGCGGCCGCTGATCGGCGCGGTGATGCGGGCGTAGCCCAGAGTGACGTTGGCCGCATCCAGCGAGGCCTTGGCGGCGCCGACGTCAGCCTCGGCCTGCTTCTGCGCGGCCACCGCGTTTTCCAGGTCCTGCTGGCTGACCGCATCGACCTTGGCCAGCTCGGTGATGCGCTTGGCGCTCAGGCGCGCGGCGTTGGCGGTGGCCTCGGCACGCGCCAGCTGGGCACGGGCACTGTTGGCCTGTGCGCGGTAGCTGGCGTCCTCGATCTGGTACAGCGGCTCGCCGGCCTTGACCATGCCGCCCTCGGTGAACAGGCGCTTGGCGACGATGCCGTTGACCTGCGGACGCACTTCGGCGACCAGGAAGGCGTTGGTACGGCCCGGCAGCTCGCGGGTCAGGCCCACGGTCTCGGACTTCAGCGTGACCACGGTAACGTCACCCGGGCCCTGTTCGGGGGCCTGGGGTTGGCCGCCGCAGGCAGCCACGGTCGCGGCGATTGCCAGCGACAGTGCAAAGGGTCGGATTCGGCTCAGCAACATGACGGAAAGGCTCTTGAAGGAAAGGGTCTCAGCCAGCGCTGATACGGCGGACCCTCCACCAGCAAAGGTGAAGACCGTGCGAACAGCGCCCACCCGGGTGGAGTGGGAGCCGGACCGGCCTGCCACGCACACGACGGGAATGATGGGTGCGAAATATACATACATGCTTGTTTGTTTGTAAACCGGTACAATTCAGCCACGTTTCACCCGCACTCGTACCCACACCCATGGCCCGCAAGACCAAAGAGGACACCCAGGCAACCCGGGAAGGCATCCTTGACGCCGCCGAAGCCTGCTTCCATGAACACGGCGTGGCCCGTACCACGCTGGAGATGATCGGTGCCCGCGCCGGCTATACCCGTGGCGCGGTCTACTGGCATTTCAAGAACAAGAGCGAGGTGCTGGCCGCGATCGTCGAGCGCGTGCACCTGCCCTTCATGCAGGAACTGGAGCGCACCTCCACCGACCAGCGCGATACCCCGGTGCACGACCTGCGCGCGGTGATGATCCACTCGTTCATCGAGCTGTCCGAGGACGAGCGCCTGCGAAAGACCATGGAGATCATGCTGCGCAGCGATGCCTCGGCTGACACCAAGGTGCTGACCGAAATGCAGCAGGCCGGTTTCCGCGATGCGCTGGACCGGATGGAGCGCGCCCTGCGCCGTGCCCGCGATCTGGGCCAGCTGCGCGAGGGTGCCGACCCGAAGATCGCCGCGCGCATGCTGCATGCCACCGTGCTGGGCGTGCTGCACGGCGCGATGGTCGAACCGGAACTGATGGACCTCAAGCGCGACGGCATGCTTGCGCTGGACATGACCCTGGCCGCCTAAGTGAAAGAAGGCGTGTTCGTGCCCGGGACGGTGCCCGAGCCGCTGCCCGAAGCGTGAGTAGAGCTGCTGCCGCCACCGCGACACTCATCTGAGGACGGACCCATGATCCTGGACAACGTGGTGTGGGGCTTCATCGGCTGCGGCAGCGTCACCGAGAAGAAGAGCGGACCGGCTCTGGCCAACACGCCGGGCTCACGGGTGGCGGCGGTCATGCGCCGCAATGCGGCGTTGGCCGAGGATTATGCGCGGCGCCATGCGATTCCCCGCTGGTACGCGGACGCCGATGCACTCATCGCCGACCCGGAAGTGAACGCGATCTATGTTGCGACGCCGCCCTCCACGCACATGCACTACGCATTGCAGGCGATTGCCGCGGGCAAGCCGGTCTACATCGAAAAGCCGATGGCCATGGACCACGGCGAGTGCCAGCGCATCATTGAAGCCAGCGCGCGCAGCGGCGTGCCGGTGTTCGTGGCCTACTACCGTCGCGCCCTGCCCCGCTTCGCGCAGGTGAAGCAGCTGCTGGACAGCGGCGCGATCGGCACAGCGCGCAGCGTGCGCGCCACCCTGCACCGGCCGCATTCGGCGAATGCCACATCGCCGGACTTCTGGCGGACCAACCCGGCGATCGCCGGCGGCGGGCTGTTCGTCGATCTGGGCTCGCATACCCTGGACCTGCTGGATCATCTGCTGGGGCCGCTGAGCGATGTGCGTGGCCTGGCCAGCTCGTTGACCGGCGCCTACGTCGCCGAGGACAGCGTCTCGATGTGCTTCCGCACCGGGACGGGGGCGCACGGCATCGCGCAATGGAGCTTCTGCGCGTTCCGCCGCCAGGATGAGATCGAGATCACCGGCGACCGTGGGCAGCTGCGCTTTGCCACCTTCGAGGACGTTCCGGTGGAGCTGGAAACCGAAACCGGCGTGCAGAGGTTCGACATCCCGAACCCGCCATCGATCCAGCAACCGTTGATTGCCTCCCTTGTGGACGAATTGCGCGGCAACGGCCACTCGCCATCGAACGGCATCAGCGCCGCCCGCACCAGCGCGGTGATCGACCAGGTGCTGCAGGCCTACCGCACACGGCACTCGCGCTGACTGCCAAAGCAGAAGGCCGCCTTTCGGCGGCCTCATGCTTTGCAGCGTCGGGCGTTACAGGATGTAGCGGCTCAGGTCCGGGTCCTGCACCAGCTCACCCAGATGTGCATCGACGTAAGCGCTGTCGATGGCCAGGGTTTCGCCGTCGCGGTCCGGTGCCTCGTAGCTGAGCGAATCCAGCAGCCGCTCCAGCACCGTATGCAGGCGACGGGCACCGATGTTCTCCTGGCGCTCGTTCACCTGGAAGGCGATCTCGGCCAGACGATCGATGGCGTCAGCAGTGAAGCTGACCTTGACGCCTTCGGTGGCCAGCAGCGCTTCGTACTGTTTGGTCAGCGCGGCCTTCGGCTCGGTCAGGATGCGCACGAAATCACCCTTGCTCAGCGCACCCAGCTCCACGCGGATCGGGAAGCGGCCCTGCAGCTCCGGAATCAGGTCGCTGGGCTTGGCCAGATGGAACGCGCCCGAAGCAATGAACAGGATGTGGTCGGTCTTGATCGTGCCGTACTTGGTCGACACGTTGGAGCCTTCCACCAGCGGCAGCAGGTCGCGCTGCACGCCTTCGCGAGACACGTCGCCACCACCGACGTTGTCACCACGCTTGGCGACCTTGTCGATCTCGTCGATGAAGACGATGCCGTGCTGCTCGCAGGCCTCGATCGCGGCAGTGCGGATGTCGTCCTCGTTGACCAGCTTGCCGGCTTCTTCCTCGATCAGCAGCGGACGCGCGGCCTTGATGGTCAGCGTGCGCTTGTGCGCCTTGGCGCCGCCGCCGAGGTTGGCGAACATCGACTTCAGCTGCTGGCCCATTTCCTCCATGCCCGGCGGGGTCATGATGTCCATGCTGACGTTGGCAGCCAGGTCGAGCTCGATCTCGCGCTCGTCCAGCTCACCGTTGCGCAGCATCTTGCGGAACTTGATGCGGGTCTCGTTGTCCTGCGCCGACGGCTCATTGCGGGCGACTTCCGGATCGAAACCGATGCCACCGCTGCGGCGCGGCAGCAGCGCATCGAGGATGCGGTCTTCGGCGCGCTCCTCGGCCTGGGTACGCACGCGCACCTTGGCCTGTTCGCGGTACAGCTTGACCGCGGTATCGGCCAGGTCGCGGATGATCTGCTCGACGTCCTTGCCGACGTAGCCGACTTCGGTGAAGCGGGTGGCTTCGACCTTCACGAACGGTGCGTTGGCCAGCGTGGCCAGTCGACGCGCGATCTCGGTCTTGCCGACGCCGGTCGGGCCGATCATCAGGATGTTCTTCGGCATCACTTCATTGCGCAGCTCGGGCACCAGCTGCATGCGGCGCCAGCGGTTGCGCAGGGCAATGGCCACGGCGCGCTTGGCGTCGTGCTGGCCCACGATATGCCGGTCCAGTTCCTGCACGATCTCGCGCGGGGTCATGGTGGCGGAGGAAACTTCGATCTTCGACATGGATGTGCTCACGGATTCATTGTCGGTAGTGCCGGCCACTGGCCGGCAACCAGGCACGCGTGCGGGGGATCATGAGGTTGCCGGCCAGCGGCCGGCACGACCCTCAC
>NZ_JAWIRR010000004.1:14493-27692 GCF_036320065.1 Stenotrophomonas sp. SMYL8
GGGGGCGCGCCCCCCCCGGCCCCGCCCCCGGCCCGCGGGGGGGGGGGGGGGGGGGGGCCCCCCCCCCCCCCCCCACGACCCTCACAGCTCCTCGACCACCACGTTGCGGTTGGTGTAGATGCAGATGTCGCCGGCAATGCCGATCGCTTCGCTGGCAATGGTGCGCGCATCCAGTTCGGTGTGCGCCATCAGCGCGCGCGCGGCCGACAGTGCATAGGAACCACCGGAACCGATGGCGATGATGCCGTCCTCCGGCTCGATCACATCGCCGGTGCCGCTGATGATCAGCGAGGTTTCCTTGTCGGCCACCGCCAGCAGGGCTTCGAGCTTGCCGAGGCGGCGCTCGGTGCGCCAATCCTTGGCCAGCTCGACCGCAGCGCGCTGCAGCTGGCCGTGCTTTTCCAGCTTGGCCTCGAACAGCTCGAACAGGGTGAAGGCATCGGCGGCGGCACCGGCGAAGCCGGCCAGCACCTGGCCATCACGACCGAGACGGCGCACCTTGCGTGCATTGCCCTTCATCACGGTGTGGCCCAGCGTGACCTGGCCGTCGCCGGCAATGGCCACGTGCTCGCCGCGACGGACGCAGACGATGGTGGTGGCGTGGAAAACGTTGGGATTCTGACTGGGGTCCATGCGGCCTCCGATAGCTGTTCCCGGGACATGGGGACAGCGCCGGGTGCGATCAAGCCTGTGCGGATGGCTGCCGTTCAGCGCTTGGCCGCGCCCCATCGACAGGAGGGCGTCTTTCTGACGAGCGCATCGCAATGCGCGCGGATCCCACCGCCCGAACGTGGAACACCTGCCGTTCAGCGCTTTGCCTGCGACGGCCGATCCGGATTCGGCTCGATGCCCCAGGCGAGGTACCAGTCTTCACCCTGCGTCTCGATCGGATGCTGGGTGCGGCCGGAGCCATTGCCGCAGGCCAGGGCGTCAGCCGCGCAGTAGCGGTCGCAGCCCCAGCAGATGCGCTCGGGATGCCTGGGGTGCAGCGGAATGGGCTTCGCCATGGTGGCGGGTTCCTCGTGGCCTGCGGCCACGATGCGCCGGTAGCGCCCGCCCTGCCCTGATCCAGATCAAGGGCGGTCTATTCAGCCTTGTCGTCCTTGCTGCGACGCTTCGCACGTGGATGCGCGGCGTCGTAGACCTTGGCCAGGTGCTGGAAATCAAGGTGGGTGTAGATCTGGGTGGTTGCGATGTCGGCATGGCCAAGCAGTTCCTGCACACCGCGCAGGTCGCCGGACGATTCCAGGATATGGCTGGCAAAACTGTGCCGCAGCATGTGCGGATGCACGTGCTTGAACAGGCCCTGGCGCTGCGCCAGCTGGCGGATGCGGATCTGCACCGCACGCTGGCTGATCGGCCCGTTGCGACCGGGAAACACCGGCGAGGCCGGGCCGCCGCCACTTTCCGCACGCCACGCCTGCAGCGCTTCGCGTGCCGGCCGGCCGAACGGTACGCGACGCTGGCGGTTGCCCTTGCCCAGCACGTTGACCAGGCCGCTGTCGAAATCCAGGTCGCGCCAGGTCAGCGCGCAGACTTCGCTCAGGCGCAGGCCAGAGGAATAGAACAGTTCCAGCAGCGCGCGGTCACGGCGGCCGAGTTCACCTTCCGGTTCCAGCTCGACCAGCTGCACGGCTTCGTCAGCGTCAAGCACCTGCGGCAAGCGGCGCGGCGCACGCGGCGCCTTCAGCGTCGCCGCCGGGCTGACCTCGATGCGTCCGTGCTTGAGCAGCCAGGCGTAGAAGCTGCGGCACGCCGACAAGCGGCGTTGCAGGCTCTTGGCCGACAGGCCTCGGCGATGCTCATCGGCGACGAACTGACGCAGCGACTCGGCATCGAGTGCGTCCACCGCAACACCGCGCGGCTCGGCCCAGGCCGACAGCGCGTCCAGGTCGCGGCGGTAGGCGTCGAGCGTATGTGCCGACATCCGCCGCTCTACCTGCAGATGCTGCAGGAAGGCCTGTACCGCGCTCATCGTCGTATCCTGCTCAGCCCGGGAAGCGCTTCAGGCCGGTGGCCAACGCATCGCCCATCATGCGCAGGAACAGCGTGCCCATGCCCGGGTAGAAGCGGTTCGGGTCGTGGCTGCCCACGGCAATCAGGCCCACGCCCGGCAATGGCAGCAGCGCGGTGGTCTGCACTTCTTCGCTGCGCACGCCGTACAGCACGGCATTCTTTTCCGGCTGCAGGCGCCCGCAGATCGGCTCGCCGTCGTTCAGGCAGTCGCGGAACGGGCCCAGCTGCGCATCATCGGCGGCGATCACCTGCAGCCAGTCGGCCTGTTCCAGCCCGGCCACCGGTGTGTGCACCACCAATCGCACCAGGTCGCCGGCGAAATCTTCCTGCAGCGAGGCAGCCATCGCACGCAGGGTGTCGGCAGCGCTGTCCTGCTTCATCAGCGCCAGGGTCAGCTGATGCGTGCGCACTGCCAGGCGTTCATTGACCTGGGCGGTGGCGCCCAGATCGGCCAACCGTCGTGCCAGCTCGCGGTTCTTCTCGCGCAGCACTTCCAGCTGGTAGCTGGCCAGCGACGCGGTCGGGCCGTCGTCGCGTGGCACCACCAGGGTCAGGGCCAGGTCCGGGAACTGCTTGAGGAAGCCGGGATGTCGCCGCAACCACGCAGCGACTTCATGGGCCCCGAGCTTGTCGACGGTTTCGGTCATGCGATCCACTCCCCTTCGAAGACGAATGCGGTCGGGCCGGCCATCACCACCGGCTGGCCATCGCCCGGCCACTGGATGCGCAGGTCACCCCCGGGCAGGCTGATGCGCGCATCGCGCTGCAGGCGGCCACGCTGCATCAGGGTCACCGCAGCGGCGCAGGCGCCGCTGCCGCAGGCCAGGGTTTCGCCGACGCCACGTTCATTCACACGCAGACGTGCATGCGCCGGGCCCATCACCTGGGCAAAACCCACGTTCACCGAACGCGGGAACGAGGCATGCTGCTGCAGCAGCGAACCGACGCGCTCGACCGGTGCTGCATCGATCAGGCCCACTTCGATCACCGCATGCGGATTGCCCATCGACACCGCGGCGAAGCGTATGCTCTCGCCCTGCAACGGCAGCAGGTACTCCTCGCGTGCATGGGCGAAGCCCACCAGCGGCACGTTGACCGGCTCGAACGCAGGCACGCCCATGGTCACAGCGAACTGGCCATCGCCCAGGGCCTTCACCTCATGACTGGCCAGCGGGCTGTCGATGACGAACTGATCCCCCTGCGCACTGCCCTCACGCACCAGCCAGGCCGCGATGCAGCGCGCGCCGTTGCCGCACTGCTCGGAGTTGGAACCGTCGGCATTCCAGATGCGGTACGACGCCACCGAGCCTTCCGCGCGCGGCGCTTCGATGGTCAGGATCTGGTCGCAGCCGACGCCGGTGTGGCGGTCGGCCAGGCGCGCGGCCAGTTCAGGCGTGGGCGGCGCAGTGCCGTCACGCAGGTCGATCACTACGAAATCATTGCCCGCGCCATGCATCTTGCTGAAGCGCAGCGCCTTGGAACCGGCCTTACTCATTCCCGCCGCCCACCTTCTTCGCAGGCGCAGGCGCCGGTTGCGTGGTCGGTGCAGCCGGCTCCACGGTCGTGGCCGGGGTGCCGCTGCCTTCGGTCTGCGCCGGGGTCGCTTCGGTAGCGGGCTCGGCAACCGGTTCGACGGTTTCTTCCACCGGCACCGGCTTCTGCGGCAGTACCAGCGGGCCCTTGTTGCCGCAGGCGGCGAGGAGCAGCAGCGAGGCCGCTGCCAGCGGAATCAGGATGGCGTTTCGATGGGGGATCTTCATGCCCCGAGTATAGCCATTGGCGGCTGAGCGGTTGGTGCAGGGAACCGGGGTGCCGGCCAGCGGCCGGCACTACCGCTCCGGTGGCGGCAGCGGCCGGGTCCACAGCCAGATCGCCACCACGGTCATGCTGCCGATCGAGAACCACTTCACCCAGGCGATCGGCACGCACCACAGCATGATGCCGGCGCACACTGCCATGGTGATCGTGGCCATCCACTTGCCGTAGCGGCTGACCGCCCCGTGTGCCTGCCAGTTGGCAATGGCCGGGCCGAAGCGCGGGTGCTGCAGCAGCCAGTTGTGCAGGCGCTCGGAACCACGCGAGGCAGCCCAGGCCGAGATCAGGATGAATACGGTGGTGGGAAGGCCCGGCACGAAGATGCCGACGATACCGGTGCCCAGGCTGACGTAGGCCAGCAGCCACCACGCCCAGCGGAAACGCACCACGCGCGGTGGCGTGGCAGCATCGCGCGGTGCGGAGGGGTCGGGCAGGCTCATGGCCGCAAGGATACCGGTTCGGGGTGCCAGGCAACGCCCGGCACCCCTGCACCATTACGGCTGGGCGATGCCCAGCTGCTGCAGCACGAACGCGTACGACTCGGACAGCTCACGGTAGCGCTGGAAGCGCCCCGACTTGCCGCCGTGGCCGGCTTCCATGTTGGTGCGGAACAGGATCGGGTAGTGGCCGGTGTTGTCGTCACGCAGCTTGGCCACCCACTTGGCAGGTTCCCAGTACTGCACCTGCGAATCCCACAGGCCGGTGCCCACGAACAGCGCCGGGTAGGCCTGCTTCCTGACGTTGTCGTAGGGCGAGTAGGACAGCATGTAGTCGTAGTACGGCTTCTGCTCCGGATTGCCCCACTCGTCGTACTCGTTGGTGGTCAGCGGGATGGTCGGATCGAGCATGGTGGTGACCACGTCGACGAACGGCACCTGCGCCACCATCACCCGGTAATCCTGCGGCGCCTGGTTGGCCACCGCGCCCATCAGCAGGCCACCGGCGCTGCCGCCGGACGCGGCCACGCGATCCTTCGCCGCCCAGCCCTGCGCCACCAGGCCACGGGTGACGTCGACGAAGTCATTGAAGGTGTTCTGCTTGTGCAGCAGCTTGCCGTTTTCGTACCAGTCGCGGCCCATTTCCTGGCCACCGCGGATGTGGGCGATGGCATACACCACGCCACGGTCGAGCAGGCTCACCGCGGTCTGGTTGAAGTACGGATCCATCGACATGCCATAGCTGCCATAGGCGTACTGGAACAGCGCGCCCTTGCCATCCTTCTGATAGCCCTTGCGGTAGACCAGCGACACCGGCACCTTCACGCCATCGCGCGCGGTGATCCAGACGCGGTCGGTTTCGTACTTCGACGCGTCATAGCCGATCACCGGCTGCACCTTCAGCTGGCGGCGCTCACCGGTGGCGGTGTTCAGCTCGAACACCGTGGTCGGGGTGGTCATCGAGGTGTAGACGTAGCGCAGCCACGGCGTATCGGCCTCGGTGTTGTCGCCCAGGCCCATCGAATACGCCGGCTCGTCGGCCTTCACGTAGTCGCTGCGGCCATCCTTGAACAGCAGGCGGATACGCTCCAGGCCTTCGGAACGTTCGGCGATGGCGGTGTAGCCATCGAACAGTTCGAAGCCTTCGATGAACACCGCATCGTCATGCGCGATCCAGTCCTTCCACTGCGCACGCGAGGTGGCATCGGTCGGTGCGGTGACCAGCTTGAAGTTCTTCGCACCGTCGTTGGTGCGGATCACCCAGCGGCCGTCGTAGTGGTCAGCGTCGTACTCGACATCGCGCTGGCGCGGCGCCAGTACGGTGAAGGTGGTCGGGTCGCTGGCCGGCGCGTAGCGCTCTTCCGAGGACACGGTGCTGTGCACGCCGATGGTGATGAAGCGATCGTCGCGGGTGCGGCCGATGCCCATGTAGAAGCTGTCGTCCTTCTCTTCGTAGACGACGGTGTCGGTACTGGCCGGGGTGCCCAGCACGTGCTTCTTGACGCGCACGGTCAGCAGCGTTTCCGGATCGTTCTCGACATACAGCACGGTGCGGTTGTCGTCGGCCCAGACCAGGTCGCCGGAGCTGCCGGTGATCACATCGGGCAGCACCTTGCCGGTGGCCAGGTCCTTGAAGCGGATCGTGTACTGGCGGCGGCCCACATCATCATCGGCCCAGGCCAGCAGCTGGTTGTCCTGGCTGACCTCCATCGAGCCGACGCTGAAGTAGCCCTTGCCGGCGGCCATGGCGTTGACGTCCAGCAGGATCTCTTCGGCCGCGTCCATGCTGCCCTTGCGGCGCGCGTGGATCGGGTAGTCCTGGCCGGTCTCGAAGCGGCTGTAGTACCAGTAGCCGCGCTCACGCGCCGGCACGCTGGAATCGTCCTGCTTGATGCGGCCGACGATCTCCTTGTACAGGGTGTCTTCCAGCGGCTTCAGCGGTGCCAGCAGCTGGTCGGCGTAGGCATTCTCGGCCTGCAGGTAGGCCAGCATGTCCTTGTTCTCGCGCTTGTCGTCGCGCAACCAGTAGTAGTCATCGTTACGGGTCGCGCCGAACGGCGCCTTGACCACATGCGGGTGCTTGGCGGCATCCGGCGGAACAGGCGGCGTGGCGGCGGTGGCAGTGGTGGTCATCAGGCTCGCAAGCAACAGGCAGAGGGTGGATTTCATGAGATAAGGCTCCTTGAGCCGCAATGCAATGGCGTCCTTGTGCTCGAGTCTGGGTTGCAGGAGGGTTGCGGGCAACCCTGCGGATCGTCATGGGTCGTGCTGGCCGCTGGCCGGCAACCTCGGGATAAACAGAGGCGGGGGGGTTGCCGGCCAGCGGCCGGCACTACCAGGACGCGCGGCGTACCATGGGCACATGAGTACCCTGCCCCACACGCCGGGCTACAGCCGGCGCAGCCATGAAATCGCTCCGTTCCACGTGATGTCCCTGCTGGCCCGCGCGCAGGCGCTGGAACAGGCGGGCCACGATGTGATCCATCTGGAAATCGGCGAACCGGACTTCACCACGGCCGAACCGGTCGTGCGTGCCGGCCAGGCCGCATTGGCCGCCGGCCATACCCGCTACACCGCCGCACGTGGCCTGCCGGCCCTGCGCCAGGCGATCAGTGGCTTCTATCGCAGCCACTACGGGCTGGATATCGATCCCGAACGCATCCTGGTCACTCCCGGCGGCTCCGGTGCGCTGCTGCTGGCCAGCAGCCTGCTGGTCGACCCCGGCCGCCACTGGCTGCTGGCCGACCCCGGCTACCCCTGCAACCGTCATTTCCTGCGCCTGGTGGAAGGCGGTGCACAGCTGGTTCCGGTCGGCCCGGACACCGCCTACCAGCTCACACCGTCGCTGGTGGAACAGCACTGGAATGCCGACAGCGTCGGCGCACTGGTGGCCTCCCCCGCCAATCCGACCGGCACCGTGCTGTCCGCCGACGAACTGGCAGCACTGTCGCAGGCCCTGCACGCGCGTGGCGGCCATCTGGTGGTGGACGAGATCTACCACGGCCTGACCTACGACCTGGATGCACCCAGCGTGCTGCAGGTGGATGACAGCGCGTTCGTGCTGAACAGCTTCTCCAAATATTTCGGCATGACCGGCTGGCGGCTGGGTTGGCTGGTGGCGCCGCCGGCGGCGGTGCCGGACCTGGAGAAGCTGGCACAGAACCTGTACATCAGCGCGTCGAGCATCGCCCAGCATGCCGCACTCGCCTGCTTCAGCGAGGAATCGATGGCGATCTTCGAACAGCGCCGCGAGGCGTTCCGCCAGCGTCGCGACTATCTGCTGCCGGCGCTGCGCGAGCTTGGTTTCCGCATCGAAGTGGAACCGCAGGGTGCGTTCTACCTGTACGCCGACGTCAGCGCGTTCACCGATGACGCGCAGGCGTTCTGTGCGCACTTCCTGGAAACCGAACATGTGGCGTTCACCCCGGGGCTGGATTTCGGTTTCCATCGCGCCAACCAGCATGTGCGCCTGGCCTATACCCAGGAAGTGCCGCGGCTGCAGGAGGCGGTGGCGCGGATTGCACGCGGGTTGAAGAGCTGGGGCGCCTGATCGATCTGCGCGAACGGCATCCACGCATGGCGTGGATCTATTGACCCAGCGCACGATACGTAGGGAGATCCACGCCATGCGTGGATACGTGAACCCAACGAAAAACGCCGCCCTGGGGCGGCGTTTTCCGTTCTGCTTACTTGCCGCCCAACCGCTCCCACAGGAAGCTGTAGGCCAGTGCGGACATGTGTGCGGCCTGCGCGTTGTTGGCTGCGCCGCCGTGGCCACCTTCGATGTTCTCGTAGTAGGTCACGTCCTTGCCGGCGTCGATCATCTTCGCCGCCATCTTGCGGGCATGGCCCGGGTGCACGCGGTCATCGCGGGTGGAGGTAGTGAACAGCACCGGCGGGTAGTTCTTCTTCTCGTTGAACAGATGGTACGGCGAGAAGGTCTTGATGAACTCCCAGTCGCTGGTGTCAGGGTTGCCGTATTCGGCCATCCACGAGGCACCGGCCAACAGGTGGCTGTAGCGCTTCATGTCCAGCAGCGGCACCTGCACCACCACTGCACCGAACAGCTCCGGGTACTGGGTCAGCATGTTGCCGGTCAGCAGGCCACCGTTGCTGCCGCCCTGCACGCCCAGGTGCTTGGCGGTGGTGATCTTGCGCTTGACCAGATCCCGCGCCACGGCGGCCATGTCTTCGTAGGCCTTGTGGCGGTTCTGCTTCAGCGCTGCCTGGTGCCAGCGCGGGCCGTACTCGCCGCCGCCACGGATGTTGGCAACCACGTACACGCCGCCCTTCTCCAGCCAGGCGCGGCCCATGCCACCGGAATAGCTCGGGGTCAGCGAGATCTCGAAGCCACCATAGCCGTACAGCAGGGTCGGGTTGGAGCCGTCCAGCTTCATCGCCTTGTCGTGCACCACGAAGTACGGCACGCGGGTGCCGTCCTTGCTGGTGGCGAAGTGCTGCTCGATCACCTTGCCCTTGGCATCGAAGAAGGCCGGCATGGTCTTCAACGTTTCCGGCGCCTGGCCGATCTCGGCCAGAGCCAGCGTGGTCGGGGTCAGGTAGTCGGTGGCGGTCAGCCACACCGCATCGCTGTCGTTGCTGTCCACTGCGCCCACGGCCAGCGTGCCAAAGGCCGGCGCGCCGACGAAGCGGCTGGTCTGCCAGCCATCGGCGCCCGGGGTCAGCACCGACAGGCGGTTCTTGACGTCATCCAGCACGTTCAGCACCAGGTGGCTCTTGGTCCAGGTGGCGCCGGCCAGCGAGGTGGTCGCGGTCGGGGTGAACAGCACCTCGAAGTCGCGCTTGCCGGCCAGGAAGTCGTCCAGCTTCGTCGCCAGCAGCGAACCGGACGCGTAGGTCTTGCCGCCCACGGTCCACGGATCGCGCAGTTCCAGGGTCAGCCACTGCTTGTGCAGGCCCTTCTCGGCCGAATTCGGCGCGTCGATCTTGGTCAGCGTGCCATCGTCGCCACGCAGGTAGAGCTCGTTGTTGTAGAACGCCAGCGTGCGGCTGACCAGGTTGCGCTCGAAGCCCGGGGTGTCATCGTGCATCGCCGCGATGTACATGTCCTCCGGCTTGCCTTCGTACACCACGGTGGCCGAGGTCATCGGCGTGCCGCGCTTCCACAGCTTGGCCACGCGCGGGTAGCCGGAGGTGGTCATCGAGCCCGCACCGAAGTCGGTGTAGACGAACACGGTGTCGCGGTCGACCCAGTTGAGGCCGCCCTTGGACTCGGGACGGAAGAAGCCGTCCTTGATCCAGGTCTTGTTGGCCAGGTCGAACTCACGGGTGACGTCGGCGTCGGCGCCACCGCGCGACAGCGCGATCAGGCAGCGGCTGTAATCCGGGCGCAGGCAATCGGCGCCGTGCCAGACCCAGTTCTCACCCTCGGCCTTGTTCAGCGCATCCAGGTCGAGCACGGTTTCCCACTGCGGCGAGGCCTTGCGGTACTCGGCCAGGGTGGTACGCCGCCACAGGCCGCGCTCGTGCTGCTGGTCCTTCCAGAAGTTGTAGTAGTAGTCGCCGATCTTCTGCACGCCGGGGATCTTGGCATCGGAGTCGAGCACCTCGCGGATGCTGGTCTCCATCTGCTTGAAGGCCGGGGTCTGCGCCAGGCGCGCCTCGGACTTGGCGTTCTGTTCCTTGACCCAGGTCAGCGGCTTGTCGCCGGTGACGTCTTCGAGCCAGGCGTAGCGATCGGTGTCTTCAGCGGCCACGGCGGTCCCCACCGAGGCAGCGGTCATCATGCCGGCCAGCAGGCAGGCGGAAGCGAGTCGAGACATTGCAGCTCCAGGCAGTCATAAGCCGTGGAACGCTAGCATGGATCGCCGCGGCCGCCCCCGTGTCGAAGGTCAGGCCGCGGCGGTGGAGCCGCGACGGCCTCGCGCCGCCCCGCCGCTACGGCGACGTGCCTGTCCACCGGTACGACGCGCCAGCCGCAGCCACGACAGGCGCGGCAACGGAAAGCGCAGCAACGCCCACCAGGCCACCAGCGGCATGCCCACCAGCCACATCGGCAGCCAGCCCAGCCAGGCACTGCTGCCGCGCGCGGCCGGCCAGACCAGTACCAGCGCCATACCGGCCAGGGCCAGCTGCTGCACGCTGCGCAGCAGGCGCGGGTCGACACGCTCGAGAATGACGCGTTCAGTTGCAGAGCGGCGGACGGAACGTGCGTTCATGGGGCTTCTCCGGTGGACAATGCAACACAGCATGGGCAACCCCCTTCTCACAGGTTGCGACACCATTGACGGATCGCGTGCACACAGTCGACCATGCGCGTGCAAGCCCACTGGAGCCCGCTCCCGCATGACTTCGATCCGCCCGCTCTGCGCCGCGCTGCTGGCCCTTTCCCTGGCCGGCCCCGCCGTGGCCGCCAGTGAGCCGCCGTCGCCCCGTACCAGCGCCTCTGGTGCGGCTGCCCTGGACGCACCGATCGACCTGAAGCGCTTCATGGGCACCTGGTATGTGATCGGCCGCGTGCCGAACTTCATCGAACGTGGCCATGTCGCCAGCGTCAACGAGTACGAGTTGCGCGATGCGCACAAGGTCGGCATCACCTACCGCTACCGTGATGGCTTCGGCGAACCGCTGCAGGAAGTGCGTGCCCGCGCCAGCGTCGACCCGGACAGCGGCAACCACGGCTGGCGCACCTGGTTCTACCGTGTCGTGCCTACGCATTCGAGGGTGCTGGAAGTAGCGCCGGATTACTCGTGGGCGCTGATCGGCTACCCAGGCCGCGAAATGGCCTGGATCTTCTCGCGTACACCGGACATGGACAAAGCCCTGTACAAGGAGCTGGCCGAGCGCCTGCGTGACGAGTACGGCGTGAACACCGACAAGCTCAAGCGCGTGCCGCAGCACCCGGAGCAGGTCGGCAAGCTGGGCTACGAAGTACCGAACGTGCGTTGATTGCAGGTGGGATTGCCGGCCAGCGGCCGGCACTACCGTTTCCAGGCAATGGGGTAGAGCCGGCCGCTGGCCGGCTGCCGCGATGCACCGGGCGACGCCGGGGGCAGCGCCCCGGCGCCTCGTCATTTGCGGCTGTAATGCGCGACCAGGCGGTCGCCGAGCATCTGCAGCAACTGCACCAGGATCAGCAGCAGGACCACGGTAACCAGGGCCACGTCGGTGTGCGAACGCTGGTAGCCATCGCGGAACGCCAGGTCACCAAGGCCGCCGGAACCAATCGCACCGCCCATCGCGGTGAAGCCGATCAGGGCCACGGTGGTGACCGTCGCACCGGCGATCAGGCCAGGACGCGCTTCCGGCAGCAGCACGCGGGTGACCAGCTGCCAGGTGGTGGCGCCCATCGACTGGGTCGCTTCGATCACGCCACGGTCCACTTCGCGCAGTGCGGTTTCGACCAGGCGCGCGTAGAACGGCGCTGCACCGATCACCAGCGGCACGATCGCACCGCGTACCCCCAGCGACGTCCCCATCAGGAACAGGGTGACCGGGATCAGCACGATCATCAGGATGATGAAAGGCACCGAGCGCAGCAGGTTCACCGCCAGCGCCAGCACGCCGTAGGCGAACGGACGGCGCTTCATCTGCGGCGCGCCGAACAGGTACAGCAGCACGCCCAGCGGCAGGCCGATGGCCAGGGTCAGCGGCAGCGAACCGAGCAGCATCAGCAGGGTGTCGATGGTGGCCTGGCCGATGTCGGCCCACTTGCCCGCATCCAGGTGGCGGAAGAATCCGCCGGCAGTGGCGATGATCATCGACGCAGCTCCTCAACGTGCACGCCGGCAGCCACGAACGCGGCCTGCGCGGCGGACTGGTCACCGCCCACCAGGGCGACCACCAGCTGGCCATACGGGGTGTCCTTGATCCGGTCGATACGGCCGGACAGGATGTTGTAGTCGACCCCGGTCTCCCGCGCGACACTGCCGAGCAGGGGTTCGTAGGTGTCTCCGCCGAGGAAGGTCAGCCGCACGATGCGGCCACCGACGGCATCGAAATCACGATGCAGCGCGCCTTCGTCCACGTGCTCCGATTCGCTGACGAAACGACGCGTGGTCGGGTGCTGCGGATGCAGGAACACCCGGGTGACCGGCCCGGTCTCGACCATCTGGCCGGCGTCGAGCACGGCGACACGGTCGCAGACACGGCGGATCACATCCATCTCGTGGGTGATCAGCACGATCGTCAGGCCCAGCTCGCGGTTGATCTTCGACAGCAGCGACAGCACCGAGGCCGTGGTCTGCGGGTCCAGCGCGCTGGTGGCCTCGTCGCACAGCAGGATCTGCGGGCGGGTCGCCAGCGCACGGGCGATGCCGACGCGCTGCTTCTGCCCACCGGACAGCTGTGCCGGATACTTCTGCGCGTGCACCTCCAGGCCCACGGTCTGCAGCAGCTCGGCCACGCGTGCATCGATCTCCGCCTTCGGCGTGCCCGCCAGCTCCAGCGGGAAGGCAACGTTGCCGGCCACCGTGCGCGAAGACAACAGGTTGAAGTGCTGGAAGATCATGCCGATGCGCCGGCGCAACGCGCGCAGGCCATCCGCGTCCAGTGCGGTGACATCCTCGCCACCGATCAGCAGGCGACCACCGCTGGGCTCTTCCAGGCGGTTGATCATGCGGATCAGGGTCGACTTGCCGGCGCCGGAATGGCCGATGATGCCGAATACCTCACCGGCCTCGATGGTCAGGTCCAGCGGCTGCAGCGCGCTGACTGCGCGGCCGGCAACGGCATAGGATTTGTGCAGGCGCTGGAACTCGATCACGGGCGTGGCTCACCGGCTGGGTGACGGAAGGGGGCGTGCAGCCTACCAGCGCAGGCGGTCGCGCGCCCGCGCCATGGGCCAGAATGTTATTCCTTTTGGTTCTAAGCGGCGTGTACCGGGGATGACGGTGGGGGTCGGTAGAGTCGGGGGGGGGGGGGGGGGGGGGGGGGGGGCCCCCGCCCCCCCCCCCCCCCCACCGACGAAAG
>NZ_JAWIRR010000004.1:27702-28816 GCF_036320065.1 Stenotrophomonas sp. SMYL8
GCGGGTGGGGGTGTGGGCTGCGGTGGGCCGCCGCCCCCCCCCCCCCCTCCCCCCCCCCCCCCCCCCCCCCCCCCCCCCCCCGACTCTACGGATGATCCAGCGGCTTCGGCGGTTCCTGCCGGTTCACCCGCTCACGGTGCAGCAGGTACAGCCCCGAGGCGACGATGATCGCCGCGCCCACCCAGGTATAGCTGTCCGGCAGCTGGCCCCAGAAGGCCAGGTCCCAGCCGATCACCCACACCAGGCCGCTGTACTCCAACGGCGCGATCATCGACGCCTCGCCCAGCTGGAAGGCCTTGGTCAGTGCGATCTGACCGAGCGCTCCGGCCAGACCCATGCCGGCGATCAGCGGCGCATGCGCCAGCTGCAGTGGCACCCAGCCGGGAAGGGCCAGCAGGCCGGCACCGATGGCCATGATCACCAGGAACCAGACCACCATCGACTGCGAGGTATCGGTGCGGGTCAGCAGGCTGACCGTGATCGCCGCCACGGCATACGCGGTGGCCGCGGCCAGCACCATCAGCCCCGGCACCGAAATGAAGCCGTCCACGCCCGGCCGCAGCACCACCAGCACGCCGACCAAGCCGATGCCGATGGCCACCCAGCGCCGCGGGCCAACCCGCTCACCCAGCAACGGCACCGACAGCGCGGCGATCAGCAGTGGGGCAACGAAATAGATGGTGTAGGCGGTGGACAGCGGCAGGTCACGCAGGGCGAACACGAAGCAGCCGATCATCGCCATGCCCAGCCCACCACGCAGCAGGTGCAGGCCCCAGCGGCGCGGGATCAGCGAGCGCGGGCCGGCGCTGACCAGCACCCAGACCAGCACGAACGGCAACGAAGCCGCACCACGCAGGAAGGTCACTTCCAGGGTCGGATAGCTGGCCGACAGCTGCTTCATGCCAGCATCCATCAGCGAGAAACAGGCGACCGCAGCGACCATCCAGGCCACCGCACGCGAAGGGGAGCGTTGCACATTCATGGCCCATTATCGCCGACAGCACCGGTTTGTAGAGTCGAGCTTGCTCGACTGCCGCCCTTCTGTAGAGTCGGGGGGGGGGGGCGGGGGGGGTGTGGGGGGGGGGGGGGAGGGGGGGGCGGAAGCAAAACCGGG
>NZ_JAWIRR010000004.1:28826-64436 GCF_036320065.1 Stenotrophomonas sp. SMYL8
TTTCCTCCCCCGCCCCATCCGATCATCTTTTTCCACCCCCCCCCCCCCCCCCCCCCCGACTCTACAGAAAGCGGGCATGCGGGCCGGCGCGATAGAATGACCGCCACTGAATCCTGCGGAGCATCGCCCATGCCTTCCTTCGACGTCGTGTCCGAAGTCGACACCCACGAGCTGACCAACGCCATCGACCAGGCCAACCGTGAACTGGCCACCCGCTTCGACTTCAAGGGCGTGGACGCCAAGTTCGAACGCGATGGCGATGTCATCAGTCAGACGGCGCCGACCGAGTTCCAGCTCAAGCAGATGAACGACATCCTGCGCGCACGCCTGGCCGCGCGCGGCATCGACGTGCTCAGCCTGGAGTTCGGCGACATCGAAACCAACCTGGCCCAGGCCCGGCAGAAGATCACCGTCAAGCAGGGCATCGAGCAGAAGATCGCCAAGAAGATCGCGGCGGCACTGAAGGACGCCAAGCTGAAGGTGGAAAGCCAGATCAACGGCGACAAGCTGCGCGTGCAGGGCAAGAAGCGCGACGATCTGCAGGACGCCATCGCCGTGCTCAAGGCCGGCAAGTTCGAACTGCCGCTGCAGTTCAACAACTTCCGCGACTGATGCCCCCGCCGGGCCCTGCCCGGTGGACTACGCGGTCAATCGCGCAGCAGCTTGTACAGCGTGGTGCGCGAGATTCCCAACTGGCGTGCGGCCAGGCTGAGGTTGCCGTCAGCGGCCTGGGCCGCGCGACGCGCGGCCTCACGCTGCTGGTCACGCAGCAGCGGCGCGCCTGGATCTGCCGGGGTGCTCCGCACAGTAGACCGGTGCGCCGCGCCCCGCGGCCCCTGCAGACGCTGCAGGTAGACCGCACTGCCCTCGCCCAGCCGGACCCGATGCGCTGCGCCCGGTTGCAGCAGCCGACGCCGTTGCGCCGCACTGGCACCGGCAAACAGCGCTTCCAGACCCAGCAGCGGCAACGGCCCGCGCCGTGGCAGGCCCAGCAGGCGCCGTGCAACGCGGTTGGCTGCACGCAGCTGGCCATCCTCCTGCACCGCCAGCAGCCCCTGCAGCGGTGACGCCAGCCAGCGCGGATCATGTTGCACGGCCAGCAGGTGCACGTCAGTGAGGCTGTGGAACAAGCGATTTTCGCTGGCCAGCGCAGCCTGCCGGAAATAGCCCTGCAGCAGCGCGGGATCGCGCTCGCCAAGACCGGTGATGTCGATCACTCCGCAGACCCGACCGTCGAGATCGTGCAGTGGCTCGCTCAGGCAGAACACCGGCGCGAACCGCTGCAGGTAGTGTTCGTTGCCGCGCACCAGTGCCGGCACATCGTCGGCCAGGCTGACCGCTGGCGCGGTGGTGCCGATCTCGGTCTCGCCCAGCTGTCGCCCGACCTGGATCGGCCGCAGCAAGGGAGCATCTTCCAGCCCGTGGGCCTGCTGCGCGATCACCATGCCGTCGCGGTTGGCGCAGAACATCGTCCAGCCACGCCCACCGAAGGCCGCCCAGAGCTGTTCCAGCTCCGGCTGCACGCAACGCGCCAGGCGCCGGTCATCGGGATGGGACAGATGGCGGCCATCGCCCAGCAGCGGCCGATAGTCCGGCTCCTGCCCCGGCTGCAGGCCCGCCGCGCGCGAACGCAGCCATGACTGCTGCAGCGGCAGCGGCAACACGCCCAATGAGCGCGCATCGCCGTCGGCGAAAGCGGCACGTGCCGCCACCAGTTGTTGCTGCCCGACTGTCGTGGCCATCATGGACGCAGCGTACACCCGCCAGCGGCAACGCCATGTTACGTCTCGGCAACGGAGCGTTTCCGTTTCAAGACGCGTTCAAACAAAGGGGCAGAGCCGTTATGGAAAACGGATCTGCCCCATGCAGGCCAGCGGCCGGCACTACCAACAAGGGAAACTACGCCGCGATGCGCAGCACCGGCTTCAGGGTAATGCCACGGGTACTGTCTTCGGCGGCCTGGTTGATCTGTTCCAGCGGATAGAACTTCACCAGTTTGTCGAACGGGAAGCGTCCCTGCTGGAACAGGGTCACCAGCTGCGGAATGAACACCTGCGGCACACTGTCGCCCTCGACGATGCCGCGGATGCTGCGACCGCCGAGCAGCAGGTTGTTCACATCGAAACTGGCGGTGGTGCCCAGCTTCGGCGCACCGACCACGCCCATCATGCCCAGCCCACCGAGCGCTTCGATGCCAGCGGACAGCACGTCCGGACGACCGGTTGATTCCAGCGCGAAGTCAGCACCCCCACCCGTGATCGCACGCACCGCCTCGACCACATCGGTCTCCCGGCTGTTGACCACGTGGGTGGCCCCCAGCTCCAGAGCAAGCTCCAGGCGCGAAGGCACCACGTCGATGGCAATGATGGTGGTGGCCCCGGCCACCCTGGCCGCCATCACCGCGCTCAGGCCCACCGCACCGGCACCATAGCTTGCAAAGCTGCTGCCCGACCGCACCTGCAGCGAGTTGAGCACCGCACCGGCACCGGTCTGGATGCCGCACCCCAGCGGGCCCAGCAGTTCCAGTGGTGCGTCATCAGGCACCTTGATCGCATTGATCTCGCGGGCCAGCGCGTAGGTGGCAAACGAGGACTGGGCGAAGAAATGGTCGTGCAGCGGCTGGCCCTGCGCATCGGTGATCGCGGTATGGCCGTGGCCATCATCGCCACCGAAGTTCAGGGCGAAGAAATCCCTGCAGTAAGCACCGTGTCCACCCCGGCAGGGATTGCAGTGACCACAGGCGCCGTAGGTCAGCACCACGTGATCCCCCGCCTTGAGGTCGCGCACGTTCGGGCCAACCGCTTCGACGATGCCCGCCCCCTCATGGCCCAGCACCGCCGGCAGCGGCACCGGATAGTACTGATCGCGCACGATCAGGTCGGTATGGCACAGGCCGGTGGCCACCACCTTCACCAGCACCTCGTCGTCCTGCGGACCGCGCAGCGTCGCCTGCTCGATGACGAAGGGCTGCTCCTTGCCGCGCACCACGGCGGCGGTGATCTCACGCGTTGCGTTGTTGTCGTTCATCGTGATGGCTCCTTCGATCAGATCGGGTAAGCGGGCGCTTCGCCCTTGACGGTCAACCACTGCCACTGGGTGAACTCCTCGCCGTTGGCCGGGCCACCGATGCTGGTGCCGTTGCCGGACGCGCCGACGCCGCCGAAGGGGTTGATCACCTCGTCATTCACTGTCTGGTCGTTGATGTGCAGCAGACCGGTACGCAGGCGCTCGCCGATCTTCAGCGCGCGGCCGACGTTGCTGGACACGATCGCCATCGACAGCCCGTACTCGCTGTCGTTGGCCAGGCGCACGGCTTCGTCGTCATCGTCGAACGGCACCACCACCGCTACCGGCGCGAAGATTTCCTCGCTGAAGGCCGGATTGTCGGCCGCAACGTTGCCGAGCACGGTGGGTGCGAAGAACAGCTCCCGGTGTGTGCCGCCCGCTTCCAGCGTGGCACCGGCCTGCACCGCCTGCTCGACCACGCGTGCAGCATGGTCGCGCTGGCCAGCATTGATCAGCGGGCCGATCGCCACGTCCTCACGTGCCGGGTCGCCTACCTTCAGCGCGTTGGCCTTGGCCACCAGTTTCTGCAGGAACGTGTCGTGGATCTTGCGGTGCACCAGCACGCGGCCGGTCGCCATGCAGATCTGGCCCTGGTGCAGGTAGACGCCCCACGCGGTGTTGGCCACCGCCAGGTCCAGGTCCGCATCGTCCAGGATGATCAACGAATTCTTGCCACCCAACTCCAGCGAAACCTTTTTCAGGTGCTTGCCCGCCGCTTCGCCGACCTTGCGCCCGGCGGCGGTGGAACCGGTGAACTGGATCATCGCCACGTGCGGGTCACTGGTCAGCGCGGCCCCGGCCGCGCCATCGCCGGGCAGCATGTGCAGCACGCCTGCCGGCAGGCCCGCCTGCTCGAACAGGCGTGCGATCACCGCGCCACCACACACTGCCGTACGCGGGTCCGGCTTGAGAACCACAGCGTTGCCCAGCGCGATCGCCGGGGCCACCGCACGCATCGCCAGGTAGAGCGGGAAGTTGAACGGTGAAATGACCCCGACCACACCCAGCGGGCGGCGCCGCGCCAGATTCAGCTTGCCCGGCTCGGAGGGCAGGATCTCACCCGTGCTGCGCGACGGCAGTGCGGCGGCCTCGTGCAGCGCCTTGATCGTCACCTTGGCCTCGAAGCCGGCCTTCAGGCGGGTCGAGCCGCTTTCGCGCACCAGCCACTCGACCAGGGTGTCGATGTTTTCTTCGGCCAGACGCGCGGCTTTGCGCAGCACGTCGGCACGCTGTTCGTAGGGCGCCGCCGCCCAAGCCTGCTGCGCCTGTGCCGCGGCAGCCGCCGAACGCGCGATCTGCGCCGGGTCGGCCAGGCCGATCTCGCCCAGCTCCCGGCCAGTGGCCGGTTCAATCACCGGGTGCCGTTGCGGGGCAGCCTGCCAGTGGCCATCAAAGAAGGCGCCGGCCCAGAGGGCGTCCGGCAGCCACGGGGAAGATGCAGTCATGGGTGTCCTCCTGTGTCGTGCATCCATTCCACGCCCGTCGCCCCGGACTGGCAATCGGCCATCCATCGGTAGCGCGCAACGGTTTGAATCTTCAGGAATTTCCAGCTTCGCCACTGTCCAGTTCCTGCACAGTGGACAGCGCAGCACCGGCACACTGCCTACAATGGCGGCCCCGCCAGCCCACGTGCCCGCCATGACCGATTCCCCCCTGCCCACCGATGACCCGATCGCCGCCACCCGCCTGTGGCTGGAGCGCATCGTCATCGGCCTGAACCTGTGCCCGTTCGCCAAGGCGGTGTACGTGAAGGACCAGGTCCGCATCGTGCTCAGCGATGCGACCACGCCGGAAGCCCTGGTTGAACAGCTGGCCGAGGAACTGGTGCTGCTGCGCGATACCCCGGCCGAGCAGATCGACACGACGCTGATCGTGCATCCGCAGGTGCTGACCGATTTCCTCGACTACAACGATTTCCTCGACAACGCCGATGCGGCGATCGAGGCACTGGACCTGCAGGGCATCCTGCAGGTGGCCAGCTTCCACCCGGACTACCAGTTCGATGGCGTGGCCGCGGACGACGCCAGCAACTACACCAACCGCGCACCCTTCCCCACCCTGCACCTGCTGCGCGAAGACAGCGTGGCACGCGCGGTGGATGTCTATCCGGACCCGGACGTGATCGTCGAGCGCAACATCCAGACCCTGGACCGCATCGGTGTGGACGGCTGGCATCGCCGCCTGCGCGGCGAAGACCTGACGTGAGCACGGTGCCGCCGATCGCCGCATGGCCGGCCGCGCCACTATCGGGCAAGGTTGTGCTGGTCACCGGCGGTGCCAACGGCATCGGCCGTGGTATTGCCCAGGCCGTACTTGGTGCCGGTGGACGCGTGCTGATCGGCGACCTGGACGTGGAGGCCGGAGAAGCGTGTCTGGCGGAATGGCAGCGCGGCGAGGATGCCGCGTTCCAGCGCCTGGACATCACCGACGAAGCGAGCGTGCGCGACTTCATCGCCGTGGCCCTGCAGCGTTTCGGCCGTATCGACGGACTGGTGAACAACGCGGGCATCGCCGGTCCACACGGCACAGGGTTGCAGGATATGGACTGGGACGAGTGGCAGCGCCGGCTGTCGTCACTGCACGGTGCATTCCTGTGCAGCAAGCACACGTTGCCAGCACTGACCGCCAGCGCCGCCGGTGCGATCATCAACATCGCCTCCACCCGGGCCTGGCAATCCGAAGCACACAGCGAAGCCTATGCGGCAGCCAAGGGTGGGCTGGTGGCCTTCACCCATGCACTTGCGATCAGCGCCGGCCCGGCGGTGCGGGTGAACAGCATCAGCCCCGGCTGGATCGGCACCACTGCGTGGCAGGCACCCTCACAGCGCCACGCACCTGAATACTCAGCCATCGACCATGCGCAACACCCGGTCGGTCGGGTCGGTCGGCCCGAAGACATCGGTGCACTGGCGGTGTACCTGCTGTCGTCGCTGTCCGGTTTCACCACCGGCCAGGACTTCATCGTGGACGGCGGCATGACCCGGAAGATGATCTACGCCGAATGACCCCAAGGCGCGACGCCCGGTAGAGGCCAACCTTGGTTGGCCTGGGCTTTTCGCCAACCAAGGTTGGCGCCTACCAAGGCGTTACGCCATGTCCGAACATTCCGGTAGATCCACGCCATGCGTGGATAGCGGTAACGTGCCAACCAAGGTTGGCACCTACCAAACACCTTACGCCATGCCCGAGTGGCGCAGCAGCGCGTCGATCTGCGGTGCGCGGCCGCGGAAGGCCTTGAAGTTCTCCGCCGCCGGGCGGCTGCCACCGCGCGACAGGATCTCTTCGCGGAAGCGCGCGCCGGTTTCAGCCAGCGCCTGCGGCGCCTCCTCGAACGCCGCATAGGCATCGGCGCTCAGCACCTCGGCCCACTTGTAGCTGTAGTAACCGGCTGCGTAGCCGCCGGCGAAGATATGGCTGAACTGATGCGGGAAGCGGTTCCAGACCGGCGGGTGGTTCACCGCCACTTCCGCGCGCACACGATCGAGCAGTGCCAGAACGCTGTCCTGCGCCGGCTCGAACTGGCTGTGCAGCAGCATGTCGAACAGACCGAACTCCAGCTGGCGAACGGTGGCCATGCCGCTGTGGAAGTTGCGTGCAGCCAGCATGCGCTCGTACAGCGCGCGCGGCAGCGGCTCGCCACTGTCCACATGTGCGGTCATCGCCTGCAGGTGCTCCCATTCCCAGCAGAAGTTCTCCATGAACTGGCTGGGCAGCTCCACCGCGTCCCATTCCACGCCGTTGATGCCGGCCACACCCAGTTCGCCGATGCGGGTCAGCAGCTGATGCAGGCCGTGGCCCATTTCATGGAACAGGGTGGTCACTTCATTGTGGCTGAAGGTAGCCGGCTTGCCATTGGCACCTCGGCCGAAGTTGCACACCAGGTAGACCAGCGGCGTCTGCACGCTGCCGTCGGCACGCTCGCGGCGGTTACGGCAATCATCCATCCACGCGCCACCGCGCTTGCCTTCGCGCGCGTACAGGTCCAGGTAGAACTGGCCCACCAGCGCACCCTGCGCATCGACCAGGCGGAAGAAGCGCACATCCTCGTGCCACACCGGCGCGCTGTCCTCCTGCACGCGCAGGCCGTACAGCTGCTCGATCACCGAGAACAGGCCGCCCAGCACCTTCGGTTCGGTGAAGTACTGCTTCACTTCCTGTTCGGAATAGCTGTAACGCGCCTGCTTCAGGCGATCGGCAGCGAATGCCAGGTCCCAGGCCTGCAGGCTGTCGATACCGAGTTGCTCGCGTGCGAACTGTTCCAGTTCAGCACGGTCCTTGGCCGCGAACGGCTTGGCGCGCGAGGCCAGGTCACGCAGGAAACCGAGCACCTCGGCCGGGTCCTGCGCCATCTTGGTCGCCACCGAATAATCACCATACGAACCAAAGCCGAGCAGTGCGGCGAGTTCCGCGCGCAGGGCGAGGATGCGGTCGATGTTGCCGCTGTTGTCCAGCGTGTCATCGCCGAATTCGGACGCACGCTGTGCGCTGGCACGGTACAGGATCTCGCGCAGGTCGCGGTCCTCACCCCAGGTCTGCACCGGCAGGTAGCACGGCATCTGCAGGGTCAGTTTCCAGCCAGACTTGCCGTCCTTCTGTGCTGCGGCATGCGCGGCGGCCTTCACGTCTTCCGGCAGGCCCTTCAATCGCGCTTCGTCCTCGACGATCAGCGACCAGGCATCGGTAGCGTCAAGAACGTTCTGCGAGAACTTCGCCGACAGCGCCGACAGTTCTTCCTTGATCGCCGCGAAGCGCTGCTGCGCCTCCGGCGCCAGCTCGGCGCCGCCGAGGCGGAAGTCACGCAGCGTGTTGTCCAGCACCTTGCGCTGGGCCTCGTCGAAGCGCGCCGCCTCGGTGCTGGCGGCCAGTGTCTGGTACTGCCGGTACAACGCCAGGTTCTGGCTGAGCGCACTGGCGAAGCGGGTCACCCGCGGCAGGTTGCTGTTGTAGGCCTCACGCAGTTCCGGGGTGTTGACCACGCCCTGCAGGTGGCCGACCAGGCCCCAGGCGCGCCACAGCCGCTCGGTGGCATCGTCCAGCGGGGCAACGAAGGTCTCCCAGCGCACCGGCTGCACCTGCTCGGCCGTGCTGACGGCGGCTTCGGCCTCGGCCAGCAGCACGTCCAGCGCCGGCGCCACGTGCTCGGGGCGAATCGCCTCGAAGCGCGGCAGGCCGGAAAAATCGAGCAGGGGGTTGGCAACGGTCACGGCAGGTCTCCAGGGAACGGGCCCGGCGGGCGGGCAGCTTGGTAGATATGGCGCTGGCAGGCGGGGCTGACAAGGGGGCACGGCCCGGCATTCACGTCGGCCTTACGGTCCCGCGCTGAAGCTCTGGCTGCGGGGGAGTCCGCAGCGGTACGCACCGAACGAGGCCCTACATGGAAGGTCTGGCTGCAGTTGCATCCGCCTCACCGGCCCGGTCACTGGCATTGTCCGCCAGCCCGGCCGAACTGACCTGGATCGCCGCATTGTGCGATGCCGGCGACGACGCCCCGCGTCACCTGCATCAACTGCAGGCAGTGCTGCAGCAGGGCGGCACGTTCAACGATGCCCAGGAGTGGTACCCGTTCGAGGTGATCGAACGCGGCGCCAGCCAGCTGCGGCTGGGCCATGAGCGCGAGTTCGTGATCTGCGTGCTGCTGTGGCTGCAGGCGCTGGCCCAGGGCCGTGCCAGCATCCTGGACCCGAGCCTGCATCTGGATGATCGCGCGATGGACATCGAGGCCTTGCCCGATGCGCTGCGCGATGCAGTGCTGGACGCGTTCACCGCGGCGGGGTATTGATCGGGGTACGACACACCGCTGCGCTCGCCGGGCATGGCCCGGCGCTACCCGCCCGCCGCGATCGGTAGCGCCGGGCCATGCCCGGCGGAAATGCCGGCCGGCTACAACGCTTCCAGGCTGCACCACGGCAGTTCCGGCAGCCCCTGCCCGGCCACTGCCGCCGCCAGCTGCGCATCGGCGCCGTCGACATCGATGCCCTGGCGCGCGTACCACGCCGGGTCGTAATAGCTCTGCGCGTAGCGCTCGCCACTGTCGCACAGGATGCTGACAATGCTGCCCTGGTGGCCCGCCTCACGCATCCAATGCGCCGCCTGCAGCACACCGATGAAGTTGGTGCCGGTGGAGCCACCGACACGGCGGCCGAGCTGGCGGCTGACATGGCGCATCGCGGCCAGGCTCAGCGCGTCGGGCACCTTCACCATCGCATCGACGCTGGTCGGGATGAAGCTCGGCTCCACCCGTGGTCGGCCGATGCCTTCCACGCGCGAACCACCACTGCAGGTCAGGCCACGCCAGTCCTGCTCACCGGCCACGGCGGCCTGGTAACCGTCGAAGAACACCGACACTTCCGGGTCTGCACAGAGGATGCGGGTGTCGTGCCGGCGGTAGCTGACATAGCGGCCCAGCGTGGCCGCAGTACCGCCGGTACCGGGGCTGCACACGATCCATTCCGGAACCGGGCTGGGCTCCTCGGCCATCTGCTTGAAGATGGATTCGGCGATGTTGTTGTTGGCGCGCCAGTCGGTCGCCCGCTCGGCATAGGTGAACTGGTCCATGAAGTGGCCACCGGTTTCGCGGGCCAGCTTCTCCGATTCACCGTTGAGTTCACAGGCACGCTCGACCAGGTGACAGCGGCCCCCGTGGAACTCGATGGCCGCAATTTTCTCTGGGGAGGTCGTGGCCGGAATCACCGCAATGAACGGCACCCCCAGCAGGCGCGCGAAATAGGCCTCGGACACTGCCGTCGACCCGCTGGAAGCCTCGATCACCGGCCGCCCTTCGCGCAGCCAGCCGTTGGTCAACGCATACAGGAACAGCGAGCGCGCCAACCGGTGTTTCAGGCTGCCGGTGGGATGGCTCGATTCATCCTTCAGGTACACATCGATGCCCGCGAACCCGGGCAGCGCCAGCGGGATCAGGTGGGTATCGGCGGAACGGTTGAAATCGGCTTCGATCTTGCGGATGGCGGCAGCCACCCATTCACGCTGCGACATGGCGGGCAATGCTCAGAACGGAACGGTGCGATCCGCCCATTGTACGTCGCGGTGCCGTCAGGTGACGGCCGGTAGAATGGCCCCATCCGGCCAGCAACGGCCCTGTCTGAAGGACCTCCCCCATGACCATTCCCGCCCTGCGCGATGTCCCCGGCGTCGCCGCCCAGGCCCCGGCCGAGACCACCGGCTTCGTGTTCAACCACACCATGCTGCGGGTGAAGGACATCACCGCCTCGCTGGACTTCTACACCCGCGTGCTCGGCTACCAGCTGATCGACAAGCGCGACTTCGCCGAAGCCCAGTTCAGCCTGTACTTCCTGGCCTACGTACCGGCCGGCGCGGTGGTGCCGGAAGACGACAGCCAGCGCCGCGTGTGGATGGCCGGCCTGCCGGGTGTGCTGGAACTGACCCATAACCACGGCACCGAAACCCAGGACGGCGCGGTCTACCACGACGGCAACAGCGACCCGCGCGGCTTCGGTCACATCTGCGTGTCGGTGCCGGACATCGAGGCCGCCTGCCAGCGCTTCGAAGACCTCGGCGTGGCCTTCCAGAAGCGCCTGACCGACGGCCGCATGAAGAACCTTGCCTTCATCAAGGACCCGGACGGCTACTGGGTCGAGATCATCGCCAACTGACAAAAAGGGGACGGAGGGGATTAAGCCGTTTCTGGCACTATTAGGCCGCAAGCGACTTAATCCCCTCCGTCCCCTTTTTTGCGAGGTTGGTATGGAAACGATGGAACTGCACCGCGGACGACTGATCGACCACATCCAGCTGGTCGTACGCGACCTGGCCGCCAGCCGCCGCTTCTACCAGGCGGTGTTCGAGACGATCGGCATCCCGATCGCCGGCGAAGGCGATGATTACTTCTGGGCCGACGAGCTGTTCATTTCCAACGCCAGCAGCGAGGCCGCCGCCGGCCAGTTGACCGGCCGCCACCATCTGGCCTTCCAGGCGCGCGACCGCGCCACCGTCGACGCCTTCCATACCGCCGCGATCGCCGCCGGCGGCACCGACAACGGCGCGCCGGGCGAACGCCCTTACCATCCGGGCTACTACGGCGCGTTCGTGATTGATCCGGATGGCAACAACATCGAAGTGGTCTACCACGGCCCAGCGAACTACAGCGCCGACTCGGTGAAGGTCACTTTCTGATATCACCGAAACCGTGAACGAAGAAGCCGGGCAATGCCCGGCTTCTCTGCATCCAAGGGTCAAGCCCTCAGTGGGCGGCCATGTAGATGTCCTGCAGCACGGCCTTTTCCAGTTCCAGCTCGCCCAGCAGGTTCTTCACGATGTCACCCAGGCTGAGGATGCCAACCAGTCGGGTGCCTTCGGTGACCATCAGATGACGGCGCCGCGAGTATGTCATCAACGACATGGCCTGCTTCAGGGTCGCTTCCGGCGCAATGCCTTCCAGGCCGGTGGACGGCAGGCTGGAGATCACCCGGCGGCCGGCCTGCGGGCCGTCGTCGGCCAAGGTGCGCACGATGTCCTTTTCGGAAATGATGCCGACCGGGGCATCGTCCTTCATCACCACCAGCGCAGCGATCTTGTTCGCGCTCATCTTGTGGGCGGCGGCACCGATGGTGTCTTCGGCGTCGATGGTGATGACAGCTTCTTTCTTGGATTGCAGGAGTTCGCGGACGTTCATTCTTGTTTCCTGGTGCAGGTCACTGAAGTCAAAAAGTGTGCTCTTCCGATACGCCCCCTCCCCGGGAACAGACCTTTCAGCGCACGTCTGGCGCACCCGGCTGCCGCTTGGAACGGATTGGCAGACGATGTGCTGCAACGCGAACGAGGTGGGCTCAACCGCTCAACCCGGACCTCGGACAAATCGATTCTACGACTGCGACCATCGGTCACTACCGGCATCGATAGGACAGTTCGTCGTGGGAACCAACTGACGATCCAGAGAATGGCACCGCGGCTGAAACCGCCGCTGAATACAGCCGATGCCGTGCATTAAAGATTGATTGCCTGCTGCCGATGGCGGACAGAACACCCGGCGGCTGTCCCACTTCGCACTCCCGTCGGCACAAACGAAAGGAGCCACGTGGGCCCCTTTCGCATGCAGCATCCAATGGATCCGACGGGCTTACTCCACCGTCACGCTCTTGGCCAGGTTACGCGGCTTGTCCACGTCAGTGCCGCGCGCCAGCGCGGTGTGGTAAGCCAGCAGCTGCACCGGGATGGTGTGCACGATGGGGCTGAGCACGCCGGCATGGCGCGGCGTACGGATCACATGCACGCCTTCGGACTCGTTGAAATTGCTGTCCTGGTCGGCGAACACGAACAGCTCGCCGCCGCGCGCGCGCACTTCCTGCATGTTCGACTTCACCTTCTCCAACAAGCTGTCGTTGGGCGCGATCACCACCACCGGCATGTCCTCGTCCACCAGCGCCAGCGGGCCGTGCTTCAGCTCGCCCGCCGGGTAGGCCTCGGCGTGGATGTAGGAGATTTCCTTGAGCTTGAGCGCGCCTTCCAGCGCGATCGGGTAATGCAGGCCACGGCCGAGGAACAGCGCGCTGCTCTTGCGCGCGAAACGCTCGGCCCAGGCGGCGATCTGCGGCTCCATGTTCAGCGCGTGCTGCACGCTGCCCGGCAGGAAGCGCAGCTGCTCCAGATAGTCCGCTTCCTGCGCCGCGTCGATACGGCCATGCAGCTTGCCCAGCACCACGGTCAGCTGGAACAGTGCGGCCAGCTGGGTGGTGAAGGCCTTGGTCGAGGCCACGCCGATCTCGGCGCCGGCGCGGGTGTAGCAGACCAGCTCACTGGCGCGCGGAATCGCGCTCTCCGGCACGTTGCAGATCGACAGCGTGTGCGTGTGGCCCAGCGACTTGGCGTACTTCAGCGCTTCCATCGTATCCAGCGTTTCGCCGGACTGGGAGATGGTGACGATCAGGTGCTTCGGGTTCGCATAGGCGGCACGGTAGCGGTACTCGCTGGCGATCTCCACGCTGCACGGCAGGCCGGCGATGGCTTCGATCCAGTAACGCGCGGTCAGGCCGGCGTAATAGCTGGTGCCGCAGGCGATGATCTGCACGCCTTCGATGCCTGACAGCACGGCCTCGGCATTCTTGCCGAACAGCTCGGCCGGGAAACCACCGGCGTCGATCGCCGCCTCGATGGTGTCGCCCAGCGCGCGCGGCTGCTCGTGGATTTCCTTCTGCATGAAGTGGCGGTACGGGCCCAGTTCCAGCGATGCCAGCGACACATCGGACAGGTGCACCTCGCGCTCGATCGGCTGGTCATGCTCGTCGAAGATGCGCACGCCGTCGCGGCGGATCTCGGCGGTGTCGCCCTCTTCCAGGAAGATCACCTTGCGGGTGGCCGAAATCACCGCCGAAACGTCGGAGGCGACGAAGTTCTCGCCCTCGCCCAGGCCCACCAGCAACGGGCAGCCCATGCGCGCGCAGACAAAGCGCTCCGGCTCGGCGCGGCTGACCACAGCCAGCGCGTAGGCACCGGTCAGCTCCTTCACCGTGCGCTGCAGCGCCACCAGCAGGTCGTCGCCGTCCTTCAGGTGGTGATGGATCAGGTGCGCGATGACTTCGGTGTCGGTCTGCGACTCGAAGGTGTAACCCAGGGCACGCAGCTTCTCGCGCTGCTCCTCGTGATTTTCGATGATGCCGTTGTGCACCAGCGCCACGCCGTGGCTGATGTGCGGATGCGCGTTGGCCTCGGTGACGCCCCCGTGGGTGGCCCAGCGGGTGTGGCCGATGCCCAGCACCGCATTGAAACCCTCGGCCTCGGCCGCCGTGGCCATTTCCGACACTCGACCGGTACGGCGCACGCGGCGTACCTCGGGGCGCTCGGCATGGTCGATCACCGCGATGCCCGAGGAGTCGTAACCACGGTACTCAAGCCGCTTCAGGCCCTCGATCAGCACCGGCACTACGTCGCGATCGGCGATTGCACCCACGATTCCACACATGTCACGCGTTTCCTTGAAGACGATCGCGGCATTCTAGCCTGCGGGCCCGCGCTCCCCCTCCTGTCCGCTTAATGAAAGTGTCCGGAAAGGTGTCCGCGGACACCCGGACACTTCAGGGTGCCTCCCAACCCATTGACCCACAAGGAAATAAAGTTGGCACGCTACGTGCTTGGTACCCACTACCACCGTCAGGCACGCACCCGATGATCCGCGACACCTCCGCACAGGACCAGATCGTTTCCTCCGCCCCGGCCGGCACTACCCGCGCCAACTGGCAGCGTTACCGCTGGCCGGCACTGGGCGCCATCGCGCTGCTGGCCGGCATCGGCTGGGCAGTGCATGCTTGGTCCAACGCCAGCCGCTCCTACGACAGCAGCCGCGTGCGCATCGCCGAAGTGAAGCGCGGCGACCTGGTCCGCGACATCGCCGCCGACGGTCGGGTGATTGCCGCCAACAGCCCGATCCTGTACGCCATCTCGGCCGGTACCGTGGACCTGAAAGTCGTTGCCGGTGACGTGGTCAAGAAGGACCAGGAGCTGGCGGTCATCGACAGCCCGGAACTGCGCAGCAAGCTGGCCCAGGAGCAGGCCACCCTGGCCGGCCTGGAAGCCGAGGCCAGCCGCGCCGCGCTGGACGCCACCCTGGCCCGCGCCAAGTCGCGCAAGGAAACCGACCAGGCCACCATCGAGCGCCAGGCCGCCGACCGCGACCTGCAGCGCTACCAGCGCGGTTACGACGGCGGTGCAGTACCGCAGATCGATCTGGCCAAGGCCAAGGACTCGCTGAAGAAAGCCGACATCACGCTGGCCAACGCCACCACCGATGCACGCCTGCAGAGCCAGGGCGCTGACCTGGACGCCCGCAACAAGCGCCTGCTGGCCGACCGCCAGAAGGCAGTGGTGGCCGAGGTGCAGCGCCAGGTGGACGCGCTGACCCTGCGCGCGCCGTTCGACGGCCAGGTCGGCCAGGTGCAGGCCGTCCAGTCCACCAACCTGGCCGCCAATGCGCCAGTGCTGGGCGTGGTCGACCTGTCCAAGTTCGAGGTCGAGATCAAGGTACCGGAGAGCTTCGCCCGCGACCTGGCGATCGGCATGCCGGCGCAGCTGACCGGCGGCAACGGCAAGCCGTTCCCGGGCGAGATCAGCGCGGTGTCGCCGGAAGTGGTCAACGGCGAGGTCAATGCCCGCGTGCGCTTTGCCAGCGCGCAGCCGGAAGGCCTGCGCCAGAGCCAGAGGATGTCGGTACGCGTGCTGCTCGATACCCGCAAGGACGTACTCAAGGTCGAGCGCGGCCCGTTCGTCGAACAGGGCAACGGCATCGCCTACGTAATGGACGGCCGCACCGCGGTGCGGCGTCCGGTGGAACTGGGCGTCAGCAGCCTGGGCGAAGTGGAAATCAAGTCGGGTGTGCAGCCGGGCGACCGCATCGTGGTCTCTGGCAGCGACCTGTTCAAGGACGCCGAACGCGTCTCCGTCAACTGATACCTGATACCTGAATCCTGGAGAGAGGACACCCCATGTACATGCTCGAAATGCGTTCGGTCGCCAAGGTCTTCCGCACCGAACAGGTGGAAACCCACGCACTGCGTTCGCTGGAACTGCAGGTCAAGGAGGGCGAATTCGTCGCCGTCACCGGCCCGTCAGGCTCCGGCAAGACCACCTTCCTCAACATCGCCGGCCTGCTGGAAACCTTCACCAGCGGCACCTACATGCTCGACGGCCAGGACGTGAGCACGCTGGGCGACGACGCCCGCAGCCGCCTGCGCAACCAGAAGATCGGTTTCATCTTCCAGGGCTTCAACCTGATCCCCGACCTGAACCTGTTCGACAACGTCGACGTGCCGCTGCGCTACCGCAAGATGAGCGCCAACGAGCGCCGCGAGCGCATCGAGAAGGCGCTGACCCAGGTCGGCCTGGGCTCGCGCATGAAGCACTACCCGAATGAGCTGTCCGGTGGCCAGCAGCAGCGCGCCGCGATCGCGCGCGCCCTGGCCGGCAGCCCGCGCCTGCTGCTGGCCGACGAACCGACCGGCAACCTGGATACGCAGATGGCCCGCGGCGTGATGGAACTGCTGGAGGAGATCAATGCCGCCGGCACCACCATCGTGATGGTCACCCATGACCCGGAACTGGCCGCGCGCGCGCAGCGCAACGTGCACATCGTCGATGGCCAGGTGACCGACCTGGTGCGCGAGCCGGTGCTGGCCACCCCGCCACGCCACATCGTCGCCGTCAACGAGTGAGGGCCCGACCATGTTCGCCTACTACGCCCGACTGGCGGTGCGCAGCTTCCACCGCAACAAGGTACTGACCGCGCTGATGGTGATCGCCATCGCGCTGGGCATCGGCGCCTCGATGACCACGTTGACCGTGTTCCACGTGCTGTCCGGTGACCCGATTCCCGGCAAGAGCGACCGCCTGTTCTATGTGCAGGTCGATCCACGCCCGCGGGGCGGCTATACCCCGGGTGAGGAGCCTGAGGAACAGATGACCCGGCGCGATGCCGAGACCCTGCTGCGCGAGAAGCGCGGCGTACGCCAGGCAATGATGAGTGCGGGCGGCGGCACGGTGGAACCCGAGCTCACCACGCTCAAGCCGTTCTCGGTGGATACGCGCTGGACGTCGGCTGACTTCTTCCCGATGTTCGACGTGCCCATGCAGTACGGACGCACCTGGAACGGCAGCGACGATGACAACCGCAGCCGTGTGGTGGTGCTGTCGAAGGCGATCAACGACAAGCTGTTCCAGGGCGCCGACAGCACGGACCGCGAGATCCGCCTCAACGGCCACTCGCTGCGGGTGATCGGCGTGATGAAGGAATGGAGCCCCGAACCCCACTTCTTCGATCTGACCACAGGCAACTACGGCAAGGATGAAGACCTGCTGGTGCCGTTCTCGACCGCGATGGATCTGGAGTTCGGCAGCAACGGCAACATGAACTGCTTTGGCGAAAATCCCGATGGCAGCAGCAACTCGATCAGCGCGCCGTGCAGCTGGATCCAATACTGGGTAGAGCTGGACCCTGCCAAGGTCGAGGACTACCGCAGCTACCTGGTCAACTACTCGGACCAGCAGCGCGCAGCAGGGCGTTTCGAGCGTCCCACCAACGTGCGGCTTCGCCCGGTAATGGAGTGGTTGACGTTCAAGAACGCCGTGCCCAGCGACGTGCGCCTGCAGATGTGGCTGGCACTGGGCTTCCTCGGCGTCTGCCTGGTCAACACGGTGGGCCTGCTGCTGGCCAAGTTCCTGCGCCGCAGCGGCGAAATCGGCGTGCGTCGCGCCCTCGGTGCCAGCCGGGGGCAGATCTTCCTGCAGTGCCTGGTTGAAGCCGGTGCAATCGGCGTTGCCGGCGGTGTGCTCGGCATCGGCCTGGCCCTGCTTGGACTGTACGCGGTACGCCAGCAACCCGTGGACTACGCGGATCTCGCCCACCTGGACGGCAGCATGCTGCTGCTGGCCATCGGCCTGACCCTGTTCGCCAGTCTCGCCGCCGGTTTCCTGCCCGCCTGGCGCGCGATGCAGGTCACCCCGGCCATCCAGCTCAAGTCGCAGTAAGCACGAGTACGAGGACCTCCCATGGATATCCGCCCCATCCTCAGCACCTTGCGCCGGCACAAGACGGCCGCCGCCCTGATCGTGCTGGAAGTCGCCCTGACCTGCGCCATCGTCTGCAACGCCCTGTTCCTGGTCACCCAGCGCGTGGAACGGATCAGCCAGACCAGCGGCCTGGCCGAGAACGAACTGGTGTTCGTCCGGGTCAGCGGCATCGGCAAGCAGACCAACGGTCAGTCCCGCACTCTGGAAGACCTGTCTGCCCTGCGTGCGGTGCCCGGCGTGACTGCCGCAGCCAAGGTCAACCAGCTGCCGTTCCGCCCGAACTCCTCCAACACCAGCGTTTCGCTTAAACAGGAGCAGGAGCGCCCGACCGCCTTCGTCACCATGTACATGTTCGGCGAAGGCGGACTGCCCACGCTTGGACTGCAGCTGACCGCCGGCCGTGACTTCCAGTCCAGCGAGTACAGCAACTTCGAGGACGCACAGAAGAACGCCTCGTCCAATACGGCATCCTCCGTGATCATCAGCCGCACCCTCGCTGACAAGCTGTACCCGGGCGAGAATGCACTGGGCAAGACGTTCTACATGGGCAAGCAGCCGCTGCACGTGGTCGGCATCGTCGCCGCACTGGCAACGCCGACCGACTACAACAACAACACCACGCTGTCGATGGTGCTGCCGGTGCGAACTGATTTCACCCAGGGCCCCTATGTGCTGCGTACCGCCCCGGAACGGCGCGAGGAAGTACTCAAGGGTGCGATCGCCGCGCTTGAACGCAATGACCCCAATCGACTGGTGCGCGAGAAGGAGACCTACGAGGATCAGCGCAAGGACTACTTCAAGAACGACCGCGCGATGGTCGGCCTGCTGATCACCGTCTGCATCTCGTTGCTGGTGGTCACCGCGCTGGGCATCATCGGCCTGGCCAGCTTCTGGGTGCAGCAGCGCAGCAAGCAGATCGGCATCCGCCGTGCGCTGGGCGCGACCCGCGGGCAGATCCTGCGCTACTTCCAGACCGAGAACTTCCTGCTGGCCACGCTGGGCATCGTGCTGGGCATGCTGGCGGCCTACGCGATCAATCTGGCCCTGATGAATCTGTACGAGCTGCCGCGCATGCCGCTGCTGTACCTGCCGCTGGGTGCACTGCTGCTGTGGGCACTGGGCCAGATCGCCGTGTTCGGCCCGGCCCGCCGGGCTGCGGCTGTCCCGCCGGCGGTCGCCACCCGGGGCACCTGAGGCTCCGCTCCAGACAGGCCGGGCCGCGTCGATGGCCCGGCCTCCGGCCTTCCCCGAGGGCCGTTCCTGCACAGCCACGGGTTTGGCTATGCTTGATGGGTGGCGCCGGGCTCTCCCGGTGCGTGGACACGAACGGCTCCAACGGCGCCGCCCATCCCTTTCTGCAGAACCGCTTGATGCCTGCGATCCTGATCATCGACGACAACGCCAGCGTGGGTACCGCGCTGGACGTGCTGTTCTCCCTGCACGACATCGACACCCTGCAGGCGCAGAGCCCGTCCGAAGGGCTGGCCCTGCTGGAGTCGCAGCCGGTCGACCTGGTGATCCAGGACATGAACTTCAGCGAGGACACCACCTCCGGCGAAGAAGGCGAGGCCTTGTTCGCGCAGATCCGCGCGCGCCATCCCGATCTGCCGGTGATCCTGCTGACCGCCTGGACCCACCTCAGCAGCGCGGTGGATCTGGTCAAGGCCGGTGCGGCCGACTACCTGGCCAAGCCCTGGGACGACCGCAAGCTGATGACCACGGTCAACAACCTGCTGGAACTGTCCGAGGCGCGCCGCGAACTGGACCGGCGCCGCAGCCGTGAACTGCGCCAGCGCAATGCGCTGGAAGAGAAGTATGACCTGTGCGGCGCGGTCTTCGCCGACCCCGCCAGCGAGCGCGTCATCGCTCTCGCCTGCCAGGTCGCACGCTCGGAACTGCCGGTACTGATCACCGGCGCGAACGGTGCCGGCAAGGAGAAGATCGCGCAGATCATCCAGGCCAATTCCCTGGTGGCCAAGGGTCCATTCGTGGCGGTCAACTGTGGCGCGCTGCCTTCGGAACTGATCGAGGCCGAACTGTTCGGTGCCGAGGCCGGTGCGTATACCGGCGCCAACAAGGCGCGCGAAGGCAAGTTCGAGGCCGCCGATGGTGGCACCCTGTTCCTGGATGAGATCGGCAACCTGTCGCTGGGCGGGCAGATGAAGCTGCTGCGTGTGCTGGAAACCGGCCGCTTCGAGCGCCTGGGCTCCAACCGCGAACGCCAGGTCAAGGTCCGCGTGGTCAGCGCGACCAATGCCGACCTGCCGGCGATGATCCGCGACGGCACCTTCCGCGAAGACCTCTATTACCGCCTCAACACGGTGGAACTGGTGCTGCCGCCACTGGCCGATCGCCCGGGCGACATCGTGCCGCTGGCCGAGCGCTTCCTGACCGCTGGCAAGCCCCTGTCCAGCGCCGCCACCGCCGCCCTGCAGCGGCACCCGTGGCCAGGCAACGTGCGCGAACTGCGCAACGTGATCCAGCGCGCCGAACTGCTGGCCACCGGCAACCGCATTGAAGTGGCCGATCTCAATCTGCCGCGCGCAGCCGCCGCACCGCGCCCGGCCCCCAGGGCGGGCAATGACCCTGACCGCGCGCGCATCGAAGAGGTACTGGCGCGCAACCATGGCGTCATCGCCCAGGCCGCCGCCGAGCTCGGCCTGAGCCGCCAGGCGCTGTACCGGCGCATGGACCGCCACGGTATCCCGCGCGAATGAAACGGCGCTCGTTCACTTTCCGCCTGTTCCTGCGCCTGCTGCCGGTGCTGGCGCTGGCCGCCGCGTTGCCGTGGCTGCTGGCCTACTGGATGGACCATGGTTGGGTGGTGACCACGGTGTCGGCGTTGATCCTGCTGTCGCTGATGTGGTGGACCCTGCGTCGCGCTACCGCCCCGGTGCGGTCACTGATGCGGGCCCTGGCGGGCACCACCAGCAGCTATCGCGACGGCGAATACAACTTCGGCGTGCACTGGCCCGGCAATGACGAGCTCGGCGACCTGGTGCAGGCACACCGCGAACTGGGCGATGTGCTGCGTGCACAGCGGCAGGGCCTGGTGCAACGCGAACTTCTGCTGGACACGATGGTGCAGAACACGCCGGTGGCAATGCTGCTGATCGCCTCGGGCGGTGATGGCATCGCCCGCGTGGTGTTCTCCAATCTGGCTGCGCGCAAGCTGCTGCATGGCGGCTGGAAGCTGGAAGGCCAGCGCCTGGAGGAAGTGCTGGAACAGGTGCCGGTGGAGCTGCGCGATGCCATCGCCCGCGGTGGCGACAGCCTGTTCGCGGTGCATGCCGAGGGCGAGGGCGGCGATGAGGATGACGAGCAGGTGTACCACCTCTCGCGCCGGGCCTTCCAGCTCAATGGTCGTCCGCACGACCTGCTGCTGGTGCGCCTGCTGACCGCCGAGCTGCGCCGCCAGGAAGTACAGACCTGGAAGAAGGTGATCCGGGTGATCAGCCACGAGCTCAACAACTCGCTGGCACCGATTGCCTCGCTGGCCCACTCCGGCGGTGTACTGGTGCAGCGTGAGCGCTTTGACCGGCTGCCGGAGATCTTTACCACCATCGAGGATCGCGCACGCCACCTGGAAGGCTTCATCCGCGGCTATGCGCGCTTTGCCAAGCTGCCGCAACCGCAGTTGCAGACCGTGCACTGGGCCCCCTTCCTGTCCAGCCTGCGCCAGCAGATCCCTTTCGGCATGGAACGTGAGCCGGACGAGGAACTGAGCAGCCGCATCGACATCGCCCAGTTCGGGCAGGCACTGCTGAACCTGTTGAAGAACGCGCACGAAGCCTGCGCCGAAGCAGAACCGCCCAACGATGACGTACAGGTGCAACTCACGCGGTTGCCGCAGTGGCTGCGCCTGGATGTGCTTGACCGCGGCAAGGGCATGAACGAGCAGGTGCTGCAGAACGCACTGATGCCGTTCTATTCGACCAAGCGCAATGGAACTGGATTGGGTCTGGCGCTGACCCGCGAGATCGTGGAAGCGCACGGTGGGCGGGTGTCGCTGCAGAACCGCGGTGACGGCGGGTTGTGCGTGTCGATTCTGTTGCCGGTGGGTTGAGCGGGCCAACGGGATTGCCGGTAGACTTCGACCCTGGTCGACCGGTCAGTAGATCCACGCCATGCGTGGATATGCCGACCAAGGTCGGCAGCTACCAAGGCCGGCGCATCGCCACCGTGCGCTCAAGGGAAACGGGAGCATCAAGAGCAACGGCAACCACGCCTAGTTTGAATCGGCTGGGTGCGGCTGTGGCTCTGGATGTTGGTTCCGCCTTGAGCAAGCCGAGCATCGCAGGGGAATCCGGGGCGCAGAGGCGCCGATGTCTGAGCGCAGCGAGTTCGGCGCCGTCCCCAGATTCACCGAGAAGCGCAGGGCACCGATGCGCAGCATCGGCTCGCGACCGGCGGAGCGTTTCTTTTGGTTACTTTTCTTTGCGCACAAAGAAAAGTAACGCCCATGACCGGTGGCCGACCTTCAGCCATCCAGCGAAGAGATGGATCGCCGCATCGCCACCCGCAGGTGCATCGGGAATCCGAGCGCAGCCTCTTCGGCCATCACCGCGCGCAGGCCATCGTTCCACTGCGCCTCGGGCACTACGTCGAATCCTTCGCTGGCATAGAAGGCCGCATTCCACGGCACATCGGACAGCGTGGTCAGCACCGCGGCCGCGTAGCCTCCCACCCTCGCCTGCGCCAAGGCATGGCGCAGCAAAGCGCGGCCGTAGCCACGCCGCGCGTGTGCGGGATCCACGTCCATCTGCAGCACATGGAATTCACCGCAGAGTTCGCCGGCCAGCAGGTAACCCGCGATACCACCGTCAGCCGCATCCACCACCCACAACTGGCCACGTTGAAGGCCATCCTGCAGCGTCGGCAGGTCCAGACCATGCCCGGCAAACACCGGGTAGGCCTGGTGACCCTTCAGCAGTTCACCGGCACGTTGTTCAATTGCCGGCAGCATGCCGAGTTCGTCGGCATGCGGGATGCGTGGCTCAGGACTTCTTGAGCGGGCGCTTCCAGCCATCGATGGTTTCCTGTCGTGCACGTGCCAGTGTCAGCTTGCCATCCGGAGCGTCGCGGGTGATGACCGAACCGGCGGCAATCGTCGCACTGTCGCCAATGGTCACCGGCGCTACCAGCGAACTATTGGAACCAATGAAGGCGTTGTCGCCGATGGTGGTGGTCGACTTGTTCACGCCGTCGTAGTTGCAGGTGATGGTGCCGGCACCGATGTTTACCTTGCTGCCGATCACCGCATCGCCCAGGTAAGTCAGATGGTTGGCCTTGCTGCCAACACCGAGGGTGACCTTCTTGGTCTCGACGAAGTTGCCCACGTGCACGCCGTCGGCGAGCACGGTCCCCGGACGCAGCCGCGCGAACGGCCCCACCAGTGCTGCGCCTTCGGTGACCACGCCTTCAAGATCACAATGCGCGCGCACTTCGGTGCCCGGGCCAAGATTGACGTCCTTCAGCCGGTTGAAGGGGCCCACGGTGACGCCGTCGCCGAGCACGATGTGGCCTTCCAGAACGACGTCGACATCGATCAGCACATCGCTGCCCACGGTGACGGTGCCACGGATATCCAGTCGTGCCGGGTCACGCACGCGCGCGCCCTGCGCGCACAGGGCCCGTACCGCGCGGCGCTGCCAGGCACGCTCCAGCTGCGACAGCTGCCAGGGATCGTTTGCCCCTTCGGCTTCCTGCGCATCGGCCACCAGTGCCATTTCGGCCGGGGTGTACTCGTGCGCGGCAAAGGCGAACACGTCGGTCAGGTAGTACTCGCCCTGCGCGTTGCTGTTGGACAACTGCGACAGCCAGCGCCGCAGCGCGGTCGACTCGGCGGCAATGATGCCGGTATTGATCGTGCGCACACGCAGCTGGTCGTCGGTAGCGTCCTTCTGCTCGACAATGGAGCCCACCTTGCCTTCGGCATCGCGCAGCACGCGGCCGTAGCCGGTCGGGTCATCGACATCGGCGACCAGCACCGCCAGGCGACCCGGCTGCGCCAGCAGGTCGCGCAGGGTTTGCGCGCGGATCAGCGGCACGTCGCCGTACAGCACCAGCACCTGCGCGGCGTCGGGCACCTGCGGCATCGCCTGGGCCACCGCATGGCCGGTGCCCAGCTGCCGTGCCTGTTCAGCCCATTGCAGGTCGGGCTGGTCGGCGAAGTGCTGGCGCACCGCTTCACCACCATGGCCGAAGACCACATGGATCGCCGAGGGCTGCAGTTCGCGGGCCGCATCGATCACATGCGCCAGCATCGGCTGGCCGGCGATCGGCTGCAGCACCTTCGGCAGCACCGACTTCATGCGCTTGCCCGCGCCAGCGGCGAGGATGATGACGTGCAGGGGTTGGGTCATGGAAACGGCAGTCCGTGGTTCGTTGCCGATGATTCTAGAGCGTGGGCCGTTAACATGTGCATCCCACCTCCTTCACCGCACTGATGGGCCTCGTCCGCCAGGGAAGCACCTATCTCATCATCGGGCTCGTGCAGCTGCTGCTCGACTGGCTGGTGTTCGTCACCGCGACCGCGCTGGGCCTGCCGGTGGTGCCTGCCAACATTGCCGGTCGTCTGGTCGGGATGCTGCTGGGCTTCTGGCTCAACGGCCGTTACACCTTTGCCAACGCAGGTGATGCGCGCCTTGGCTGGCGTCGATTTTCACGCTTTCTGGGAATCTGGGCCGCACTTACCGCCGCCAGCACGGTGCTGGTCGCTTTGACCAGCCGCCACCTTGGATTGGATTGGGCCTGGCTGGCCAAGCCGCTGATCGAAGGTGGGATCGCCCTGATCTCCTTCCTGCTGCTCCGCCATGTGGTCTTCCGCTGAGACCTTCAGCCTGCTCCACCCGCGGCGAATCGCTTCGGCAGCCCATCCCGCCACAGCTGCAGCGGGCTGTACCCAAGTTCCACACGATGCCGCCCCGCGGGAACACACACCGCGTGGAAGAGCCCGTTGGCACGCATCAGCGGCAACGACGCTCCGCCATCCAGCCGGGCCTGCCAGCCCTGGGCGGTCACCTCATTGATCACCAGCCACGCCGGATGCTCGGCGTCCACGTCAAGGGCGATCCTTCCGGGCTGATAGGCCTGCGAGAGCACCTTCAGCCGGCCCGCCTCACGTTCAGGGCAGTCCGTCTGCTGCCCGGTGGGCAGCCAGACCGCCTGGCTGAAGTCCGTCTGGTTGAACTCAGCGGCCGGTGGCAGGCGTTCACTGTGCCGCTGCACCCGTTGCGGGTTGAGCGTGCGCGGCAGCACACTTCCGCGTAGCGCCAGCTGCACGTCGCTGCCTTGGTCATCGGACCCTGCAAACGGCTCCGGTGACAGCAGCCAGCGGACACCCAGCAGGTCGTACACGGGGGCGTCCATGTCGGGAGCCCAAGGGGTCGTCGCCTTCTGCTGGAAAGCAGCCACGGGCTCCGTCGGCATGCCGACCATGTCCTGGTAATCACTGGACAGCAGCGGGTTGTAGCCATTGGCCAGTGGAATCGCATGCACAGCCGCGCCATTGGTCAGCACGCCGATGCCGAAGACGATGGCGCGCTCGGGCAGGCCAGTGCGCCGTTCGGCGGCGAGCAGCGTATAGGCGCGCTGCGTGGCGCCATTGCGCTCGGCCGTCATTACCGGCGGACGGGCGCCCGATGTATTGAAGCGTGTTCCCACGTTGAACAGCAGCATGTCGAACACGACCAGTGCGATCAGCCAGCGCACCGGAGCCGGATGCCGGCGCAGCAGCTGCACCGCGGCAGTGCCGATGCCGGCACTGGCTGCCAGCCACGCAAAGGCTTCCAGATGCCCGTGGCTCGCGGCCAGCCAGGAGGCAACGCACACCAGGACAACGACTACCACCAACGACACCCGGTGCGGGCGCAGTGCGCGCTTTTCCAACGCAACCTGCAACGCCTGTGCACCCAGCCAGGCCGCCGCTGGTACCGCAAGGAACAGCGCATCAGAGGGCCGTCGGAACAGATCAAGACCGGGCAACCCGCTGAAGAGCCATGCGAACAGCGGAGTGACGTCACCCAGCGCGACCAGTGTCGTCAACAGCAGTACACCGAGCGCCAGACAGGTGGCCCGTCGCTGCCTGTGCACAACGCGGCCGCCCCAGGCCAGCCAGAGCGCCAGTGGCACCGCGCCGAAATAGAGGTAGTCCGTGGTGATATCGCCGAAGGACCAGCTGACCCCACGTACCTGCGAGAACACATTTCCCGATAGCAGTGTTGCCAGCCCCTGCCAGTGCATCGCACCGGCCAGCGCCATCTCCAGGGTCATGCCATCACGATTGGTGTCACCCAGCCAGGCCAACGTGGAAAGCCACTGGGGGGCGCTCACGGCGGCGGCGATCAGGGCGACCGCGGACAGCTGCAATGCGAAGCGGAAGCGCTTGCCTGTTGCCGACAGCACTGCGCCTGCGGCGTACACGGCACACGCCAGGATGATGAAATAGGTCACCTGGGTCAGCTGCAGCGCGCACAGGCCGCCTGCAAGTCCCGCCAGCAGCACGTCACGCGTGCGGCCCCGGTTCCGAACAGTCGACAATCCCAGCCACAGCCAGGGAAGCAGGCTGTAGCTGACGATCATCGGCGTGTGCTGCAGGCGAGAGGCTGCCACTGCACCGAACATCAGCACCATCGCAAAGAACCACTGTGCGGGTGCAGAAAGTCCGAATGAACGCGCCAGGCGCAGCGCGCCGAAGCCACCCGCCAGCACATGCAGCAGCACCACCACGGTGAACAGATGCAACGACGCCGGCGCCAGCAGCATCGGCAGGACCATGGTCGGTTGCAGCGTCATCATCTGCGGATCGGCGATCTGCGGATAGCCACCGAACAGGTAGGGATTCCACCAAGGGGCCTGCAGGTTCCGAAGCTGCTCGGCACTGAAACTGACCGCCGGGAAGAACTGCTGCACGGCGTCGTACGGAATGACCTTGGTACCGATCAGCCACGGCAGGCACAGCAGCAGCCAGCTTGCCACCCACAGCGTTTCAGGCCGAGCCCATCGGGAACGGGCTGCATCCGTGGCGCCGATGCTCGGGGCCGATGCGTACTGCATTCCGTGCATGCCTCCCTTCTCCTCAACGAAAATCGCCGGCACTGAGCCGGCGATCTTCCATCACTACCGGCATTGCTGCCGATGGTTCCCTAGCACGTGTCAGTGCTTGAGGCTCTTGCGCAGGCGCTCCAGCGCCTGCAGCTGGACGACGGCTTCGGCCAGCTTCTGCTGGGCTTCAGCCACTTCCATCGCCTCGCCGCGGTTGGCCAGGATGCGCTCGGCTTCTTCCTTGGCCTTGCGGACCGAGGCTTCGTCGATGTCCTGCGCGCGGATCGCGGTGTCGGCCAGCACGGTCACCACCTGCGGCTGCACTTCCAGGATGCCGCCGGAAATGGCGAAATCCAGCTGCTCGCCGTTCGGCGTGGTCACCACCACCTTGCCCGGCTTCAGGCGGGTGATCAGCGGCGCGTGCTTGGGCGCGATGCCCAGTTCGCCCAGCTCACCGGTGGCCACGACCAGGGTCGCTTCGCCACGGAAGATTTCCTGCTCGGCGCTGACGATGTCGCAACGGATCGTGCTCATGCAAATCTCTTCGCTGTTCGCGGCGGCGCAATGCCACCGTGGGAGTCCACCGGCGCGGGCGGTTGCCCGGCGCCGGCGTCAGGTCGGGCAGGATCGCTCCCGCCCGTCCCGGATCAGGCCTTCTCGGCCATCTTCTTGGCCTTCTCGACCGCTTCTTCGATGCCGCCGACCATGTAGAACGCCTGCTCCGGCAGGTGGTCGTACTCGCCATCGACGATGGCCTTGAAGCCACGGATGGTGTCCTTCAGCGGCACGTACTTGCCCGGCGAACCGGTGAACACTTCGGCCACGTGGAACGGCTGGCTGAAGAAGCGCTCGATCTTACGGGCGCGCGACACGGCCTGCTTGTCCTCTTCGGACAGCTCGTCCATGCCCAGGATCGCGATGATGTCCTTCAGTTCCTTGTACTTCTGCAGGGTCTGCTGGACGCGCTGGGCGGTGTCGTAGTGCTCGTGGCCGATGACCAGCGGGTCCATCTGGCGGCTGGTGGAGTCCAGCGGATCGACGGCCGGGTAGATACCCAGCGAGGCGATCGAACGCGACAGGGTCACGGTCGAGTCCAGGTGGGCGAAGGTGGTTGCCGGCGACGGGTCGGTCAGGTCGTCCGCGGGAACGTAGACGGCCTGGATCGAGGTGATCGAACCGTTCTTGGTCGAGGTGATGCGCTCCTGCAGGACGCCCATTTCCTCGGCCAGGGTCGGCTGGTAACCCACGGCGGACGGCATGCGGCCCAGCAGTGCCGACACTTCGGTACCGGCCAGGGTGTAGCGGTAGATGTTGTCGACGAACAGCAGGACGTCCTTGCCCTTGCCGTTTTCGTCCTTCTCGTCGCGGAAGTACTCGGCCATGGTCAGGCCGGTCAGGGCGACGCGCAGACGGTTGCCCGGCGGCTCGTTCATCTGGCCGTACACCATCGCCACCTTGTCGAGGACGTTGGAGTCCTTCATTTCGTGGTAGAAGTCGTTGCCCTCACGGGTACGCTCACCCACGCCGGCGAACACGGACAGACCGCTGTGCGCCTTGGCGATGTTGTTGATCAGCTCCATCATGTTGACGGTCTTGCCGACGCCGGCGCCGCCGAACAGGCCGACCTTGCCGCCCTTGGCGAACGGGCACATCAGGTCGATGACCTTGATGCCGGTTTCCAGCAGTTCGGTGGCCGGGGACTGGTCTTCGTACGACGGGGCCGCACGGTGGATTTCCCAGCTGTCGCTGGCGGCCACCGGGCCGGCTTCGTCGATCGGACGGCCGAGCACGTCCATGATGCGGCCCAGGGTGCCAGCGCCGACCGGCACCGAGATGCCACGGCCGGTGTTGACGGCAACCAGGTTGCGCTTCAGGCCGTCGGTGGAACCGAGGGCGATGGTACGCACCACGCCGTCGCCCAGCTGCTGCTGGACTTCGAGGGTGATCTCGGTGTTTTCCACCTTCAGTGCGTCGTACACCTTCGGCACCGATTCACGCGGGAATTCGACGTCGACGACCGCGCCGATGATCTGAACGATCTTGCCCTGACTCATTGCTGCATCCTCTAATGTGTGCTTTGAACGAACGCGGTCAGACTGCTGCCGCGCCGCCGACGATTTCGGAGATTTCCTGGGTGATCGCTGCCTGGCGCGCCTTGTTGTAGACGAGCTGCAGGGTGCCGATCAGCTTGTTGGCGTTGTCGCTCGCCGCCTTCATCGCAACCATGCGTGCCGCATGCTCGGAGGCGACGTTTTCCAGCAGTGCCTGGTACACCAGCGACTCGATGTAACGCGTCATCACGTGCTCGAGCACGGTCGCGGCATCGGGTTCGTACAGGTAGTCCCAGTCGTGGTGAGCGACCTGCTTCTCAGCCGGCGGCAGCGGCAGCAGCTGATCGAAGCTGGCCTTCTGCACCATGGTGTTCACGAAGCGGTTGTAGACCAGGTACACGCGGTCGATCTTGCCTTCGGTGAAGGCGTCGAGCATGACCTTGATCACACCGATCAGCGATTCCAGCTTCGGCACGTCGCCGATGTGGGTCACGCTGCCGACCATGTTGACCTTCACGCGGCGGAAGAAGGTCGAAGCCTTCTGGCCGATGGTCACCAGGTCCACTTCCGCACCCTTGTCCTGCCATGCCTTGGCTTCGCCCAGCATCTTGCGGAACAGGTTGTTGTTCAGGCCGCCGGCCAGGCCGCGATCGGAGGAGATCACGATGAAGCCGACCCGCTTGACCTGCTCACGCTCGACCAGGAACGGATGCTGGTAGTCGGTGCTGGCCTGGGCCAGGTGACCGATCACCTGCTTCATCGCCTGCGCGTACGGACGCGAGGTCTTCATCCGATCCTGCGCCTTGCGGATCTTGGAGGCCGAGACCATTTCCAGGGCGCGCGTCACCTTGCGGGTGTTCTGCACGCTCTTGATCTTGGTTTTGATTTCGCGTCCGCTTGCCATCTCTTGTTTCCCGTGGCGCGGGGCTGCTGCCCCGCGTTGTTCAACCGTTTGTCATCTGGTCCAGCGGAGCCAGAGGCTCCGCTCTACAGGACCGCGATTACCAGCTGCCGGTGGTCTTGAACTCGGCGATGCCCTTCTTGAAGGCACCTTCGATGTCGTTGTCCCAACCGCCGGTGGCGTTGACCTTGCTGACCAGCTCGCCCTGGGTGTTGGCGAAGTGGGCGTGCAGGCCTTCTTCGAACGCAAGCAGCTTGTTGACCGGCACGTCGTCGAGGTAACCCTCGTTGACGGCGTAGATCGACAGCGCCTGGTTGGCGATCGACATCGGCGCGTACTGCTTCTGCTTCATCAGTTCGGTGACGCGCTGGCCACGCTCCAGCTGCTTGCGGGTGGCTTCGTCCAGGTCCGAGGCGAACTGCGCGAACGCAGCCAGCTCGCGGTACTGGGCCAGCGAGATACGGATGCCGCCCGACAGCTTCTTGATGATCTTGGTCTGGGCCGAGCCACCGACGCGCGACACCGAAATACCGGCGTTCACGGCCGGGCGGATGCCGGCGTTGAACAGGTCGGTTTCCAGGAAGATCTGGCCGTCGGTGATCGAGATCACGTTGGTCGGAACGAAGGCGGACACGTCGCCGGCCTGGGTTTCGATGATCGGCAGCGCGGTCAGCGAACCGGTCTTGCCGGTGACCTTGCCTTCGGTGAACTTCTCGACGTATTCCTCGGACACGCGGGCAGCGCGCTCGAGCAGACGGGAGTGCAGGTAGAACACGTCACCCGGGTAGGCTTCACGGCCCGGCGGGCGCTTCAGCAGCAGCGAGATCTGGCGGTAGGCGACGGCCTGCTTGGACAGATCGTCGTACACGATCAGCGCGTCTTCGCCGCGGTCCATGAAGTACTCACCCATGGTGCAGCCCGAGTAGGCGCTGATGTACTGCATGGCAGCCGATTCGGAAGCAGTCGCGGCCACCACGATGGTGTGGGCCAGCGCGCCGTTCTCTTCCAGCTTGCGCACGATGTTGGCGATGGTCGAAGCCTTCTGGCCGATCGCAACGTACACGCACTTGATGCCGGTGCCCTTCTGGTTGATCACGGCATCGATCGCCATCGCGGTCTTGCCGGTCTGGCGGTCACCGATGATCAGCTCGCGCTGGCCACGGCCGATCGGGATCATCGAGTCGACCGACTTGTAGCCGGTCTGCACCGGCTGGTCGACCGACTTGCGCCAGATCACGCCCGGCGCAACACGCTCCACCGGAGCGGTCAGGTCGGTGCCCAGCGGGCCCTTGCCGTCGATCGGCTCGCCCAGCGCGTTCACGACGCGGCCCAGCAGTTCCGGACCGACCGGCACTTCCAGGATGCGGCCGGTGGTCTTGGCGACGTCGCCTTCGCGCAGGTGCTCGTAGTCACCCAGCACCACGGCGCCGACCGAGTCGCGCTCCAGGTTCAGGGCGAGGGCGAAGGTGTTGTTCGGCAGTTCGATCATTTCGCCCTGCATCACGTCGGCCAGACCGAAGATGCGCACGATGCCGTCGGACACGCTGGTCACGGTGCCTTCGTTGCGCGATTCCGCGGCCAGCTTGACCTTCTCGATGCGGTTCTTGATCAGTTCGCTGATTTCGGAGGGGTTGAGCGTGGTTGCCATCGTCAAGTCCTAGTGCCGGCAGCGGGGCCGGACGTTAAATGAATTCAGTTAGCGAGCGCGGTCTGCAGACGGGCCAGCTTGCCCTTCAGCGAACCATCGATGACCACGTCGCCGGCGTCGATCACGGCGCCGCCGATCAGCGAGGCATCGACCGCGGTGGTCACGTCGACCTCGCGGTTGAAGCGCTTGCGCAGCGCGACCTTGATCGCGTCCAGCTCACCGGCCGACAGTTCGGCGGCCGAAGTGACGGTGGCCTTGACCACGTGCTCGGCTTCGGCGCGCAGGGCGTCGAACATGCCGGAAATCTCCGGCAGCAGCGGCAGACGATGCGATTCGGCCAGGATGGCCAGGAAGCGCGAGTAGGTCTCGCCGTGGGACACCGGCGCCAGCAGGGCGACGGCGTCGTCACGACCCAGCTCCGGGTTGGCGAGCAGGGCCGCCACGCGCGGGTCGGCGGCGACGTGGGCGGAGAACGCCAGGGCGTCCGACCACGGCGCGAACGCGCCTTCGTCGCGCGCGGTCGCGAACGCGGCGCGGGCGTACGGGCGGGCAAGCGTGAGGGCCTGGCTCATCCTTAGATCTCCGAGGCCAGCTCGTCGAGCAGCGCCTTGTGGGCGTTGGCGTCGATTTCGCGCTTGAGCAGCTTTTCGGCACCGGTCACGGCCAGCGCGGACACCTGCTTGCGCAGATCTTCACGGGCACGGTTGGCGGCGGCGTCGATTTCAGCCTGGGCCAGTTCCTTCTGACGGGTGGCTTCGGTGATCGCTTCGTTACGGGCAGCATCAACGATCTGGTTGGCACGTGCGTGGGCCTGATCGATGATCTCGTTGGCCTTGGTACGTGCTTCCTTCAGCGCTTCGTTGACCTTCTCCTGCGCCTGGGCCAGATCTTTCTGGCTGCGGTCGGCAGCAGCGAGGCCTTCAGCAATCTTCTGCTGGCGCTCTTCGATCGCGTTCATCAGCGGCGGCCAGATCTTGGTCGCGATGATCCAGATCAGACCAGCGAAGGCCAGCGCCTGCGCAAGAAGGGTGAAATTGATATTCATGGTTAGCTCGATCGCTGGTTTCGGGGTGGACGCGCCGCCGTAGCGGCACATCCGGCCTTCATCCGAAACCGGGTGCATCAGCACCCGGTCGTCTCAAACCGCTGTATCAGCCGGCCAGAGCCTTGGTGACGGCGCCAGCGAAGGCAGCCGACAGCGGGTTGGCGAAGGCCAGCAGCAGGCCAACGGCGACCGAGATGATGAACGCGGCGTCGATCAGGCCGGCGGTGATGAACATGCGGACCTGCAGGACCGGGATCAGTTCCGGCTGGCGGGCGGCCGACTCCAGGAACTTACCAGCCATGATGGCCAGACCCAGACCGGCGCCCAGCGCGGCCAGGCCGATCATGATGCCGACGGCAAGGGCGGTGGAGCTCTGAATCTGCGCGAAGTTGGTCAGGACGGCGAAGTACATGGTTATCTCCAGGAACTTAAGTTGCTAAGGGTGATGAAACGGATGAAGGTTGAAACGCGTTGAAGCTTGAAACTCAGTGAGCGTCTTCCGACAGGCTCAGGTACACGATCGACAGCATCATGAAGATGAAGGCCTGCAGCGGGATCACCAGCAGGTGGAACAGCATCCAGCCGAGGCCGAACACACCACCGGCAATGGCACCGAAGAAACCGGCACCACCCAGCACCCAGATCAGCAGGAACACGATTTCGCCGCCGAACATGTTGCCGAACAGTCGCATCGCCAGCGAGATCGGCTTGCTCAGCCACTCGACGATGTTGAGGATCAGGTTGAACGGCATCATCCACTTGCCGAACGGCGCCGTCAGGAATTCCTTGATGAAGCCGCCCAGGCCCTTGGACTTGAGCGCGAAGAACAACATCAGGAAGAACACGCTGATGGCCATGCCCAGGGTGGCATTGACGTCAGCGGTCGGGACCGGCTTCCAGTAGTGCACGCCCACCCATTCCAGCGGCTTGGCGATGAAATCGGCCGGGATCATCTTCAGCAGATTCATCAACAGGATCCAGAAGAAGATCGTGATGGCGATCGGCGTGACCAGCTTGCTCTTGCCGTGGTAGGTGTCCTTGGCCTGGCGGTCGACGAACTCCAGGCAGATCTCGACGAAGGCCTGCCACTTGCCCGGCACGCCGGCGGTGGCCTTGCGGGTGCCCAGCCAGAACGCGACAACGATCACCAGGCCCATCAGGACCGCGGTGAGGAAGGTATCGACGTGGATATGCCAGAACATACCCTCACCCTTGCCGACCGGCGCGGTCAGGTTGTGCAGGTGATGCTGGATGTAGCTGGTAGGGGTTAGAGCCTCGCCCGCCATGTGTCCGGAACCTTCAGTTAATTGAATTCTGTCAACGCCTGGCCATCGCCAGGACCTGGAACATCAAGCCGACGGCGATACCGGCCAACAGCGCCAATGCAGGCAGCTTGAAGACCAGGAACCCCACCAGCAGGACGCCGAAAACCACCACCCACTTGGCCACGATCGCAATGATCAGGCGAGCCATCGCCGATCCTGCGGCCAGTGCCCCACCGCCCAGTGCCATCCGTGCCGCCACCCAGCCACCGGCCGAAATGGCCACACCGGACGCCAGCGCGCCGAGGGCATATTTCGGACCTACCAGCAGGAAGGCCAGGGCCAGGACAGCCACTGCGGCCAGCGGGTAGACCGCGGCGCGCAGCATCAGTCGCCGACCCGCTTCAACGGAGTTCAGCACAGGACGTCCCGCGTGGTTGCAAGTGGAGGGCTGAGGCGACTACAGCAGGGGGGCCTCATCGAGCCGCCAAATTATAGCAATGGGACAATTTGCGAGACAACCGCTCCCTGTTCATCCCGGGAAGCCGCAAGTTGCGGTAACGGTTACATTTTTGCGTGCCACCCAGGGGACAATGACGTCCGTATGATGTTGCAGCGCAGTATTGAACTTTGGTCGCAGGCTGCGGAACTTTCGCCGAATGCGCCGGTCCGATCTTTCGACCTGCCTGCAGCAACCTCGTCGACGCTCCGCCCCGCAGGTCCCACGATGGCCCCGAAGCCCGGCTCCGGGGCCATCTTTTTGCATCGTCGCGACAGCGCTGAACCGTGCACACTTCGTGGACCATACGTTCACGGATGGTGGACGGGCCTGTCCGGCACAGTGGCCTTCATTCTGATGAACCACTGCAAGGACTCTTCGATGCGCCCCGTACCCACCCTGCTCGCCCTCTCCCTGCTCGCCGCTGGCGCTTCGTTCGCCACTGCCGCCCACGCCGCTGAAGGCGACGACCGCTTCGCCCTGCGCCTGGGTGCGATGAACATCGACTCGGACAACACCCTTCGCGGCAAGACCAACGTCGCCGGCCAGGACATCGGCTTCTCCGAGGATTTCAAGCTGGGTGGCAAGGAGTGGGAACCGCGCATTGACGGCATGTTCCGCATCAGCAACCGCCAGCGCCTGCTGTTCAACTACTTCAAGTACGACAAGGACCGCCGCGAGACCCTTGGCCAGGACATCTCCTTCGGTGACGTCAACGTGCCGTCCGGCAGCTTCGTCAAGGGTGAACTGAAGTACCAGGTCGCCAGCCTGGTCTATGACTACTCGGTGGTGGACACCGATACCTTCGACCTCGGCCTGCAGCTGGGTGCCGAGTACGCCAAGGTCAGCACCAAGGCCTACGCCGATCTGGGCACTGTCTACGAAGGCCAGTTCCTCAATGAGAAGACCGACGGCGTGGCGCCGGTGGTCGGTGCGCGCCTGAGCTTCACCCCGTCGGAAAAGTGGATGATCACGCTGCAGGGCCAGTACCTCAACACGCGCTGGGGCAGCTTCGATGACTACAAGGGCGACCTGAGCCGCGCCAACGCCATCGTGGATTACCGCTTCACGAAGAACTTCGGTGTGTTCGCTGGCTACGACTGGTTCAAGCTCGACGCGGACAAGAAGGGCAGCGACGGCACCATCGGCCTGAAGCAGGAATTCAAGGGCCCGGTGGCCGGCGTCAGCTTCGTGTTCTGATCCCCCGCCCCTTCCACGGCACACTCTCTCCTGGCGCGGCCTCCGGAACATCGGGGCCGCGCTTTTTCTTTGCATCGTCGAGCAGAGAAGCAGGTTGGTCGAGCGCTGGGGGAAGAGGGGCTTGCGTGCGAATGTCCCCCGGCACCGGCCTGCGGCCGTCACCTCCTCCTTTACTTCGCACGCAAGCCCCTCTTCCCCCGCCTGTCAGGCATCCAGGCGGGCCAAGCTGTGGCTCTCGACTATCCGCAAGCCGAGCCGCGGGGGGGGGGGGGGGGGGGGGGGGGGGGGGGGGGGGGGGGGGGGGGGGGCGGGGGGCGGGGGGCGGGGGGGGGGGGGGGGGGGGGCGGGCGGGGGGGGGCGGGGG
>NZ_JAWIRR010000004.1:64446-71552 GCF_036320065.1 Stenotrophomonas sp. SMYL8
TGGCAGGCGTTTGGACAAAGTAAAGGAGGAGGCGACCGCCGCAGGCGGACGACGGGGGACATTTGTCCAAACGCCTGCCACCCGCGCAGCGGCCCCACCGCTCGCAAAAATCCGGAGCGGAGAAACAAAAAACCCCAGCAGATGCCGGGGCTTCTCGTTCGCGAAGGCGCGGGCGCCTTACTTCTTCTTCGGCATGTACAGATCGGTGATCGTGCCGTCGTAGATTTCCGAGGCCATCGCCACCGATTCGCTCAGCGTCGGGTGCGCGTGGATGGTGTGGCCGATGTCCTCGGCTTCGGCACCCATCTCGATGGCCAGGCCGATCTCGGCCAGCAGGTCACCGGCGTGCACGCCGACGATCGCACCACCGATGATGCGGTGGGTCTCTTCGTCGAAGATCAGCTTGGTGAAGCCCTCGGTGCGGCCAATGCCGATCGCACGGCCACTGGCGGCCCACGGGAACTTGGCCACGCCGACCTTCAGGCCCTTGGCCTTGGCTTCGGTCTCGGTCACGCCGACCCAGGCGATTTCCGGGTTGGTATAGGCCACCGACGGAATCACGCGGGCGACCCATTCCTTCTTGTGGCCGGCAGCCACTTCGGCGGCCAGCTTGCCCTCATGCGTGGCCTTGTGGGCCAGCATCGGGTTGCCGACGATGTCGCCGATGGCAAAGATGTGCGGCACATTGGTGCGCATCTGGCGATCGACCGGGATGAAGCCACGCTCGGTGACCTGCACGCCGGCCTTTTCGGCATCGATCTTCTTGCCGTTCGGCGAGCGGCCCACGGCCACCAGCACGCGGTCGAAGGTGCCCTGCGCCAGCGCAGGCGCCTGGCCTTCCTCGGCGGCGTCGAAGGTCACGGTGATGCCCTTGGCATCGGCGGTGACGCCCGAGGCCTTGGTCTTCAGGTGCACTTCGATGCCCTGCTTCTTCAGGCGGTCGGCCAGCGGCTTGACCAGGTCCTTGTCGGCGCCCGGCATCAGCTGGTCCATGAACTCGACCACGGTGACCTTGCTGCCCAGCGCGCTGTACACGGTAGCCATTTCCAGGCCGATGATGCCGCCACCGACAACCAGCAGCGAGCCCGGGACTTCGGCCAGCTCCAGCGCGTCGGTGGAATCCATCACGCGCTTGTCGTCCCACGGGAAGTTCGGCAGCTTCACCGCCTGCGAACCGGCGGCGATGATGCACTTCTGGAAGCGCAGCAGCTGGGTGCTGCCGTCAGCAGCAGTGATTTCCAGCTCGTTGGCCGAGACAAACCTGCCGACGCCCTGCACGCTGCGGACCTTGCGCTGCTTGGCCATGCCGGCCAGGCCCTTGGTCAGCTGGTTGACGACCTTTTCCTTGTACTCGCGCAGCTTGTCCAGGGTGATGGTCGGCTTGCCGAACTCGACGCCGAAATCACCGGCGTGGGCCACTTCGTCGATGACCGCTGCAGCGTGCAGCAGCGCCTTGGACGGAATGCAGCCCACGTTGAGGCAGACGCCGCCTAGGCTGGCGTAGCGCTCGACCAGCACCGTATCCAGGCCGACGTCGGCAGCGCGGAAAGCGGCGGTGTAGCCGCCCGGGCCGGAGCCCAGCACGACCATTTCGCATTCGATGTCGGCTGGCTTGCCGCTGGACAGCGCCGGCTTCGGCGCAGCCGGTTCAGCCGGGGCGCGGTGCGACGGGGTCACCGGCGGCTTGCTGGCCGGGGCGGCCGCAGCTGCGGCCGGCGCGGCGGCCTTGGCCGGGGCTTCGGCGGCGCCTTCGGCGTCCAGCACCACGACCACAGCGCCTTCGGACAGGGTGTCGCCCAGCTTGACCTTGATTTCCTTGACCACACCGGCGGCCGAGGACGGCACTTCCAGGGTGGCCTTGTCCGACTCCAGGGTCACCAGACCCTGATCCTTCTTCACCGTGTCGCCGACGGCGACCAACACTTCGATCACCGGCACATCGCTGTAATCGCCGATGTCGGGAACCTTGACTTCAATCGTGGCCATGGTGGGTTTTCCTCGTGCCCGCCCGGCGGTGCCGGCGGGCTGTCACTGCATCTGTTCACGCGGCCGCGCCAGGGGCGGCGGCCGCACGGTGGGGGCGAAGCGGTGCCTTACAGCAGCACGCGGCGCATGTCGGCCAGTACCTGCGACAGGTACGTGGTGAAGCGTGCGGCCAGTGCGCCGTCGATGACGCGGTGGTCGTAGCTCAGCGACAGCGGCAGCATCAGCTTCGGTGCGAACTCCTTGCCGTTCCAGACCGGCTGGATGGACGACTTGGAGACGCCGAGGATGGCCACTTCCGGTGCATTGACGATCGGGGTGAACGCGGTGCCGCCGATGCCGCCCAGCGAGCTGATCGAGAAGCAGCCGCCGCTCATGTCGGCCGGGCCGAGCTTGCCGTCGCGTGCCTTCTTGGCCAGTTCGCCGGTTTCCTGCGCGATCTGCACCACGCCCTTCTTGTCCACGTCGCGGATCACCGGCACGACCAGGCCGTTCGGCGTGTCGGCGGCAAAGCCGATGTGGAAGTACTTCTTCAGGGTCAGGTTTTCACCGCTGGCATCAAGCGAGGCGTTGAATTCCGGGAACTTCTTCAGCGCCGCGGCGCTGGCCTTGATCAGGAAGGCGAGCATGGTCAGCTTGATGCCGGCCTTCTCGTTTTCCTTGTTCAGCGCCACGCGCAGGCCTTCCAGATCGGTGATGTCGGCCTGTTCGAACTGGGTGACGTGCGGGATCATGGCCCAGTTGCGGGCCAGGTTCGCACCCGAGATCTTCTTGATGCGCGACAGCGGCTGGACTTCGGTCTCGCCGAACTTGCTGAAGTCGACCTTCGGCCACGGCAGCAGGTTCAGGCCACCACCGGCAGCGACAGCAGCACCGCCGGCAGCCGGGACGCCGCCGCTGAGTGCGGCCTTGACGAACTTCTGCACGTCACCCTTGGTGATGCGGCCCCCCTTCTCGGTGCCGTTGATCTGCAGCAGGTCCACGCCCAGTTCGCGGGCGAACACACGCACCGCCGGGGTGGCATACGGCACCTTGGCCGGCAGCACGCCATCGGCATTGAACTGCACCGGCGGGCTGGACGGGGTACCGGCCGAGGCGACCTCGCGGGCCGCCAGCTTGTCCGGCTGCGCCGGCACAGCGACCGGCTCGACCTTGGTGGCGGTCTCGGCGGCAGCCGGAGCGGCAGCAGCGGCTGCCTTGGTCGGCGCCGGCGCGGCAGCGCCCTCGGCCTCGATGATGGCGACCACATTGCCCTGCGACAGAGTGTCGCCGACCTTGACCTTCAGCTCCTTGACCACGCCAGCCACCGAAGACGGCACTTCCATGGTGGCCTTGTCGCTTTCCAGCGTGACCAGGCCCTGGTCCTTCTTGACCGTGTCGCCGACGGCGACCAGCACTTCGATGACCGGAATGCCGGAATAGTCGCCGATATCCGGCACCAGCGCTTCAACCGCACCACCGCTGGCAGCCGGAGCGGCCGGCGCAGCTGCGGCCGGGGCCGGCGCGCTCTGGGTGGCGGCAGCCGGCGCTGCGGCCTTGGCCGGTGCCGGCGCGGCAGCTGCCGGCTTGGCAGCCTCGCCTTCAGCCACTTCGATCAGCGCCACGACCTTGCCCTCGGACAGGGTGTCACCGACCTTGACCTTGATCTCCTTGACCACGCCGGCCACGGCCGACGGCACTTCCATGGTCGCCTTGTCGCTTTCCAGCGTCACCAGGCCCTGGTCCTTCTTGACCGTGTCGCCGACGGCGACAAGCACCTCGATTACCGGGATATCGCTGTAGTCACCGATATCGGGGACAAGTGCTTCCTTGATTTCGGCCATGGGGATAACTCCGGCAATCTGGTGTAGGGAAACGTCTATTGTGCGGCCAGCGGGGGCCAGCGCCAACCGTTACAGGTGTTTTCAGTACTCACGCAGCCGGGACACGCTGTTGCTCATGGGTTGCGGCCGCGACCAGTCGGTAGCGTATTGTCCGGACGATGTCCGCTTCATGTCGCCAGTGCGTCGGCTACCGGCTGCCAGGCCTGGCGCAGCCGCGGCAGTGACCAGGCCGCGTTGGCAGGGCTGGTGGACGGCAGCGCCAGCAGCCTTGGCGGCGCCTCCAGGCCGGGCAGCACCCAACGCTGGAATGCCTTCAGCGATGCCGCACCGTTGCAGCCGATCAGCTCCAGCTCAGGAAGCGAAGCGATCAATGCCGGCAGCGCATTGGGTACTTCCGTGCCACGCACGATGTCGGCATCCAGGCTGCCACGCCGCTCGCACTGACCGATCACATCCCACAGACCCACACCGGCTGCCTGCAGTGCGCGCAGCCGTTGCGGGTACGCCAGGGCCACATCGAAGCCACAGATATCGGCCAGCACAGGCCAGAAGCGATTGCGCGGATGCGCGTAGTAGCGCTGCTCCTGCAATGACGCAACGCCGGGCATCGAACCCAGCAGCAGCACCCTGCACTCCATGTTCACCTGCGCTTGCAGGCCGATGCACACCGTTGCTTCGCTCACATCTTCTCCAACTGCATGAATGTCGCCGAGGGCCGAAAAGCCCATGAAAACAGGCTTTTCGCTCCAGTCGCTGAACAAGGGAAACTATTTTTTAACGTGCGTCGGATTCGATTCATGTTGGGGCGACTACGGTGTGCTCGCCCCGCAACCGGGGGCCCAAAACAAGAAACATTAGGAGATACCCCCATGCGCTCCATCCGTATCCTGAGTCTCGCCCTGCTGACCTCCGCCGCCTTCGCGCCGGCCGCTTTCGGCCAGGACAGCAGCAGCACCGACACCGCTTCGGGCAAGCATTTTGCCGTTGTTGGCGGCATCTCGCTGCTGGAACCGAAGAACGACCCGATCACCGGCGTCAAGAAGACCGATGGTGGCCCGGCGCCGACCGTCAGCTTCAGCTACTACATCAACGACAACTGGGCCGTTGAACTGTGGGGCGCTGCCGACAAGTTCGACAACAAGTTCAAGGGCCCGAACAACGCCCGCCTGGGCTCGGTCGAGCAGCAGCCGATCGCGCTGAGCGGCCAGTACCACTTCGGCCAGGCTGACAACGTGTTCCGTCCGTTCGTGGGCGTGGGCTACTACCAGTCGAGCTTCAGCAACGAGAAGCTGGGTAACGGCGCTGACACCGACATCCGCTTCAAGGATGCCAAGGGCGTGATCGGCACCGTCGGCGTGGACATGAACATCAACTCCACCTGGTTCGCCCGTGCTGACGCCCGCTACATGCGCGCCCGCCCGGACGTGAAGGTTGGCGGCGAGAAGATCGGCGAAGCCAAGATGGATCCGTGGACCGTCGGCTTCGGCATCGGCGCCCGCTTCTGATCCAGGCTGCACCTGCTTCACTGATGTAACGCGACGGGCCCTTCGGGGCCCGTCGTCGTTTCCGTCACCCGCGTTCTGTAGAGTCGAGCTTGCTCGACTGCCTTTCGTAGAGTCGAGCTTGCTCGACTGCCTTTCGTAGAGTCGAGCTTGCTCGACTGCCTTTCGTAGAGTCGAGCCATGCTCGACTTTTGCAACAGCAGTCGACTGACAGTCGACTCTACACACAGGATGCGGAGGCGCGATGCACGACGTCGACCTGCTGGTGATCGGTGGCGGTATCAACGGTGCCGGCATCGCCCGTGATGCCAGCGGCCGCGGCCTGCGCGTGCTGCTGTGCGAGCAGCACGACCTCGCTGGGCATACCTCCAGCGCCAGCAGCAAGCTGATCCACGGTGGCCTGCGCTACCTGGAACAGCGCGAGTTCGGCCTGGTGCGCAAGGCACTGGGTGAACGCGAAGTGGTACGCCGGCAGGCACCCTATCTGGTCCGCCCGCTGCGTTTCGTGCTGCCGTGGGAACCGCACCTGCGCCCACGCTGGATGCTGCGCGTGGGACTTTGGCTGTACGACCACCTGGGCCCACGCAGCCCGGCATTTCCCGCCTCGCGCGCCCTGGACCTTCAGCGTGATCCGCTCGGCCCCTGGCTCTCCCCGGATCTGCGGCAGGCCTTCAGCTACGCCGACGCGCAGGTCGATGACGCGCGTCTGGTACTGCTCAATGCCCTGGATGCTGCCTGGCGTGGCGCACAGGTACATGTGCGCAGCCGCTGCATCGAGCTGCGCCCTGTGCAGGGCCGTTGGCTGGCCGTGCTGGAATCCGCCGATGGCCAGCAGCATGTGACCGCGCGCGCCGTCGCCAATGCGGCTGGCCCATGGGCCGGTGGCCTGCTGGAGCAGATGGAGGCCCGCAGCGGCGGCCCCGCGCTGCGGCTGGTACAGGGCAGCCACATCGTGCTGCGCCGCCCCTGGCCTGATGACAGTGCCTGCCTGCTGCAGCAGCCCGATGGCCGCGTGGTGTTCCTGCTGCCGTTCGCCCACGAGCATCTGCTAGTCGGCACCACCGACACCGACTACCGTGGTGACCCGGCGCGCTGCAGCGTGCTGCCTTCCGAGGTGAGCTACCTGTGCGCGGCCGCCAACCGCTATCTGCGTGAGCCGATCACTCCGGAAGACGTGGTCTGGCAGTTCGCCGGTGTGCGGCCACTGCTGGCCGACCCGGACCCGCGTGCGGCAACGCTGAGCCGCGACTACCGCCTTCAGCTGCAGTCCAGCCCGGCGCCGGCGCTGCATGTGCTGGGCGGCAAGCTGACCACCTACCGGGTGCTGGCCGAGGAAGCGCTGAACCTGCTGCGCCCTGCCCTGCCACAGATGGGACCGGCCTGGACGGCAGGCGGAGACCCGCTGCCGGGCAGCGACTGGGGTGACGCCACACAGGCGCGCTCCCGCCTGCAGGCGCTGGCACCGTGGTTGCCCGTAGAGATCGCACGGCGTTGGGCCGAAGCCTACGGCAGCCGCAGCGCCGCCCTTCTGCAGGGTGCACGGGGCATGGACGATCTTGGAGAGGACTTCGGCGGCGGCCTGCATGCGCGGGAAGTGGCTTTCCTGCGCGACCACGAATGGGCCTGGGACGCCGAGGACGTGCTGTGGCGGCGGAGCAAGCTGGGGTTGCGGCTGGATGCTGCGCAGGTGACACGGCTGCAGGCGTGGATCGATAGACGGTAGAGTCGGGGGGGGGGGGGGGGCGGGGCCGGGGGGGGCCCGGGCCCGCGCAGAAGCACAACACCACACCCGCCCCCC
>NZ_JAWIRR010000004.1:71562-78142 GCF_036320065.1 Stenotrophomonas sp. SMYL8
GGGGGGGGCGTGCACCTCCCGCGTTCTGTGGCGAGCTCCCCCCCCCCACCCCACCCCCCCCCCCCCCCCCTCGACTCTACCAACACCATCGCTACCGGAGACGCTGCATGACGCCCCGCTACGTGCTGGCCATCGACCAGGGCACCACCAGTTCGCGCGCGATCCTGTTCGACCGCACCGGCGACATCGTCGGCAGCGCTCAGCGCGAATTCGCGCAGATCTTCCCGCAGCCGGGTTGGGTCGAGCATGACCCGCGCGAGATTCTCACCAGCGTCTATGCCACGCTGACCGAACTGCTCAGCCGCGGGCAGATCGACCCGCGCCACATCGCCGCACTGGGCATCACCAACCAGCGCGAAACCACCGTGGTCTGGGACCGTGCCACCGGACAGCCGATCCACAACGCCATCGTCTGGCAGTCGCGGCAGAGCCACGCCATCTGCGAGCGGCTGAAGTCCGAAGGGCATGAGGCGCTGATCCGCGAGCGCACCGGCCTGCTGATCGATGCCTATTTCTCCGCCACCAAGGTGCGCTGGATCCTCGACCACGTCGAGGGCGCGCAGCAGCGTGCCGAGCGCGGCGAGCTGCTGTTCGGCACCATCGACAGCTGGCTGGTCTGGAACCTCAGTGGTGGCCAGGCGCATGTGACCGACTACAGCAACGCGGCGCGCACGCTGCTGTTCAACATCCACACGCTGGACTGGGATGACGACCTGCTGGCGCTGCTGGACATCCCGCGCGCGATGCTGCCGCAGGTGCGCGATTCCAGCGCGGTGTACGCGCATACCCGGCCGCAGTTCTTCTTCGATCACCCGATTCCGATCGCCGGCATCGCCGGTGACCAGCAGGCGGCGCTGTTCGGCCAGGCCTGCTTCCAGCCGGGCATGGTCAAGAACACCTATGGCACCGGCTGCTTCATGCTGATGCACACCGGCGCGCAGGCGGTGCGTTCGCGCAATGGACTGCTGACCACCATCGCCTGGGGCCTGGACGGACGCGTGGAATATGCGCTGGAAGGCTCGATCTTCATTGCCGGCTCGGTGGTGCAGTGGCTGCGCGATGGGTTGCGCATGATCGAACGCGCCAGCGACAGCCAGGCGCTGGCCGCGCAGGTGCCCGACAGCGGCGGTGCTTACCTGGTACCAGCATTTGTCGGCCTCGGTGCGCCCTATTGGCGAAGTGATGTGCGCGGCGCGATGTTCGGCCTGACCCGTGGCACCCGCAAAGCGCACTTCGTGCGTGCCGCGCTGGAGTCGATGGCCTACCAGACCCGCGACGTGCTCGATGCGATGCAGTCCGATGCCGGCATCGCGCTGACCGAGCTGCGCGCCGATGGCGGTGCGATCGGCAACGACTTCCTGGCCGGATTCCAGGCCGACATCCTTGGCGTGCCACTGCTGCGGCCGCGGCTGACCGAAACCACCGCACTGGGCGCGGCCTACCTGGCCGGGCTGGCGGTGGGGTTCTGGTCCAGCCGCGAACAGATCGCCGCGCAATGGGGCCTGGACCGGCGCTTCGAGCCACAGATGGAGGTGGCGCGGCGCGAGAAACTGTATGCGGGATGGCAGCAGGCCGTTGCGGCCACCCTCGCCTTCCACGTCGACTGACGGAGGTGCCGGCCGCTGGCCGGCAACCCTATGATGTTTGGGGGCGCCTGGAGATTGCCGGCCAGCGGCCGGCACTACCACCTGGCCCGCGGCCGTCAGAACGCCGGCCGCACCCCGCCCGGGGTCTTTCTTGTACTTGGTCTCGATGAAGGCCTTCACCTGCGGGCTGGTCAGGGCCTTGGCCAGCTTCTGCACGCGGGCGTCGTCCTTGTTGTCCGGGCGTGCGACCAGGAAGTTCACGTACGGCGAGTCCTTGCTCTCGATCGCCAGTGCATCCTTGGTCGGGTTGAGGCCCGCATCCAGTGCGTAGTTGGTGTTGATCAGGGCCAGGTCGACCTGGTCCAGCACGCGCGGCAGCATCGCCGAGTCCAGCTCGCGGAACTTCAGGTTCTTCGGGTTTGCAGTGATGTCACGTTGGGTCGACAGCGCGTTGGTCGGATCCTTCAGCTCGATCACACCGGCCTTGTGCAGCAGGATCAGTGCACGGCTGTTGTTGCTCGGGTCGTTCGGGATCACCACGTCGGCACCTTCGCGCAGCTCGGCCAGCGACTTGATCTTGCGCGAGTACGCACCGAACGGCTCGATGTGCACGCCGATCACCTTCACCAGATCGGTCTTGCGATCGCGGTTGTAGGCATCCAGATACGGCTCGGTCTGGAAGTAGTTGGCGTCCACCTGCTTCTGCACCAGCTGGTCGTTGGGCTGCACGTAGTCGTTGAACACGCGCACGTCCAGGTCCACGCCTTCCTGCTTGAGGATCGGCTTGACCACTTCAAGGATCTCGGCATGCGGCACGGCCGTGGCGGCCACCACCAGCTTCTGCGAGGGCTCGCCGGACTTGCCGCAGGCGGTCAGGGCCAGCGCAGCGGCGAGCAGGGGCAGCAACAGGGTCTTCTTCATGGGCGGAAGGGTTCTCGGGGGGAGTGTCAGGAGTTGTCGTAGTTGCTCAGGGCGAGCTCAAGCAGCGCCTTGGCCTGCTCGCGCAGCATCACCGGTTCGACGATCTCGGCATCCGAGCCGTAGTGCAGCACGTCCATCAGCAGCTCGCGCGAGACGCTGTACGGCACCTTCAGTTCATAGCGGCCATCGGCCAGGAAGCGGCCCTGCTGCTTGGAATGCCAGTGCTCGTCGGCCACCCAGCGCGCGGCCTTGGCGCTGAACAGGATGGTCGCCCAGCCCTTCGGCGCACCGGAGAAGATGCCGTAGCTGGCCCCGAGCTGCTCGTCCAGCTCGCTGTCGGCCACGTCGCGGGCGGTGCTGTCGATCACCCGCGCCTTGTGGATGCGATCCACGGCAAAGCTGCGCAGCGCCTCGCGGTCATGGTCCCAGGCATCCAGGTACCAGTTGTCGCGATAGTGGGTCAGGCGCTGCGGCGAAACGGTGCGCTTGGTCGGCTCGTCGGTGGAACGGGCGCGGTACTCGAACGCCAGCTGGCGGCGCTCCAGCACCGCCGAAGCCACGCTGCGGAAGCTGCCTTCATCGAACTTGCGGCCACGGTGCGGAATCACCCGCACCCGGTCCACCGGCCAGCTGGAAACGCCAGCCTGGGCCGCCAGCAGGCTCTCGATGCGCTGCTGCAGCGGTGCCAGCACCGAGGACAGCACGCCGCCGCCGGTCCGCGCCAGCAGGTGCTGCGAGGCCAGCAGGGCGTGCAGTTCCTCCGAACTCAGCCACAGGCCGGGCAGCTCGAAGCGGTCGCTCTCGTCGGCCTGGTAACGGAAGCCGGCTTCGCCGTCGCCCTCGATCGGTGCCATCAGCGCATCGCGCAGGAAGGCCAGATCGCGGTAGACGGTGGCACGGGAGCAACCGAGCTTGTCCTGCAGGGTCGCCACCGTCACCGGATAGCGTGCGGACTTGAGCAGACGATGCAGGGCGGTGATGCGTTCGTATCGGTCCATACCCCCGATTATGTCCGAGTCGCGGGTCTTGTGTGGGACGTTTGAGCTATCGTGGTCGCCCCCACCCCTCTGGAACACCCGATGCGCCGGTTGCCTGCCCTGTCCCTGCTGGCCTGCCTGCTGCTGGCCGCCTGTGATCGCGCGCCCGCGCCGGCCAGCACCGAAGCGCCCGTGCCTGCGGCGGATCCGGCGCAGGCGGTGCTGGGCGCCAGCCAGCGCTTCTCGGCCCTGCGCAGCTTCCACGCCGAACTGGAGGTGCTGGGCGCGCCGCAGCCGGTGCGCAGCGCCATGGACTTCGTCGCCCCCGACCGCTTCCGGGTGCAGACCCCGGCCGGTCCGCAGACGATCATCGGCGACACCATGTTCCTGCAGGCCGACGACGCGATCCGGCAGGTGCCGACCCCGCCGGGCCTGCTCGAGCAATGGCGCAACCCGCTGCCGGCCGATGCCCCGCCCGCCGATCTGCAGGCCGAAGACCTGGGCAGCCAGTCGCTGGACGGGGTCGAGACGCGTCACTACCGCCTGCGTGGCGCGCAGCCCGGCGAACGCCTGGAGTACTGGGTGGACGCGCAGGGCCTGCCGCGGCAGATCGTACGCAGCGGCAGCAGCAATGGCCGCAGCTTCCAGCTGCGCCTGCGCTATTCGCGCTTCAACGACCCGGCATTGCGCGTCGATCTGCCCTGAATAGGCGATCGCGGCAACGTCTGCTGAAGAAACCGTTTGGATCGATTCGGACCGCCATCACGCTTCCAGTATCATCACCGGCTGTCAACCGCTTCGGAGAAGCCCCGATGTCCCTGCGCGTGTCCCTGCTGATCCCCCTGCTGCTGTGCGCACCGCTCGCGTATGCGCAGGATGCCTCCGAACTGGCGGCGATGTCCTCGCCGTGGAGCGGCAGTGGCGGCGAGCTCGGTTTCGCTTCGGCACGCGGCAACAGCAGCACCGAGAGCTTCAACGGCCGCCTGCGCCTGCGCTACACCGATGGCGACTGGGTGCACAGCATGGACCTGGCTGGCCTGCGCTCCAGCTCCAAGGTGATCGAGACCCGCGACGACGGCTCCACCAGCCGCCGCAACAACACCACCGCCAACCGTTACACCGGCAGTGCCGGCAGCGCGCTGCAGCTGGGCGAGCACCGCCAGCTGACGGCCACGGTGCGTACCGAGCGCGATGACTTCGCCACCTACGACCGCCAGAGCTCGTTCGGTCTGGGTTACGGCACCCGCCTGTGGAACACCGAGCGTTTCTCGTTCGACGCGCAGATCGGCCCCGGTGTGCGCCGCACCCACAGCACCGAGGACGACCGCACCCGCACCGGCATGATCGGCCGCGGCCTGTTCGACATGAAGTACTCGCTGACCGACAACACCGACCTGGTCAACACCCTGCTGGTCGAGTCGGGTTCCTACAACACCTTCGGCCAGAACGACTTCGGTGTTTCGGTGAGCATGAACGAACATCTGGCGCTGAAGGCCGGCTGGCAGGCGCGTTACAACAGTGACGTGGCCGAGGACAAGCGCAAGACCGATACGCTGACCACGATGAACGTGGTCTACAAATTCAAATAAGAAACGGGCGCCAAAGGCGCCCGTTCTTCTTTCGGTAGTGCCGGCCGCTGGCCGGCAACACGATAGAAAGAGAGCACGAGGGGTGGCGCGCCCGGGCCGCGCCACCAGGGGGGGGCGGCCGCGGGCCCCCACCCCAACCCTCGGGCGCGTCGGGGGGCCCCCCCCCCCCCCGGCACCACCTGCGATGGCTCAGACGTTCAGCAGTTCGCCGGCACCGGCATCCAGCAGCATCTTCGCCACGCGCTGGCCCAGTGCTTCCGGGTCACTGGCCGGGCCGATCGCCTCGGCACGCACCGCACGGCCATCACTGGCACTGCCGACCAGGCCCTGCAGGTGCAGGTCGGTGCCCTGCCATTGCGCGATCGCCGCCACCGGCACGTGGCAGCTGCCATGCAGCGCGCGGTTCATTGCCCGCTCGGCTTCCACACAGGCGCGCGTTTCCGCGTCATCCAGGCCCGCGAACAGCGCCATCAGGCGCGCGTTACCACCGTCGCACTCCACCGCTACCGCGCCCTGCGCCGGGGCCGGCAGCCACTGCGGCGGTTGCAGGCGCGCGACGATGCGCGCGCCCAGGCCCAGACGCTCCAAGCCGGCCACGGCCAGCACGATGGCGTCGTAGCCACCGTTGTCGAGCTTGGCCAGGCGGGTGTTGACGTTGCCGCGCAGGTCCAGCAGTTCCAGGTCCGGGCGCAGCGCGCGCAGCTGGGCCTGGCGGCGCAGCGACGAGGTGCCAACCCGCGCGCCGATCGGCAGCGCATCCAGCGAGGCGTACAGGTTGGAGACGAAACCATCGGCCGGATCGTGGCGGGTCAGCATCGCCGGCAGCGCGAAGGGTTCATCCAGTTCCATTGGCACATCCTTCAGAGAATGCACGGCGCAGTCGGCCTCGCCACGCAGCATGGCCAGCTCCAGTTCCTTCAGGAACAGGCCCTTGCCACCGATGGCGGCCAGCGAGCGGTCCAGCACCTCGTCACCGCGGGTGCTCATCGGCACCAGTTCCACATGCAGGCCGGGGTGGGCCTGGCGCAGGCGATCGGCGACGTGTTCGCTCTGCCAGAGGGCGAGCGGGCTCTTGCGGGTGGCGATGCGGACGGTTTCCATCCGGTCATTATCGCGCCTTCGGCGCGGATACGGCCAACGGCGGAGCCCCTCGTGGCTGGCTGGGGGGGCGTGAAAGCAACAGCCGTGCTTGGCCGGGCGGGATGGACTGCGCAGGGGCCGCTGCAAGTACGTCCATGTAAGCTCGGTCGCCGCATCCATGCGGCTCACGCCCCTGCGCAGCCCATCCCGCCCGACCTATGACAGTTTCCGTGCGCGCCAGCCACGGAAGATCAAAAGAAAAGCAGAGCAACAGCGGGTCGCTTCGCTCTGAGTCGAGCATGGCTCGACTCTACATTTCTCTCCCCACCCGATAACAACAATGCTTTTGCTGTCCGATGCAGTGGAGAACGAGAGGGTTGGGGCGGGGGGGGGGGGGGGGGGGGCTGGGGGGGGGGGGGGGGGGGGG
>NZ_JAWIRR010000004.1:78152-168147 GCF_036320065.1 Stenotrophomonas sp. SMYL8
CCTTCCGGCGTGGGGCGTGCGCGCCTTTGCTCCCTCCGCTCCTCCCCGCGGCCCCCCCCCCCCCCCCCCCCCCGCCCCGACCCAGCACGTAGAAATACCGAGCCATGACCCGCTGTTGCTGTTGCTGTTGCTGTTGCTGTTGATCTTGATGTTGATGTTGATCTGTAAGCAGTCGCGGCCGCAGGCCGCGCGGAACACTCACAGATGCCGCAATTCCTGCTTCAGCGTCGCCACGCAGCGGCGGCTGACTTCCAGCGGTTGCTTGCCATGGCGCAACATCGCCTGCACCTGCCCACCCGTGCCACGGCGCAGCTCGACCAGTTCGTGGCGCGCCACCAGGCAGTTGCGATGGATGCGGATGAAGCGGCTGGCGAACTCTTCTTCCAGCGACTTCAGCGACTCTTCGATCAGGTCCTCGCCGCGCGCGTGGTGCACCACCACGTACTTCTCTTCGGCCTGCAGGTAATGGATGTCGTCCAACGGAATCAAGCGCAGGCTGCCGCGCAGGCGCGCGCACAGCATGCTGCGCGCCTGCTGCCCGCGGTGGTCCTGTGGCTGGCCATCGCGGCCGGCCAGGAACGTGCGCGCGCGCGCGATGGCCGCGGCCAGACGCTCGGCACGTACCGGCTTCATCAGGTAATCAATCGCGGCCGCCTCGAACGCCGACAGCGCATGCGCATCGTAAGCGGTGCAGAACACCACCGCCGGCCGTGGCTCGAAGCTGGCCAGGTGGCGGGCGGCTTCCAGGCCATCCAGCCCGGGCATGGCGATATCCAGCAGGACCAGGTCCGGCTGCAGCTCCGCGCACGCGTGCAGGGCCTGCTCGCCGTTGCCGGCCTCGGCCACCACATCCACGCCGTCCTGCGCGGCCAACAGGCTGCGCAGGCGCTCACGCGCCAGCGGTTCGTCATCGGCGATGACTACCCTCACGATCGCTCCCTCACTGGATCGGCACTGTCACCTGGCAGGCATAGTAGCCCTCGCTCCAGCCAGCCGTCATCCGCGCGGCGCTGCCGAAGCGCCAGGCCAGCCGATGGCCGATGCTGTGCTGGGCATGGCCGGCACCGCGCGCCAGGGCCAGCCCGGGGGCCTGCGGGTCGGGCGCCGGATTGCGCACGCAGATCTGCAGTTCATTGCCCTGGCGCATCAGCTGCAGTTCGATGGTGCCACCCTCGGGCAGCCGCGAGATGCCATGCAGCACGGCGTTCTCCACCAGTGGCTGCAGTACCAGGCGAGGCAGGGGAAGATCCCAGGGCAGCGGTTCGTCGCGCTGCCAGCGCACCTGCAGGCGCTCGCCCAGGCGCAGTGATTCGATCGACAGGTAGCGCTCGGCCAGCTCGCATTCGTCACGCAGGGTGGAATCACCCTCGCCCGCCCCCAGCGCGGCACGGAACAGATCGGACAGGTCCAGCACCGCACGCTCGGCCACGACCGGGTCGCGATGCAGCAGGCTGGCGATCAGGTTCATGCTGTTGAACAGGAAGTGCGGGCGGATCCGCGCCTGCAGGGCATCGGCCTGTGCGCGTGCGTTGGCCTGTACCTGCGCGGCCCAGCGATCACTCACATAGAAGTAGCGCAGGGCCAAGGCAGTGATCAGCGCCGTCGTCGCCGCGCTGCCCAGCGTGAAGCGCCAGAAGCTGATGCCGCGGGCGAAGCTGTCGCCAAGCACTGCGTACAGGGCATGCACGATGCCCGCGCAGACCACCGCGATCAGCGTCGCCAATGCAATCGCCGCTGCCGCGCCCAGCATCTGCGGCAGCTTCGACAGCGCCTGCCGCAGCAGGCACAGGCTGGCCGTTACGGCCAGCGCCAGCCACAAGGCGAAACCACTGGCCGACAGCAGTTCGCCCACAGTCCAGTGGCGGCTGCCATCCGGGGCCAGGGCCAGCACCACCACCACCAGTTCAGCCAGGCCGAGCATCGCCGCCAGCCGCGGCAGGCGGCACAGTTCCGGCATCCAGGGCGGGGCGCTGGCCGGCGGCATGGGTCAGGCAGCGCCCAGGCGTTCCTGCAACCAGTCACCCAGCGCCTGGATCTCTTCGGCGCAGACCTGGTGGGCCATCGGGTAACTGTGCCATTCCACGTCCAGGCCCAGCGCCTGCAGTGCCTGCGCACTGTGTGCGGCCACCGCCTGCGGAATCACCGGATCGCTGCTGCCATGGGCCATGAACACCGGCACCTGCACGGCGCCTTCAGCGCGCTTTGCGCCGTCGGCTTCGGGCAGATAGGTGGACAGCGCGATCAGGCCGGCCAACGGCGCAGTGCGTGACAGCGCGGCGGTCAGGATGATCGCGCCCCCCTGCGAGAAACCGGCCAGGAAGATCTTCTCCGGCGCGATGCCACGCTCGATCTCGCGTGCGATCAGCGCATCCAGCTGCACCACCGATTCCTGCACGCCCACCATGTCGGCGCGCGAACGGAAATCCATGCCGACGATGTCGTACCAGCCGCGCATCGGCACGCCGTTGTTGATCGTGATCGGCCGCACCGGTGCATGCGGGAACACGAAGCGCAGCGCCGGCCAATGCGGACGCACCAGCTCCGGCACGATCGGCGCGAAGTCGTGGCCATCGGCACCGAGGCCGTGCAGCCAGATCACCGACCACTGCGGCGAGGCGCCGGTCTCCTGTTCCACCGTTTGCAGCATGATGCGGCTCCTTCAAGTTCGAGCCGCATTATGCCGCTGCCGCGGGACGATCAGTACAGCGGCGGTTGTTCGGCCGCTTCCCGGCGCAGCTGCGCGGCGCGTACCAGCACCGGCGGCGGGATGTTCTCCTCGGGGATATCAAGCAGGCCAAGACGGTGCAGGAAGGCGCCGGGGCCACGCGAAGACGTCAGTGCCACCACCGGTACCGCCAGCACCATGCCGATCACCACCGGCGCCATCCACGCGGCCAGCGATGGCGACACCGCCCAGGCCAGCATGCCCATGAAGGCGCCGAACATCCCCAGCCCACCGTAGCCACGGATCAGCGCCAGCCACGAAATGCCACCATCGTCACGCTGCTGCGCGTCCCACCCCGAATCGCGGCCGGACAGCACTTCGGCCACGCCGCGCGACTGCACGTACATCACCACCGGCGCCATCAGCGCGGCCAATACAGTTTCCACCAGCATCGAGACGAACGCGCGCAGGGCACCGCCGCACCCGCGGCGGTCGACCGGGTCCAGCAGCATCGCCAGGTAACCCAGCACCTTGGGCAGCAGCAGCACCGCCATGGTCGCCGCGAACAGGCGCACCACCTGTTCCTCGTCCTGGGCCCGCCAGTACACGCTGGGCGACAGGTGCAGCAGGGCGTTGAAGTCGATGCCTTCCTGGAACAGCGGGATGGCGATGCCGATCAGCATCAGCATCGCCCACATCGGCGCGGTGAAGTAATGACCGATGCCGATCAGCATGTGCATGCGGCTGATCCAGTGCAGGCCACGGCTGCCGACCACCTTGCCGTGCTGCAGGTTGCCCTGGCACCAGCGGCGGTCGCGCACCAGCAGGTCGGTCAGGGTCGGCGGACCTTCTTCATAGCTGCCGCCCAGGTACGGCACCATGTGCGCGGCCCAGCCGCCACGACGCATCAGCGCCGCTTCGACGAAGTCATGGCTGAGCACGTGGCCACCGAACGGCTTGCGCCCCGGCAGCGCCGGCAGCCCGGCCTGATCGGCGAAGGCGCGGGTGCGGATGATGGCATTGTGGCCCCAGTAATTGCTCTCGGCACCGTGCCACCAGGCCACGCCGCGTGCGATCACCGGCCCGTACACGCGGCCGCCGAACTGCTGCATGCGCGCGAACAGGGTGCGCCCGCCGATCACCGACGGCAGGGTCTGGATCAGGCCGACGTCGGCGTTGTGCTCCATGCCCGCGACCAGGCGCACGATGCTGTCGCCGGTCATCAGGCTGTCGGCGTCCAGGATCAGCATCTGCGGGTAGGCACCGCCGAAGCGGCGGACCCAGTCGGCGATGTTGCCGGCCTTGCGCCCGCTGTTGTCGCCACGGCGGCGGTAGAACAGCCGCGCCTGGCCATCGGGCACGCGCTCGCGCAGTTCGGCGAACACCTGCTCCTCGGCCCGCGCGATGTCTTCGCGCCGGGTATCACTGAGCACGAAGAAGTCGAACCGGTCGAGCTGGCCGGTGGCGGCCACCGACTCGTAGATCGCCTGCAGGCCGGCCAGCAGCCGGCGCGGATCTTCGTTGTAGGTCGGCATCAGCAGCGCGGTGCGGCTGTGCACCGTCGGCAGTGGCTTGTCCGGGTCGATGCCGAGGCGATACCCCCGGTCGAACACGGCAGTCAGGAAGCCGGCCACGGCGCTGGCGAAAGACAGCGCGATCCAGGCGAACAGGCCGACAAACAGCACCAGCAGGCAGGCCTCGAGCACGCTGATGCCATTGGCCGACAGCACCCGCCACATCATCCGGGTAGCGATGGCGGTCATCGCCAGCGTGCCGCCGAAGATATAGAACCGGCGCAGGCCGATCAGCCGCGGCGAGGTGCGGTGGCGGCGAACCTTCAGCTGGCCTTCGCGCAGGGTCTGCTCAGGCATCTGCAACGGCGATTCGGCCGGCAGCAGCGTCCAGCCGGCATCAAGCCGGGACGTATCTGCTTCCGCATGGATGGTCTGCACCTCCATTGCCGCCTACTCCGCGCAGTCGGCACGGCCGGCCATCCCGGCCGGGCTGCATGCACCAAGGTTCCCGGCGCGCTTTCCCGGCGCCCGCACTTGTCCTGGCTGCGTCGGCGTCACGCCACGCAGTCGCTGTCTGTCACTACCGGAACCCACACGATCTCCAACGGGGCGGAATCGAAAATGCGGCTCAGTCTAGGGCGCCGGATGTAAGCCGAGTGCGAAGGTCTACGCCGGGATTTATCCCCATTCAGCAAACAGCAGGCGAGTGCCGGGGCAGGGGAACGGATGTCACTTGGTCGCCCCAGGTACTGGATCGTAACAAACGCGAACGGTTATCATTTCATTAACCAGGCAGGTCACCGTCTTCCGCACGGCCGAGACCCACCCAGCTGCGCCGGTTCCCACCCAGCGCCCAACGACCCATGGAAGGGGGCTGCCTGCTGTCTGCGTGCGCCTGCTGCTTCCACCGGGTCCCCCTCCTCCGATGGAAGCCGTCATGTCCCTGTCGTTCCGTACCCCTTCCGCGCGCCTGCCGCGCACCCGCCTGGCCTGCGCTCTGGCCACCGCCTGCCTGCTGGCCCTGCCCGGCCTGGCCGCCGCAGAGGCCAGCGCCGATGCCTCCACCAAGGATCTGGATACCGTGGTGGTCACCGCCTCGGGCAACCAGCAATGGATCAAGGATGCACCGGCCAGCATCAGCGTGATCAGCCGTGAGGACATCGAGCGCCAGCCGGTGCACGACCTGGCCACCCTGCTCAGCCGCGTGCCGGGCGTGACCGGTGGCCTCAGCGCGGTCGGCGAGCAGTCCAAGATCAAGCTGCGTGGCATGCCGTCCAATTACACGCTGGTGCTGGTGGACGGCAAGCGCATGGGCAGCTCGGCCTCGACCAACTACCGTCCCGACCTCGGCCGCCAGGATCTGAACTGGATCTCGCCCGACCAGATCGAACGGATCGAGGTGGTGCGCGGACCAATGTCGTCGCTGTACGGCTCCGACGCCATGGGCGGCGTGATCAACATCATCACCAAGCGCATCGGTGATGACTGGAACGGCAGCGCCACCCACAGCTATACCCGCCCGGGTGATGGCAAGCGCGGTGATACCCAGCAGATCGGTGCGACGTTCTCCGGCCCGCTCGGCGAGCGCTTCGGCCTGCGCATCGGTGCCAACAGCATGCGCCGCGACTCGGACCGCTCCAACGGTGGTGTCTATGGCAATGCCTACGCCGGCGAGAAGGACCGCAATGTCGACGCGCTGCTGCAGTGGAAGCTCAGCGATGCGCAGGAACTGTCGCTGGAAGCCGGCCACGGCGTGCAGCAGGCCTTCATCGACGCCTCGCTGGAAAAGCAGGACGAAGGCGCCTGGGGTGCCAGCGAACTCAAGCGCAGCTCGCTGGCACTCAACCACGATGGCAAGTGGAGCTTCGGCAACTCGAAGCTCAGCGCGTACTGGACCGAGTACAAGAACGACATCGGTGCCACCGGCCGCTCCGAGGCCACCGATACCATCATCGAAGGCAGCCTGACCACGCCGTTCACCCTGGGCGTTGAACACCAGTTCGCCGTCGGTGGCCAGTGGAAGCGCCAGGAACTGACCAATACCGATACCATCGGCCGCGCGCCGATCGACTATGCCGGCAATGCCGTCAGCGGCTCCAACCTGGAAGTGGATACCTGGGCACTGTTCGTTGAGGACGAACTGAAGCTGCACCGCACGCTGGCGCTGACCCTGGGCGCACGCCTGGACCACCATGAGAAGTTCGGCAGCCACGTCAGCCCGCGTGCGTACCTGGTCTGGCACCCGGCCGAACAGTGGACGATCCGCGGTGGCGTCTCCAAGGGCTTCCGCGCGCCCAGCCTGACCGAGAATTCGCCCAGCGCGGCCACCCAGTCCGGCGGCCGCGGCTGCACCTCGCTGATCCCGCTGGGCTATACCCGCGGTGGCTGCTACATGGCCGGCAACCCGGACCTGGACCCGGAAACCAGCACCAACCGAGAGATCGGCATCAGCTTCGACAATGACCTGTTCGATGCCGGCCTGACCTACTTCCATACCGACTTCAAGAACAAGATCGAGTACGCGCCCCTGGGCAAGTTCAACGGCATCTGGTGGACGCGCATGAGCAACGTGCAGCGCGCGCGCACCAGTGGCATGGAAGGCAACTTCAATGTCCGCTTCGGCGAGCAGTGGCGCTGGCGCACCTCGGCCACCTGGATGAAGGAAGCCAAGAACCTGACCACCGGCAGGAACCTGATCGATACGCCGGAGTTTTCCGGCTATTCGTCGCTGGACTGGACGCCCAATACGGTGTTTTCCAGCAGCCTGTCGGCGCAGTACACCGGCAAGCAGACCGGTACCGCCACGACCTTCCTCAAGGCCTACACCCTGTATGACCTGACCGCAGCCTGGAACGTCAACGAGGTACTGACCCTGCGCGGCGGCGTCAGCAACCTGGCCGACAAGAAGCTGTATGCGGAAGGCTCCACCGACTACTTCGTGGCCGGGCGCAGCTACTTCATGAGCATGACCGCGCGGTTCTGACCGGCGGCGCGCGCCGCGATCGCGCTGGCAGCACGCCAGCGCGATCGGCGGTGTTGCGGATTACTCGCTTTCCATCGCGGCCGCGGCCGCGTTCTGCGTAGCGGCCGTGCGTGCACGGTCCATCGCTACCGCCAGTTGCTGGCGTGCGAGCAGTTGTTGTGCCTGCACCACTTCAGGTGTCGGCAGGAGCACCGGTCCCGGTGCGTTTTCCGGTATAGCAGGTGTGGTCATGCAACCTCCATGGACATCCCGCCGCCGCCCGGGTTCAGCTGGGGCGGCAGCGGAACTGCGCACCCTATCCTAAAAACAAGGCGGATGGGTGACGGTGCGGCGCCCCGCCGCAGGCCTGCACATGCCGGGCGCGTCACATTTTTGACGGTTGAGGGTAGTTTCCTGAACCGTCGGCCTCGTATCATGTAACCGTTTTCCTACAAGGACGTAATCGTCAATGAACGCCGTCGACCTCTCCCGCTTCAGCCCGAAGTGGCAGTTCCGCTTCAATTTCTTCCAGCAGCACGGCGCTCCGAAGGAGCCGCGCTTCAAGGAAGCCTGGAAGGCGCTGTCCTTCGGCGACCGCCTCAAGATCAACATCAACTTCTTCGCCTTCTTCTTCGGCTTCATCTACCTGTTCATTCTGGGCATGTGGCGCAAGGCGCTGGTGGTGATCGGCATCGGCCTCGTGCTGGGCATCGTGTCCCTGTTCCTGCCGGACATCATCGCGCGCCCGCTGTTCATCGCCATGAACTTCCTGGTTGCCGCCAGCACCAACTACAGCTACTACCTGGAGCAGGTGAAGGGCAAAGCCAGCTGGAATCCCTTCGAAGGCATGTTCTGACGCGATGCTGCCGCCGCACTCCGGCCTGGCATAGCATCAAGCAGACATGAAGACGCCCGGCCTTGGCCGGGCGTCTTCATGTGCGCGCAACAGGATCAGGCCGCGCGGCGGACCGTAGCCACCGGCTCGGCCTGCAGGCGGAAGCGCGAGACCGCCACCGCCAGCTGCTCGGCCTGTTCTTCCATCGCACGCGCGGCGGCACTGGCCTCTTCCACCAGTGCGGCGTTCTGCTGGGTGGTCTCGTCCATCTGCACCACGGTCTGGTTGACCTGCTCGATGCCCGCCGACTGCTCGCGCGAGGCTGCCGAGATCTCGGCCATGATCTCGTTCACTCGACCGACCTGGCCGACGATTTCCTGCATGGTGCGGCCCGCGCCGTGCACCAGCTGCGCACCGGCACCGACCTGCGCCACCGAGGCGTCGATCAGCTCCTTGATCTCCTTGGCCGCGCCTGCCGAGCGCTGGGCCAGTGCGCGCACTTCGCTGGCGACCACGGCGAATCCGCGGCCCTGTTCGCCGGCACGCGCCGCTTCCACCGCCGCGTTCAACGCCAGGATGTTGGTCTGGAACGCGATGCCATCGATTACCGAAATGATCTCGGCAATGCGCTGCGAGGAGGCCTCGATCTGTTCCATGGTCTGCACCACCTGGCTGACCACCTGCCCGCCTTCGCTGGCCACGCCCGCCGCGGAGCCGGCCAGGGTGTTGGCCTGCAGCGCGTGGTCGGCATTCTGGCGCACCGTGGAGGTCAGCTCTTCCATCGAGGCCGCGGTCTCTTCCAGGTTCGCCGCCTGCTGCTCGGTGCGGCGCGACAGGTCACTGTTGCCGGCGGCAATCTCACCCGCCGCCAGGCGGATGCTGGCCGCCGACTGCTGGATCTGGCCAACGATCTGGGTCAGCTGCTGCACGGTGCTGTTGGCATCGTCGCGCATCACCGCGAACACGCCGTGGAAGTCGCCCTGCATGCGCGCGCTGAGGTCGCCTGCGGCAATCGCGCGCAGCAGCGTCGACAGCTCGGCCAGGTTGTGGTCGCTGACCTGCATCATGGTGTTGAGGGTTTCCACCATGCGGCGGAAGTCGTGGTCGAAACGCAGCGTGTCGCCGCGCACCGCAAAATCGCCGGCGGCGGCGGCAGCGGCCAGCTGCTGGATCTGATCGTTGATCGCCGCCAGGTTGCTCTTGGTGGTGGCCATTGCAGCGGTGAACACCGCCTTCTCGCCCGGCAGCGCTTCCATGTCCACGCTCAGGTCACCCACCGCATAGCGCTGCATCACGTCGACCAGGCGCTGGGTGACGGCGTTGCTGGAGGCCACCAGCTGGTTGCTGTCAGCCACCATCCGGCCGTACTCACCCGGGAACGCCGAGGCGTCCATGCGGTAGCTGATTTCACCGGCGTCATGGCGACGCGCCATTTCCGCCTGCGCCGCCATCACCGACTGCAGCTGCCCCCGCATGCCCTGCATCGCGTCCAGCAGGCGGCCCACTTCGTCGTTGCTGCGTGCCGGCAGGGTGCTGTCCAGCTTGCCCGCGGCGACGTCGCCGGCCACGCGCACGGCTTCGGCCAGTGGGCGGATCGCCAACCGGCGCAGCAGCACATAGACACCGGCACTCAGCGTCAGCGCGGCCACCACACCAACCAGCAGGGTCAGCCACAGCAGCTGGCGCGCCTCGGCCACGATCACCGCGTGCGGCATCACCACACCCAGTGCAAAGCGCTGCGGCGCATCGCCCACACGCAGCGGCACGTATACGCGCACGTTGCCGGCGGCATCCGGAGTGAAGGCTTCGAACCGGCGGTCGGCGGCGATGTCTGCCAGCATGCTGCGGGTCAATGCGTCGCCACGTGGCTTGCCGATTTCGGCGGCATTGGCCGAGGCCAGCACCACGCCATTCGGCGAGAGCAGTTCGACGCGCCCGGCGCCCATCGGCTTCAGCGTGGCCAGGTGCTTCTGCAGCGCCGCCAGCGAGAAGTCCACAGTGAATACACCGAGGAACCGGCCGTTTTCGATGATCGGCGTGCTCAGCGTGCTCATCAGCACCTGCTGGCCACCGATGTCGTAGGCGTAGGGCTCGCTTACCTTCGCCAGCTTGTCGCGGCTGGGCACCATGTACCAGTCACCGGAGCCACTGGCCGTCTCGGTGTAGTCGGTCATCGTCGACTGCTGCGGCTTGCCATCGTGCCAGGCCCAGTAGCTCATGTAACGACCGGTGGCATCGTGCGCTTCAGTGTTGACGAACTCGGCATCCTTGCCATCGAAGGCGTCGGCCTCCCACATGGTGCTCTTGCCCAGCCACTCGGGGTGGGTGCGCAGCTGCTCGCCCAGCACGGCAGCCAGGCTGGCACGGTCCGGAACATCGCCGCGCGCGCGCTGGGCGAGCACGGCCTCGACCATGGCGTCGTTGCTGGCAAAGGCGGTGCCCAGATCGGCCGCGACCTGGCGGGCTTCGGCGGTGGCTTCGCTGGCCATGGTCTGGCGCGAGGCGTCGATCAGGCTGGCGCTGGCCTGGCGGTAGATCAGGAACGCAGTCAGGCCGAAGCACAGCAGCGCGATCGCAGCGGTGCCCAGCATCAGCTTGTGGGCGATGCTGCCCGGGCGGCGGGCAGCGGCGGAACGGGGAGAAGGCATGGAAGGGTCCGCAAGGCAGTTCAGGACGACCGGCACCGCGAGGGCACCGCGCAGGTGCGCGATCCGTCGCGCAGGCCACCGGCCGCCGGGACACGCCCGGCGCTGGAAGCGCACCGGGTTAGCGGCCGCCTGCGAACGAGGTTGAGGCGGTCCATCTGCACATTCCTGAACCTGCTCAGGGTCGGGTCAGGAACCCGCCCCGCTGCCGCCCTATTCGGCCACGCGGTCCTTGATCCATTCCGCCCGCGGCAGCACCTCGATGCTGCCAACCGCGTACTGCTGCAGCACGTCGTCCGGGCCGAAGCGCGGCTGCCAGCCCAGTGTGCTGCGCATCAGTGCACTGTCGTAGACGCGGTCAATGCTCAGCGGCAGCGGCCAGCCACGGCGCTCGAACTCGGCCAGCAACTGCGGGGCGCGGCGGGCCAGCACCCTGCGCGGCTGGGTCGCCAGTTCCAGGCAATCCTCGCGCAGGAACGGCGTCGGTGCGCAGGCAATGTAGCGTGCGAAGGCAGCGCCCTCATCGTGCAGCAGCGCGGCATGTGCGCTGGCCACGTCGCGCGCGTCGATGCCGCGGTGCAGGCGGAACATCGCCATCCGCTCCGGTGGCTCGGGGAAACAGCGGGCCATGCGCAGCACGCGCACGCTGAAGCCCGGCGCCGCAGCGGCTTCAGCCAACGCCTCGGCCTGCAGCTTGCTGCGATGGTAGATGGTGCGTGGCAGCGGCTCGGTATCTTCATCGATCCAGCGGCAACCGCCCGCCACCACCGCATGGCCATACAGCGCCGTGGTGCTGGTCAGCACGAAGCGGCGTGCACCGGCCTCGCGGGCAGCCTGCAACAGGTGTGCGGTCGCCTCCACATTGATCTGCTGGAATACCGCATCCGGCACCAGGCCGACATGGGGTGCGTGCAGGGCGGCGGTATGGATCACCGCGTCGACGCCCTGCACTGCCCGCTTCACGGCCTGACGATCGGTGACATCGGCAATGATGCGGGTGGTGGCGAATGGGCTGCGATCCAGCCCCACCACTTCGTGGGCCGCCGCCAGCGCGCCGAAGATCGCACGCCCGATCCGCCCGGAACTGCCGGTCAACAGAATCTTCATTGAGTCCATTCACTCGAAGCGCCCGGGAACTACCGGGATGCATCGATTCTAGGCACGCTGCATGTCGTCTGCGATAGGGCGCGGTTGCAATTGTGCGTTCATTCTGGCGATGCCGATCGGGCCAGCAGCTGCCGGGCGACGAACAGCGGATCGTCACCGCCTGCTGCATCAGGCGTGACGCCGGTGCGTTCCCAGTTGGTTCCGGTACGGAGGTTGATCGGCTGCCGGTCGGGAATGCTGATCTGATAGCCATCCGGCAGCAGCACAGGATCATCGAACATATGTGCCGCACCGCCACTTCGACTACCAACGACACGTGCCCGCCCCTGCGCCTGCAGCGAGTACGCGACGAATTCGGCGGCCGACCCGGTGCGGCGGTCGATCAGCACCACCAGCGGCTTCAGGTACAGCCCCAGGCTCGCCGGTGGCAACGGTACCGGACGGCGCTGGCCACGGCGTTGCAGTGACTGCACCTGGGTGATCTCCGCCGCCAGCAGGGTCCGCACCAGCAGGTCCGCACTGCCGTCATCGCCACCACCGTTCTGGCGCAGGTCCAGCACCAGGCCATCGGTGTCGGCCAGCAGGGTGAAGGCTGCGGCCAGCTTCGGCCGGGCCAGATCGAGCGGATAGAAGGTGCTCAGGCGCAGGTAACCGATGTTGCCTTCCAGCACCCGCACCTCGCGCACGCCCGCACCATTGCTGCGCGCATCTGCGCGCCAGGCCATCAGCCAGTCGTCCTGGCCGGCGCGGGCATCCACCCGCTCGACATGGAAGTGGCCATCGAACACGTCCAGATCCTGGTTCAAGCGTGCGCTGAACGCCTTGGGGTCCGCGCAGCTGTCCACATAGCGCTGCTGGGTGGACCAGCCGCGCACGGCCTCGGCAATGTGCGCGCCTTCGGCCACGTCCAGGTACTGCGCCTGTATCGCCGTGGCCGCCGCCTGCAGCACCGCGTCCTGGGCCGGGCAGGACGCCGCCAGCAGCGCGCCCAGCATCCACGAAACCGCCATGACCGCACCCCATGTTGATGATATGTAAGTGCTTATATATCATCGCCACCATGGATCTCCAACATGCCACCCTGGGAACACTGCTGCGGGCCCTGCTCGACCAGCTGGACCCGGCGGTCGAGCAGGCCTACCGCGACCTGAAGCTGGACTACCGGCCGCGCTACACCCCGGTGCTGCGCACGCTGATGGCGCAGGGACCCTGCCGCATCAAGGATCTCGCACTGGCCTGCGGGCTCAGCCATTCGGCGCTCAGCCAGACGGTTTCAGCAATGGTGCGCGACGGCTGGCTGCACGCTGCGGTCGGTGAAGACAGCCGCGAGCGCATCCTGCAGTTGAGCCCGCGCGCGCTGCAGGCATTGCCGGCGCTGCAGGCGCAGTGGCAGGCCACGGCACGCGCGGCGCGCAGCCTCGATGCCGATCTTGGACAGTCATTGGAGCAGGTGCTGCGCGAGGCACTGCAGGCGCTTGAACAGCGGCCGTTCGCGCAGCGACTGCGTGGCACGCCCCAACGCTGAGGCGCTTACTGCTCGGCCGCCATCTCGATTTCACTGAGGAACGTCCAGCTGCCATTGGCCAACCGCAGCTCCAGCGTGCGGCACTGCGCGGCCAGCGGCGCGGCGTCGCCCAGCACGTATTCCTCTTCGGTCGAACCGCTCAGTCCGGCCTGGGTGAATGGCGCCGACAGCACACCGATCTTCACCGCAGCGGCGCCCGGCTCGGCACACATCACCTCCACAGCTGTCGGCGTGACGATGCCCCACGCCGGGCGGGTCATCGTATGCAGGCCGATCCAGTCCACCCGCCGGCGCTGGCCCAGGTCGATGGTGATGCTGGCGTTGCCATGCACGCCTACCCAGCCTGCATCCATCGGGTTGCGCGGATCTCCCACCCGGCGATCGAACAGTTCATGCCCGGTGCTGTCGGGATAGTTTGCATCCGGCGTCACGCTGTAGCTGTAGGTGGTCTGCACCGGATCGACGAGGTAGGACGCGCCGAGCCCATACAGCCCGCGATAGGTGTTCATCATCCGCGGCGATTCGGCATAGCCCTGGCCGGGACCGGCCACCTCGGACATGTGGTACTGGTTGAGCCAGGCAACGCGCTTGCCGGCCGAACGCGCGCTCCACAACTGCTGGTTGATGCGCTGCACCGACGCGGAGCGATAGGCACCGGACAATCCGTTGCCGGTTTCCAGGAACAAGGGACTGCCATGGTTGAACAGTTCGATGTCGGCCCACAGGCCGCTGGCCCCCAGCGCCGCCGACAGCGCCTCGTAATACGCCTCGGTGGAATGACCCGGGCGATCCCACTGGAACAGGCGTGCATGCGAGGCGGCGCCGATGCCGTCCTGCCAGATCTGCACATCCATGCCGGTGGCCGTACGGAACTGTGCAGCAGCCCGGCCCACGCTGGCCGGATCCACGCTGGATGACGCCAGGTAGGGGGCCACCATCACCGGCCGCGAGGGTGTACTGCCTTTGAGCGCCGTCACGATCGCACGGTAGAATGGCGCGCGATCAGCCGGCACCTGTGCTGGCTCGTCGGTGATGTACCAGCCCGCGAACGCCGGATGCGATCCGTACTGTTGGCCCAGCTGGGCCAGCGACTGCGCCGCATCCTGTGCCACGGCCGTTGCGTTCTGCCCCTGCCAGAAGGTGGCGCACTGCCCCGAGCTGTAGGTGGTGCCGACCACGACCTTCATGCCGCGCGCGGCCGCCGCATCGAGCACGGTGCCGAGCTTGCCGGGAAAGCCGGCAATCCATTCGAAATCCTGCACGCCGCTGGCGCAGCCGACGCCGGCACGGGTGGCACGCACCTGACCGAGGATGATCGTGTCGTTGCCCAGGTCCTGCAGTTCATCCAGGAACAGCGGCAACTGCGCAGCCGGCAGTTGTTCGTCGCTGCCCGAGTAGCCAACGTGGACGAAGCTGCCGGACAACAGAGGGCTGGCAGCGTGGACGGGAGCGGTACAGGCCAGCACTGCGATCAATCCAATCCTGTTCATGTTCTACGTCCCTGTCGTGGCCAGGCGAGTGGCGTTGTTGCGCATCCTATCAACAGCGACGGTGGCCCCATCACGATCATCGACAACGCTGCACAATCGCCGACTTCAGCTGCCCCCGCAGCAGCGCACGTGCAATGCCGATTCAAGCGGTTGATTCATTCAACTGCGTGATCGAGCCTGCGCGCTCCTTCCCCTGGAATACTCCTCATGCGCACGCCGCCCGCACCGCTCAGCCTGATGGAACGCGACCGCCGCTGGGCCCTGGCCCGCGACCTCATGGCCAGTGAACGCCTCGATGCCCTGGTTGTGCATGGCGACCGGGAAGCCGCCGCACCGGCCGGGTTCTCGCCGGACTGCTACTTCACCAATGACCGGCCCGGCTCGATCGTGGTGTTCGTCGGCGACCAGCCGCCACGGGTGTTCACCTTTGCCTCGCTGATGATTGCCGACCACCTGCAGGCCGGCCTGCGCGGCGACCTGCAGTGGATCGCGCCCGAGCAGCTATGGGTTGGCAAATCCGGTCAGGAGGTTGGCCGCTGGCTGCAGCAGTGTGGCCTGCGCTCGGCACGTATCGGCGTGCTGGGGCTGGAGCCCTATCCGCCGTTCTACTTCGACGGCGCGATGCCCGCGCGCACCCTGCAGGGCATGCAGGCGGCAGTGCCGGGCGCGGAATTCGTACCGGTGTACCGCGCGTTCTTCCAGCGCGCCTCGGTAAAGAGCCAGGAGGAACTGGCGCTGATCGCGCATGCCGCCTGGATCGGTGAATCCATGAGCGAGGCGCTGCGTGCCACTGCTCGGCCAGGTGTTTCCGAAGCCGAACTGGTGGCCGCAGTGACCGCCACCTGTTTCTCGCTGGGGGGCTACACCGCCGAGGTGCTGCTCGGCTCGGGTCCCGAGTATGTGGGCTGGGGACCACCCGCCTGGCAGTATCGTGCGCAGCCGCCGCGCATTCTGCGCGATGGTGACCTGGTGCTGTCGGAGATCTTCGCACTGTACGGGCTGATGGAAACCCAGCATCAGGCCGCGGTTGCCATTGGCGAGGTGCACGACGACATCCATCGCGCCGCTGCCGTCGCCCGCAGCAGCTACGAAGCAGGCCTGTCCGCACTGCGCGTGGGCAATACCTTCGGCGATGTCGTCGACGCGATGGAAGCGCCCCTGCTGGAGGCGGGCGGCTGGCACGTGCATCCGTTGGTCCACAGCCTCAACCCCTATGGACCGATTGGCTTCGGCCGTGCACCGGGCATCGAAGCGCTGCCGGAGGCCGCGCGCTATGCGCACATCGCGCCGCTGCCGACTGTCGGGCGCGAACTGCCCCTCCAGGCCGGCATGTGCTTCGCCTTCGAACCGAACTGTGCATTCGGCCGGCACATGGCCAACATCGGCGGTACGGTCATCGTCGGCGCGGACGCGGGTACCGCGCTCAATGAAAACTCGACACGGCTGATGCAGGCCGATGCCTGAGTTCATCGCCCATCTGCAGACACCGGCACGGCGGCGCGCGGCCGAGACGCGCAGCGGGCAAACCCGAGCCCGACTGCTGCACGCGGGGCTGCAGCTGTTCAGCGCGTTCGGCGTGGAGGGTGTGCGTACCCGCCAGCTGGTGGACATGGCCGGCTGCAGCCAGTCAGCCATTCCCTATCACTTCGGTGGCAAGCAGGAACTGTATGCCGCCGTACTGCAGCGCTGCGCTCAAGCCATTGCCGAGCGATTGCCGCTGCCGGCAACGCCACCCAACGGCGCGCGGCAGGCCGCGCAGCAGCTGCAGCAGTTGATGCGGGCATTCGTCCATGCCTTGCTGTCGGCGCCGGATGCAGGTCCACGCACGCTGCTGTTGGCGCGCGAACAGATCCAACCGACGACGGCGTTCGCCAGTGCCCACCGTACGCTGTTCGAACCCCTGCACTCCACGTTGGCCGCGTGCGTAGCGTGCCTGCGCGGCAGCGAACCATCCAGCGCCGAGACGGTGCTGCGTACCCACGCCCTGCTCGGCCAAGCGATCGTCTTCGCCGTCTCCCACGGAGCTCTGCAGGCGCGACTGAACCAGGGAGCTCCCTTGGCAGACGTAGAGACGATCGGGTCGGTGGTCAGTGGCATGGCACTGGCGGCTGCGAAGGCAGCGCCCGCCTGAATGGCTGCCTGATCAGCCCCGTGCGCAGGGCGCGTGAAAACCGGGGCGAAGATGGCGACCTGGACTTAGCGTGCGATGGCCAAGCATGGATGCCGTCGTCTACGAAGGCGACGCCCACACCGCAGGAGATTTCACATGACTGAGCAGAACCCGCGCAGCTCCAACCGGGGTTTCGCATCAATGGACCAGGAAAAGCAGCGCGCGATCGCTGCCAAGGGCGGGCGCGCCGCACATGCCTCCGGCAACGCGCATGAATTCAGTCCGGCCGAGGCACGTGTCGCAGGCCGCAAGGGCGGCGAGGCGATCAGCCGCAATCGCCAGCACATGGCCGAGATCGGTCGTGAAGGTGGACACGCTCGCCACGCCAATGCGCGCCAGCAGCAACAACAGCCTCAGGAGATCGAACGCACGGCAGCGGGTCCGCAACGCCAGCAGGGCTGAATGCAGCGCGTCAGGCCGGTGCGCGCTGCCGATACAGCCCGAGCGCCGCGAGCACGGCCAGCGCACCGGCCACAGCCATCGCCCATCCGAAACCACTGGCCATCGCACTGCGATACCACGTCAGCATCTGCGGCGTGGCGTGCATCGAGCTCGGTTGCAGGATCAGTTCGCGCGCCTGTGCCGCCAGCTCCCGTTGCCCGGCCACCTGCGCGGACGCGGCGAACTGCTGCACGGCGCGCTGGCCCATCAGGCTGCCCAGCAGTGCGATGCCCAAGCTCATGCCTGCCTGACGCAACGCGTTCATCGTGGCTGAGGCAATACCCGCGCGCTCGACCGGCGCGCTGGCCATGACCGCCATGCCGGTCGCCGGCACTGCCAGCCCCATTCCAATGCCAAGCAGCACCAGCACAGCACTGGAATAGGCGTGCGAAGTAGCCGGTTCGAACGTGGCCATCGCGCACAGCGCCGCCCCGGCCAGGGCATAGCCCAGCACCAGCGCGGCGTGCAGCCCGAGGTGGGCGACCAGACGACCGAACAACAGCGAGACGGCACCCATCAACAGGAACTGCGGGGCCAACTGGTAGCCTGCCAGCGCAGCGTTGTGCCCCTGTGCCTGCTGGAAGAACAGCGACAGGAAGAACAGGCTGGCATAGGCAGTGAAGCCCAGCACGAACGAGGCCAGGTTGAACATGCCGAAGCGGCGGTCGACAAACAGGTCCAGCGGCAGCAATGGGCGTGCCACCCGGCGTTCGACGATGCCGAACAGGATCAACCCGGCAGCTGCCACGCCCAACGCCAGCAGCGTCACCGGCGCCAACAGGCCGTGCTCGCCGATCGCGATCAGGCCGTAACTCAGCGCACCCAGCGCGACAATGCTGAGCAGCTGCCCGGCAGGATCCAGTGCGGCATGCTCTGGATGCCGCCGCTCGGGAATCCCCCAGGCACCGAGCATGAGCGCGAGCAGGCCCAGCGGCAGGTTGATCAGGAAGATGCTGGGCCATCCGGCACGCTGCACCAGCACCCCACCCAGCAACGGCCCAAGCACCAGGGCCAACGCACTGAACGCCGACCAGCCACCGATCGCCCGCGCGCGCTGGCGCGGATCCGGGAATGCATGGCTGAGAATCGGCATCGCGCTGGGAATCAGCAACGCGCCAGCGATGCCCTGCACTGCACGCCCGGCTACCAGGGTCGCAAGATTGCCGGCACAGGCGCACAGTAGCGACCCCAGCGTGAAGGTGGCGACGCTGAGCAGCCACATCCGCCGATGACCGTAACGGTCCCCAAGCGGCCCCGCCGACAGCATCAACGCCGAAAGCGCGATTGCATACGCATTGATCACCCACTGCAGGCCGGCCATGTCGGTATTCAACGCCTGCTGCAGGGTCGGCAGGGCGACGTTGACGATGCTGATGTCCAGCGAGGCGAGGAATGTGCCGAGGTAGGCCGCCAGCACCAGGGCCGGCCGCTGGAAACGTCGCATGTACGGCTCCCGGGGGAAGGATGTGTGCGCATCCTAGCCACTGACTGACCGTCGGTCAATGACTGACGGTCAGTCAGTGCCACAGGCCAGCTAGAATGGCCATCGTCGCACCCGGACCTTGCCCACCATGCAGACCCCAGCTGTCGCCAGGCCACGCACCAAACCTGCGGAAACCCGCCAGGAAGAACTGATGGACGCCGCGCAGGCGCTGTTCCTGTCAAAGGGAGTGGATGCCACCACCATCAGCGACATCGTCGCCGCAGCCGACGTTGCCAAGGGCACCTTCTATACCTATTTCGCCTCGCGCACCGAGATTCTGCAGGCGCTGGCGCAGCGCTATACCCGGCGTTTCATGGAAGACGTCGACCGCGCCGTGCAGCATTACCCGGCCAGCGATGGCGTAGCGCGCCTGCGCACCTGGATCCGCGCCAACATCGAACTTTATGTGCGCACCCATGCACTGCACGACGTGGTGTACGCCAACCATCATCACCACCAGCGTGGCAACGCCGAACGCAATGCGATCCAGCAGCAACTGCTGGGCATCCTCGAAGCAGGCAATGCCGCAGCTCTGTGGCAGCTTCCAGCGCCCAAAGTCACCGCCTCGTTGATCTATGCCGGCGTGCACGGCGCCACCGACGACCTGATCGCCACACCCGCACAGGATGCCGATGCCTTCATCGCCGCCGTGGTGGATGATTGCCTGCGCATGGTCGGCGTGCCACCAACCGGTGCCAAACGTCGCTGACGGGCTTTCTGCTGCTCAGATGTGGGCGAGGATGTTCAACAGCCGCCCGAACGGGTCACGGACGAAGAAGCGGCGCACGCCCCAGGGCTCATCGGCGGGGCCATATTCCAGCGGGATGTCGGCCGCGCGCATGCGCTCCAGTACCTGTTGCAGATTGTCCACTTCTATCGACAGATCCGGCACCGCCGTGCCGGATCCCCCTTCAGTGGCAAAGCTGACCTGCGCCAGCGCGCTGCCCTCGCCGCCATGGGTGACGATCCAGCCGTGGTCCATCACCACCGGCATGCCCAGCAGCTCGCCATAGAACGCTGCGGCACGCGCAGGGTCAGGCGTGGCGATGTTGGCGACGACACGTTTGACGGCCATGTGCGGCGGCTCCGATGCGATTCCCCATCCTCGCCGCTGCGTGCATGGCCTGCAAGCGGGCGGCGCTGAAACAGAAGAGCCCCGTCAGGGACGGGGCTCGTCATCAATCCTGCATTGCCACTGCTTACACAGCGCCGCAGCGATCCATGATGCAACGATCGTATTCGTACTGGCATTCCATTGCATCACCGCCACCGGACAGACACGCCTGGTAAGCCTTCCAACAGGGAAGATCGCATGGCGGAATCGGCCCAGCCACAGCAACCGAACCGCTGCAGGCCAAGGCGAACACCGCACCCGCGATCATTTTCCTGAAAGTACGCATCGACATCACTCCTTGATAAGCCTGGTGAGCCCAGGCCGGGCCACGGTAGCGAGGCCTCCGGGAGATGGAGTGAACGCCAGCGTCACGCCCAATTAACGTGTTCATAAAATTCCTGCCACATAGCTGGGGGGTATCGCCGTGCCTTGGCGTTAACGGCTTTGTAGTCCGTCATCCAAGGAAGTCGTCCGATGAATCACCCGCTGCACGGCCGTTCGTCCCACTCCCGTTCTCCGATGCATAGCCGCCTCGCACTGGCTGTAGCCAGTTCCCTGCTGCTGGCTGCTACGCCCGCCATCGCCAGCGAATCACTCGACACCTGGCAACAACAGCGACAATTGCAGGCGGCCTGGGCGCAACCTGCCACGTCGGCGCCCTCTTCCACGCCCCTTCAGTTGCCGGTTGCAACACCCGCAGCAGCAGCCAGCACCACTTCGATTCTCGGTAAGCCGGGTGACCCGGCCAGCTGGCGCACGGACGAATTCAATGCTGACTGGGGTCTGGGTGCAATGAATGCCCAATTTGCGTACGCGCGGGGGCTGACCGCCACTGGCGTCCGGCTGGGGGTGTTCGACAGCGGCACCGGCTTGGATCACCCGGAATTCGCCGGCAAGAATCATCGCAGCATCACTATTGCTGATCTGTTGAGCGATGGCAGCCGGTGTACGAACAGGACTGCATTGACGGGTCCGGATGCATGCTTCTCCAGTGCTGGCGATGAGGTGCAGGTTCAGCGGTATACGCTTGATCCCAAGATGCCCAAGTTCATTGCCGATCTGATTCTGCGCGACCCGCAGATCAGCGAGCTCCTGCGAAACGCATCCTATGAGGATCATGGCACCCATGTGGGTGGCACCATCGCTGCCAATCGGGATGGCGCAGGCATGCATGGCGTGGGATTCGGTGCAGATCTGACCGTCGCCAGATTGTTCTTTAACAGCGTCACCGAGATCTATCTCAAAGGACTCGGTCTTGATACGCGGGTTAAGTCCACAGGGCCAGAGAATTCGGCGCTTGTCGATCTATACGATCAGATGAATACCCAGGGCGTGCGTGCGATCAATCACAGCTGGGGATTGGCTGAAGAGCCCAAGTCAGCAGCTGAATTTGATAGCCGATACAGCGATCCCGAATGGCTTGAGAGACTCTCCATCTTCGCGGACGGCGCACGCGCCAGGGGCATGATTCAGGTCTGGGCAGCCGGCAACACTGATGTGGAAATTCCCACGCCTGAGGAAAGTCCGATTGCCGGCATTTATGCAACCTTGCCGCGAGCCCTTCCCGACATCGAGCGGTACTGGCTCAGCGTGGTCAACGTCCAGGAGGACTTGACGCTGAGCAACCGATCAAACAAATGTGGCCTGAGTGCCAACTGGTGCATTGCGGCGCCTGGGACAGACATCAACTCAACTACCTACGACCCCTCTGCCCCGCCAACGGCAGATATTCGCACCGATGCGAATGGCAACATCTCGCTTGACGTAACTCAGCGCGTGCCGACGCACGGCTATGGAGAGAAGAGCGGAACGTCCATGGCGGCCCCGCACATTACCGGTGCTCTCGGGCTGCTTTTTGAGCGCTTCCCCTATCTCGATAGCGCACAGGTCCGCGACGTGCTGCTGACCACCGCCCGCGATCTGGGCGATCCGGGCGTCGATGAGATCTACGGCTGGGGCATGGTCGACCTGCGCAAGGCCATCGAAGGCTACGGCTCGCTGCGCGTGGACACCAACGTGGTGATGAACCAGAAGGCCGGTGGCCTGAAGGTGTGGGAAGGCGATGCCTGGGATGACTGGACCAACGACATCGGTGGCCCCGGCAAGCTGACCAAGTCCGGCATCGGCTGGCTGCGCCTGAGCGGTGGCAACACCTTCAACGGCGCAGTGCTGCAGGACGGCACGCTGGAATTGAACGGCACCAACACACTCACGTCAGCGGTCGAGGTCCAGGGTGGCCAGTTCCTGCTCAACGGCTCGCTGGTCTCCACCGCCCTGAACACCACCGGAGGCGTGAGCACGGTCAGCAGCAGCGGCCTGCTGAAGGACAGCAACCTGACGGTCAACGGTGGCGTGGTGTCCTTCAACGGCACGCAGACCGGCGGCACCACCACGGTCGGTGCCAACGGCCTGCTGAAGGGCATCGGCACGCTGGGCAACACCCGTGTGGACGGCATCATCGCGCCCGGCAATTCGATCGGCACGCTGACCATCAACGGCAACTACGTGCAGGGCGCAACCGGCGTCTATGCCGCCGAACTTGCCCCGGGCGGCCGCAGTGACCAGTTGCACGTAACCGGCACCGCCACTCTCGGCGGCACCCTGGTCGCACTGCCGGAGCCGGGTACCTACTACCTCGGCGAGCAGTTCAATTTCATCCGCGCCGACGGCGGTGTCAGCGGCCAGTTCGCGAAAACCGACTTCAGCGCGTTCTCGCCGTTCCTGCAGTTCAGCCTGGCCTACGGCGCCAATGGCACCCGCATCGACGTGACCCGGGGTGCCTCGCTCGCCAGCGCCGCCACCACGCCGAACCAGCGTGCGGCCGCGGCGGTGGCCGATGGACTGGCGATCAACCAGGGCCTGCCCAAGCCGCTGACCCAACTGTTCCCGCAACAGGTGGGTGGCGTGCTCGATGGCCTCAGCGGCGAGCTGCATCCGGCCACGGCGCTGGCCCTGGTCGAGGGCAGCCGCTATGTGCGCGATGCCGCACTGTCACGTCGTGCCGGTGCCACCGCACCCGGCGCCGATGCGGGTGATGCCACCGGCGCCTGGGTGCAGGCACTGGGCGGCAACAGCAAGCTGGATGGCAACAGCAACACCGCGCGCACCGACGCCAACAGCAACGGCCTGCTGGTCGGCATCGACCGCGAGTTCGGTGGCTCGCAGATCGGCGTGCTGGCCGGTACAGGCCGCACCGACGTGAAGCAGCAGGAGCGTCGTGCCAAGTCGAAGATCGGCAACACGCACTTCGGCGCCTATGCCAGCCACACCTGGGGCGGCTTCGGCCTGCGTGGTGGCGTGGCATGGAGCCGCAACGAAGTGAAGAGCACGCGTGATGTTGCCTTCGCCGGCTTCAGCGACAGCCTCAGCGCGCGCTACAACGCACGTACGCGCCAGGCCTTCATCGAAGCGGGCTACCGCTTCGGCAATGCGGAAGGCGGGCTGGAGCCGTACCTGCAGGTCGCCCGCGTGGAAGTGGACCTGAAGCAGATCAACGAGCGTGGCGGCGCGGCCGCACTGCACGGCAAGGTGGACGACACCGGCACCACCATCGCCACCGCTGGCCTGCGCTTCGACAAGGGCCTGAAGGCATCGTTCCAGCAGGACAGCTGGCTGCACCTGCGCGGTGGCGTGGGCTATCGCCGCGCCTTCGGTGACCGCAGCCAGGTGGCCAACCTGGCCTTCGCCAACAGCAGCACCACCTTTGCAGTCGAGGGCGCACCGATTGCCGACAACGCCGTCGTGGCCGAGCTGGGCCTGGCGGCGTGGCTGACCCCGCGGCAGCAGCTGGAGCTGGGCTACAGCGGCCAGTTCGGCAGTGAAAGCCGCGACCATGGCGCCACCGCACGCTGGTCTGTGCGCTTCTAAAAACGTGCTCTCTTGACGGGTTGGGGCGGCCTTGCGGCCGCCCCCTTTTTTGCCCGCCACCCAGCGTTATGCGCGATGCCGCAGCGCGGCGGCACCTGCCAGGCTGGCAAGTGGCAACAGCAACCCATAGGCCACCAGCGGCCACACGGTATCGCCGGGCAGCACGAGGGTAACCAGCGTGCCGATGCCTGCCACGATCAGGCTCTGCACGGCGTAGTACAGGGCCACCGCCGTACCTGACGCATCGGCGAAATCACGCAGCGCGCCGCTTGCAGCCACCGAAACCACCATCACCAGCCCCACCGCGATGCCCCACATGGGCAGCACCACTCCGACGAACGAGGGAGGCCACGCTGCGGCCAACGCCATCAGCAGTACGCCGGCCACCATCACCCACAGGCCACGCAGGAAGGTACCGCGCACGTTCCAGCGGGCAATGCACACGTTCGCCATCCGCGCCGTGACGATCATCACCAGCGCCACCGTGGCGAAGGCCAGGCTGAACGACAGCGGCGAGTACTGCATGCGCCCGACCAGCAGCCGGGGCGCGACCGAGAAGAACACGAAGAACGTGCCCATGCCCGCACTGAAGCCCAGCGTGTAGACCCAGAACGCGCCGCTGCCGAGGATGCGTCGTAGCGCGGGTCGCGACGCGTCCCGGCACTGCGGGCGGGTTTCCTGCCAATGCCGTACCGCGCGCATGCCGGCGATCATGCCCAGTACGCCGAGCAGAACGAAGATCGCGCGCCAGCCGAAGGCGCCTGCCAGCAGCGCGCCGAGGATCGGTCCCAGCGCCGGCACGAAGGCCAGCATCGAGGCAAACAGCCCGTACAGCGACGCGCCTTCGGCTGTATCAGCATACACATCACGCACCGTGGCAAAGGTCGCCACCAATGCCGCCGACGCTCCCACCGCCTGCACGGTTCGCCAGGCCAGGAATGCTGCGCCGCTGCTGGACATGGCCAACGCAAGCGACGCAAGCGCGAACAGCAACGCCCCCAGCAACAGGACCGGCCGCCGCCCGATGCGGTCGGACAACGGACCGAACAGCAACTGGCCCAGGCCGAGCACCAGCAGGTAGATGCTCAGCGTGAGCTGCACCACCGCTGGTGATGTCTGCAATGCCTGCGGCATCACCGGTACCACGGGAAGATAGATATCCATGGCCAGCGAGGCCAGGAGGTCGAACGGCGCCATCAGCGCAATGGCCGATGGCAGGGTATGGGCCCAACGCGGGGCCTGACGATTGAACATGGGGAATCTCCGCCCAGAGTGAATCCGGCAGTGATCCATCCACCTCGCGTGCATCGCAGGGGTGATCACCGCAACAACGTCTGCATCGTTGTTGCGGCTCAGCGAACTGTCTGCGGACCGTTCCCGTTGTTCATGGTATCCATCGAATGCGAATGCAGGTGGCACCAGTGTAGCAATCGTCCACCTGCCGCGCGGCGCTCAGGTCAGGGGCAACATGTCGATGCGCCTGCACGGTGTCTCCTTCACCTGCTCGATCAGCCGTCGCACCACGGGCGAAGTCTCTGCCCGCCGGTACTGCACAGCGATGGTCGAGACGATGGTGGGGCCGGCCAGTGGCAGATAGATCATTCCGGGCAGCACCAGCGTGCGTTGCAGCACCGATGGCACGATCGCCACCGAACCGACGCCGACCGACACCTCGGCCAACACCGCCGCAAGATGTCCGGGCTGGGAACGGATACGTGGAATGAAACCGCCGCGGCGCCCGACTTCCATTGCGCCCACCGGCTGCTCCGGCATGACGAAGCCCTCCCGGGCCAATGATGCCGGCTGTACCGGCGCCCCGGCCTGCGCCAGCGGATGGGCTTCTGGCAGGGCCACGCAGAACTGGTCTTCGACCAGGGTGTGTTCGCCGAAACTGTCGGGTACATCCATCGGAGGCCGGCAGAACACCACATCCACCCGTCCTTCCTGCAGCAGCTGCGGGAGCTCGCCCATCGGCCATTCGCTCACCTGCAGTTCCACGCCCGGGTAGCGGCTGCGGAACCGGCTGAGTTGATCCTGCAATGCTCCGGCATACAGCGCCGAGCCGACGTAGCCGATCTCGATCTTGCCGATCTCACCCCGCCCCGCGCGCCGGCCCAGGGTTTCGGCCTGTTCGAACCGGCGCAGCACATCGCGGGCTTCCGCGAGGAACACCTCGCCTGCCGAGGTCAGCAGCACCTCGCGCCGGCCGCGGTCGAACAGGCGCGTGCCGAGCCGACGCTCGATGTCCTGGATCTGCACGCTCAGCGTGGGAGTGGCAATTCCCAGGCGCAGGGCCGCACGACCGAAGTGCAGCTCCTCGGCCAGGGTGACGAAGTACTCCAGGTGACGGCGTTCCATGGGCGGCATTTCGTTAGGTTCAAGCTAACGTAACCAGAAAACACCGAGAATGAAACAAACACCGATCATTGATGGAATGGCCGTCCTCCCCTTCCTGCGAGTGACCGGTGCCGCCCTCTCCTCCCCCTTCGCCGGCACGGCACACGCTGCCTGACGCGGTCCTGCTGGTGGCCTCGCTGGGCTGCACGATGACCGTGCTGGAGACCAATGCCGTCGCGGTCGCATTGCCCAGCATCGCGCGTGACCTGCACGCTGGATTCGCGGATATCGAGTGGGTGATCAGTGCCTACATCCTGTCCTTCACCTCACTGCTGCTGCCCGCCGGTGCTGTCGCCGACCGCTACGGCCGCCGCCGGGTGCTGCTGATCGGCATCAGCCTGTTCGCCCTCACCTCTCTGCTCTGTGCACTGGCGCCCGGTGCTGCCCTGCTCTACCTGGCGCGCGCTCTGCAGGGCATTGGTGCAGCCTTTCTGCTGGCACCCTCGCTGTCGATCATCGGCCACACGTACCACGAGGGGGCCGCCAAGGACACTGCATGGGCGTTCTGGGGCACAGCCATGGGCGTGATGATGGTGCTCTCACCGCTGATCGGCGGCGTGCTGTCCGCACTCTGGGGCTGGCGCGCGGTGTTCGTCGCGATCCTGCCGTTCCTGGGCCTGCTCGGCTACGGCACGCTGCGCTGGATACCCGAGTGGTCAGACAGCGTGGTCCGCCCGCTCGATCCGCCCGGCATCATCACGTTCAGCGCGGCCATCTTCGGCATCGTGTTCTTCCTGGTGGAAGGACTGGCAGAAGGATGGACATCGGCCCCGGCGCTGATTGGGCTGGGCCTGGCCATCATCATGGCTGTTGCCTTCGTCATCGTTGAACGGGCACGGTCACATCCCATGGTCGATCTCGGGCTGCTGGCCAGTCCGCGTTTCGTCGGCGCACTCATTGCCATGGTCGGCTATTCGGTCAGCGCACAGGTGATGGCATCGATGCTGCCGCAGTACCTGCAGAACGGCATCGGCCTGAGCGTACTGGCTGCCGGTGCTGGCATGCTTCCGTTCGCTGCGGCGATGCTGCTGTTTCCCAGCGTGGGCCGGCGGCTCGGTCGCCATCTGACCAGTCCGGCGGTGCTGGCGATCGGGCTGTCGGTCACCGCCGCGGGCAATGCCGTGGCCGGACTGGCCGCGTGGCAGCACCTGCCGTGGCTGGCACTCGTCGCAATGGTGGTGATCGGTGCCGGCGGCGGCATCCTCAATGGCGAGACATCCAAAGCCATCATCGGCGCGGCACCGCGCGAGCGCGCCGGCATGGCCTCCGGCATCAGCGCGACCACGCGCTTTGTCGGCATCCTGCTCGGATTCACCGTACTGTCCAGTGCCTTGAGCCTGGGCATCCGCAGCGCACTGTCCGCGGCGGTTCCCGCGCGCAACGTACTGCCCATGGCCGATGCGATCGCTACCGGCACCTTCGCCGATACGCGCACCGCCGCCTTCGCACAGGCGATCTACAGCCATGGATTTGCCAGTGCACTGTGGACGTCGGCCATCGCCGCGCTGCTGGCCAGCCTTGCGGTGTTGCTGCTGGGCCGTAGCCGGTCTGCGGCAGAAGCACCTTCCCTCCTGCAACGCCCGGAGCCGCGCGCATGCGACTGAACCTCCCGCTGATCCTGTTTCTGTTCGCCATGCCGGTAGCCACCACAGGGACGGCATCGTCCAGTTCTCCCATCGCACCACCTCGTGCAGCGCTGCTCAGCCAGATCGACCAGGGCATGGCGAACGCCGTGGCATGGGAGTACGCGTTCAACGCCATCGCCTCCTGTGATGTCGCACGGATCGACCACACCCTGCGCAACCAGCACGACAGCCATCCCGTGCAGGTCCAGCCGCTGCTGGATGCCGGCTACACCGCAACCTATCGCGCGGCCGAACCCTATCCGGTCCTGCAGGACCGGCTGGCCACGCTGCGCGATGCGGAGATCGCCTGCATGGCTGTTGCCGATGGCCGCAGCCACGCCAATGTCATCGACCGTGCTTCCGCACTGCTGGCCTACATCGCCGGGCAACCGCTGTAACCATTGTCTCGATGCCCCATCGCATGCGCACCCCCACCATGGCGCCACGCCGCGCGCGTGCCCATGACTTCCGACGCCGCTGCCGCCTGACCTGCACCGCACTGGCCGTGCTGGCGGGCCTGCTGCTGGCGCGGGCCGCTGACGTCCAGATCATCCATCACCACTTCTACCGGCACCAGGCCGAAGCACGGATGCTCCGCCACCATCCGCTGCGCGCCCATCGCGGAACGCTGTACGACCGCCACGGCATCGTCATTGCCGGATCGGCTCCTGTGGCATCGCTGTGGATCGACCCGCGCGCCTTCTTCGACGCATCAGGGTCAATCGAGCAGCTGGCCTCGGTACTGGATGCGGATGCGGCGGTGCTGACCAGACTGCTGGCGCGCAACCGGCAACGACGCTTCGTCTATCTGCCTGGCTTTCGTCGCGGCGATCCAGCCCGCCTTGAAGCACTGCAGGCCAGGGCCCCCATAGGCGTCCACCTGCAGCAGGAGTTCAAACGCTTCTATCCACAGTCGGAGCTGTTCGCGCAGACCGTCGGCGTCACCGATATCGAAGGCCGTGGGCTTGAAGGCCTTGAGCGCCTGTTCGACGCGCGCCTGAGCGGACAGGCCGGCTACCGTGACGTCATCATCGATCGCAAGGGCCGCCCGGTCGAACTGCGCGACCGTGGCTGTCCGGCGCGTCCCGGCGAGGACATCGTGCTGTCGCTGGACAGCCGCATGCAGCACATCCTGCAGGCAGGACTCGGACCGGCAGTACAGCGCTACGGCGCGGCTGCCGCCAGCATCGTGGTGCTGGAAGTCGGTACCGGCCAGATCCTGGCGATGGCCAACTGGCCCACCTACAACAGCAATGCGCCCGGTACCGGCACCGCCGAAGCACGCCGCAACCGTGCGGTGACCGATGTGTTCGAGCCCGGCAGCACGGTGAAACCCTTCACCGTGGCTGCAGCGCTCGCGACCGGCGTGATCACGTCTGCCAGCACGTTCGACACCCACCCAGGCTGGATCCGCAATGGGCGCTTCACCACCCGTGACTATCGGGATCTGGGCGTACTGGATACCAGCGACGTCCTGAAGAAAAGCTCAAACGTGGGCATATCGTTGATTTCGCACCGCCTGAGCCGCGAGCAGCTGCACGCGATGTTTGCCGCACTGGGCGCAGGGCATGTCTCGGGCAGCGGATTTCCCGGCGAGCGCAACGGTGTACTGGCCGCTCCTGCTGCATGGAGCGGCACCAGCAAGCAGACCCTGGCTTATGGGTACGGGCTGTCGATGACCACGCTGCAGCTGGCCAATGCCTACGCGACGCTGGCCAACCATGGCCTGCGCGTGCAACCGACCTTCGAGCATGGTCGCGCAACAGCGGTGAGCCGTGCCATGCCTGCAAACGTGGCCGACCAGGTGATGGACATGATTGCCACTACCACCGAGCCCGGCGGCACCGCGACGCGGGCCCGCATCAGCGGCTATGCCATCGCCGGAAAGACCGGAACCGCGCGCAAGGCGGCTGCCGGTGGATACGCGCGCCACTACATGTCCCTGTTTGCGGGGGTCATACCAGCGCGACATCCACGCTATGCCGTCGCCGTGGTAGTGGACGATCCCGATGCACGCCGCGGAGGCTACGGTGGTGGAGCAGTCGCCGCCCCCATCTTCAGCGAGCTGATGGGGCGCGTTCTGCACCTGCAGGACATCGCGCCCGATGCGCCACGCTGAGTCCTGCACGCCACCTCCAGGTTGGCCGGGGCAGCCACGCTGCCCCGACCGTGGCGGCCCCGGGGAGAAGGCCGCCGATGATCGTCAGGCCGCCTTCATGGCGTGCTTGCGCGCACGCATCACGTTATGGCACTCCTGCACTTCAGGCAGAAGCTGGGTGACTTCCTGGCGCACGGCCGGCGGCAGTTCGTTATCCTTCAGCACGTCCTTGAACGCGCCAAGCAGCCGGTCTTCGGACTCTTCCAGCTCGGCCACGTAACCATAGTTGGTGTCGCCGAATGCAGCGCGGACCTTGCCATAGAACTGCTGCATCGAACCGACCACGGTGCCGTGCTCGGCCGGCTTGCCACCGCTGGCAGCAACGGAGCCACTCAGTGCGGCGACGATGCGGCCCTTGACGCCGGCAATACGAGTGAACAGGGCCGACAGTTCGGCATCCTTCACCTTGGTCGCAGCTTCCTCGTAGAACGACTTTCCGTCGCGGGCGATCTCGATCAGGTCGTTGAGGCGGTGTTCGATGGTGGACTGGGTGCTCATGGAATCGCTCCTGTGTGCTCGATGGTCTATGGAGAATGACAGCGCGAGTGCGTTGCCTTCGGGACCACTGTGGAGGTTTGAATGTGCCGATTGGGTGAGTACGAATTGATGCATGCATCACCACCCTCAACGCGCCCTGACTCCTTCATCCCGTCGCATTTCCGCGTTCACGGTACCTGAGCAGAACGCCGACGACTCACCATGGCGCGATGACGATGATCAGCGTCACCAACAGTGCGATGGCAAGCACCAGCAACAGCACATGCCACTGCTTCCACGTGGGTCTTGGTTTGCCGGGGGTATTCATCGGATGTCTCCTGGAGTCTGTCATCAGCCCGCAGCCAGACTGAAGCAGAGCACCCTTGGTGCGCGTCGCGGTTTCGTGCATGGCCTGTGCATGAACGCTGTATCCGGCGCGCGACGATAACGCGTCCATAACGTAATCGAGTTGTAAACGGAGTGTTAGGTTCCTTCCGATTCCGCACAGCGGGATTTCAGATCGGTTTCCACGCAGCGATGCGGAAACCCATTCAACTGGATTTGGAGAGAGCCAAATGCACTACAAGTACACCCTGCTTTCCCTGGCAGTGGGCACGGCCTTGGCCGCTGCCTGGTCACCGGCCGCGCATGCGCAGGATGACAGCGATAAAACACCGAAGAACCTCGATCGCATCCAGGTTACCGGTTCGGCCATCCGCAGCGTGGATATCGAAACGCAGCAGCCGATCATCGCCATCACCCGCGCGATGATCGAGCAGCAGGGCTTCACCACCATCGCCGACCTGCTGCAGAACCTGACCTCCACCGGCGCGCCGACCATTTCGCGTGCGCGCGCGTTGGCGTCCGGCGAGAACGTTGGTGGCTACTACGTCAACATCCGCAATCTGGGTGCCACGCGCACCCTGGTTCTGGTCAACGGCAAGCGGCTCGGCGCCACCACCAGCGGCCTGCAGGATCTCAGCCAGATTCCGATGAGCGCGGTGGAACGCATCGACGTGCTGAAGGACGGCGCCTCCTCGCTGTACGGCTCGGATGCAATCGCTGGCGTGGTCAACATCATCACCCGCAAGAACTACGAAGGCCTGGAAGTGTCCATGCAGCACGGGCAGTTCAGCCAGGGCGATGGCAAGGACAGCACATTCTCGCTGGTCACCGGCGCCCGTGGGGAGCGTGGCGGGTACACGCTCGCACTGGAATACCAGAAGTCAGACCCGGTGTTTGCCCGCGACCGGGAGTTCTCCCGGTACGGCGGCGCCGGCCCCAACTACCCGGGCGCGGACTGGAGCAACATCAGCCAGAACGGTTCCTGGTGCGACCCGGCGCTCTACAAGTGCAATACCGGTGATGCCGTATTCAAGACCCTCAATCGTGGCGGCGATCCGAAGAACCCGAACGACTACCACCCGATCACGCCGGCCGAGTTCGCCAACGGCAACGACCAGATGCACCTGCAGACCGGCATCGAGCGCCGCTCGCTGTTCCTGAGCACGGACTACGCCCTGACCGACCAGATCAAGTTCACTGCCGACATCGGCTACAACGAGCGCACCACCGACCAGCAGATCGCGGGCTACCCGTACCAGTCGACCAAGTTCGGCACGCCGCTGGACGCGGCCAGCGTATTCAACCCGCTCGACCACGGCATCGCGTTCAATCGCCGCCTGTGGGAAGTGCCGCGCACGACCGAAAGCAAGCTGAAGTCGCTGCGGGTTGCACCCAGTCTGTCCGGCTACTTCGAGCTGGGCACCAAGACGTACGACTGGGAAGTCGGCGCGTTGTTCAACCGCAATGAAGTTACAAAAACAGGCCGTGGCGACATGAGCCTGATCGCTTCCCGGCAGGCATTGGGGCCCTCCTACCTCGATGCCAACGGTGTGGCCCGGTGTGGCACGGCGGCATCGCCGGTCTCGGGTTGCCTGGCCTGGAATCCTTTGCTGCCGTTCGGGGTCGCGGGGGCTGGCTCTCTCTCCGATCCCGAACTGCAGCGCTTCTTGTTCCCGACGTTCAACGATACCGGCATCACCAAGACCCGCAGTTACTTCGCCAACATCTCCGGCCCGGTGATCGAACTGCCTGCCGGTGACCTGTCCGTCGCCCTGGGGTATCAGTACCGCAAGGAAGAAGGCCGCTTCGTGCCCGATGCCTTCGCCCAGTCGCGCCAGAGCACTGCACTGGGCGCATCCACCACCGCCGGCGACTACAGCCTCAACGAGTTCTTCGCCGAAGTGAACGTGCCGATCCTGCGCGACCTGCCGTTCGCCAAGGAACTGACCGTGAACCTGGCTACGCGCTACTCCGACTACAGCAACTTCGGCAGCACCACCAACTCCAAGGCGAGCTTCGCCTGGCGTCCGATCGAAGAGCTCATGATCCGTGGCACCTTCGCCGAAGGCTTCCGCGCACCGAGCATCTCCGATCTGTATGGCGGCCTGGGCACCAGCTTCGAAACCTATGTCGACCCGTGCGGCATCGGCGCCACCAACAGCGTCAACGGCAATGCCGCCTGCAACGCCGCCGGCGTCCCGCTGGGCTACCAGCAGCTGAACCAGAGCCTGAAGCCCTGCGCCAGCTATCCGTGCGCCACGCCTGACGAGTTCACCACCGGCTCCGATCCGAAGCTGCGCCCGGAAGAGTCCAAGAGCAAGACCGTGGGCGTGGTCTGGAGCCCGCGCTGGGTGGACGGGCTGGACATCAACCTCGACTGGTACAGCTACAAGATCACCAACATGATCATCCAGGACAGCGTCGACCGCATCCTGCGTGACTGCTACGTGCTCGGCAACGCTTCGCGTTGTGGCAGCGTCAAGCGCGCTGGCGATGGCCACATCACCAGCATGTTCTACGGTCTGGCCAATCTGGGCTCGATGGAAACCGAAGGCTGGGACCTGGGTATCCACTACCGCCTGCCCGAGTTCTCGTTCGGCCGCTTCACCATCGACCTGCAGAACAGCTATGTCTCCAAGTACGACGAGGAGAACCAGAACTCGGCCGGCGATACGATCATGATGGGCCGCATCGGCCAGCCGGGCATTTCCCGCCTGCGCTCGAACCTGGGTGTGAACTGGCAGCTCGGCAACTTCAGCACGCAGTACACCGTGCGCTACTACTCCGGCATGGTTGAAAACTGCGTACCGAACCGTCCGTGCACCCTGCCCGACCGCTACGCCTACGGTGAACCGGATGCCCTGCGCAAGGTCGGCTCCAATGCCTTCCACGACATCCAGGTCAGCTACAAGCTGCCGTGGGACGGCACCGTGGCGCTGGGTTCGAACAACGTGTTCAACCACCAGGGCCCGATCATGTTCTCCAAGCCGTCCAGCTCCTTCCCCTATTACGGCGGCTTCGATATCGGCCGCACCGTGTACGTGAAGTACTCGCAGCGCTTCTGACGGGCAGGTCCGTGCTCGTGGCCGGCGGAAGGGGAGTCCGCCGGCCACGATGCACACCGCCTCCACCCAATCTCCATCGTTTTTCGACGGAATCTCCAAGGTTCCCAGCAACACTTGATGTCATGACGGCTAAGGAGCAGGACCGCATGGATCGCCACGCGCCCCGACACTGCACACCCGTCTCCAGGTTCACCACTGAATGTGACGGTGTGGCCGGGTTCCGATCTTCCGGACATGCCGCCGCAAGGGAAGTACGAGATGACGACGGCAGTTCGCACCGGCCTGACCGACCTGGTCGCTGACGCGCAGCGGTACCTGCGCAGGATTCTCCCCGGGCTCGCCTCGGCAGTGCATCCACTTGCTTCATTGCATGCCATTCCCCACGCGATGGCATCGCGCTACCACCTCGCCGGGCTGATGCTGTACGGGGAAACCCCCGCCATGCTCGCCGTGGCCCGCGAGCCGGGCGAATCCAGCACCCGTGTGATCCAGGATGTGCGCTGCCTGCGCTCTGCAGCGAATGCACTGGTGCTGTACGTCTCGCCCTATCTCACGCCGACCCAGCGCCGCTTCCTGGTCGAGAACCACATCGACTTCGTGGTCCCGCACACCCAGTTGTTCGCGCCGAGCCTGGCTATTGAGTTCCGCGACGACCCCGATCATGAGAAGAAAGCCATCTCGCTGCTGCCTTCGGCGCAGGCCGTACTGATCCACGTGCTGCTGAGCGGCCAGTCGCGCTGGTGGTCGCCGCGCGAGATCAGTGCCGTCGCCGGCTACACCTCGATGACGGCGTCGCGCCTGTCTGCCGAACTGGTCGGTCGCGGCCTGGTCGAGCGCTCCACCGGTGGCCGCGAGCGCTTCCTGAAGCTGGCCGGCAACCGCGACGAGGTCTGGGCCAGGGCACAGCCGTTCCTGCGTTCCCCCATCCTGAAGGAAGTGGATGTCTGCTGGGGCCCGACCGCCGAGGCACTCCGCGATGCGGGGCATCCGGCGCCGATGGCAGGCCTCGATGCGCTTGCTGAAACGTCACCGCCCCCAATCGGTGGCACCCGCGCACTGCACATCGATGCGTGGCGGTTGCTGGGCGCACTTCCCATGCCCGGCCCGGACTGCCTCCAGAGCGCACGGCTGCAGATCTGGGCCTATCCGCCGGCATTCACCAGTATTGGCGATGTGGTGGACCCGCTTTCGCTGTATCTCAGCCTGCAGGGCAAACGCGGCCATGATGCAGACGCGCTGCAACAGCGGGTGGAACAGGCGCTGAGCGGAGACACGTATCCCGCATGACCGAAGCCCTATGCGGGCTGCTCGCTCGGCACTGCGGCGGCGCGCCTGGCGCTGTACTCGGCGAACACCACGCCGGACACCGCCAGCAGGCCACCGCCCAGTACCCAGCCACTGAGCGATTCTCCCAGCAGCAGTACAGCCAGCGCGGCGGTCACGATCGGCACCAGGTTGAAGAAGCCAGAGACGCGCGCAGCGCCCAGGCGTGACAGTCCGGTCATCCAGGTCAGCGGCGCCAGGATCGAAGCGCACACGGCGGCGAAGCCGATGCAGCCGACCGCCGTGAGGTTGTTCACCCCGGTGCCGACCAGCAGCTGTACCGGCAACAGGATCAGCGATGCAGCGGTGGCCTGCAGGAACAGCGACTCCAGCACCGACAGCGGAATCTTCCAGCGCTGCATCAGCACGTTGTAGGCGGCGAAGGCCAATGCGCCGATCAGCATGATCGCGTCGCCGCGGTTCAGGCCCTGCGCTGCCAACCGCGCCAGGTCGCCCTGCGAGACCACCGCCACCACACCGGCAGTGGAGATCACCGCGCCAAGAATGGAAGTGCCTCGCACCGGATGGCCCATGAACACGCGCGACAGCGCCAGCGCGATCAACGGAATCAGCGCCTGGATCACCCCCATGTTGGTGGCCGAGGTGAAGTGCGCCGCATAGTAGGCCAGGCACTGGTACATCACCCCACCCAGGCAGCCCAGCACCAGGAAGCGCCCGAGATTGGCGCGCACGGTCGGCAGGTTTTCGCGCAGACGTGGCAGTGCCAACGGCAGCAGGACCACCGCCGCGACCAGCCAGCGGAAGAAGCCGATGTCGATGGGGCCGACCGAGTCCGAGGCGAGCTTGGTGACGATGGTGTTCGCGCCCCACAGCAGGCAGGCGAGGATCGGGAAAAGATAGTTCACGGAACGCGGGTGTACGTGGGGGATTGCCCAGCGTACGCTTGGCGCATATCGAGGACATCCCGAAAATGCGCCACACCGACCCCGGCTTGCGGCAACCGATGGAGCCAATCCCCACCTTCCGCCAGCTGCCCGGTCCGATCTACTTCCGGCAGGGTGCGATGGAGCCCACGGACTGGGGCACGCACAGCCATCCGTGGGGCCAGTTCAACTTCGTCGCGCAGGGTGTGATGGAGATGAAGATCGACGGCGAATGGATGGTGTCCCCGCCGCACTACGCGATCTGGATTCCACCGGGAATGGCCCACTATTCGCGCAACCGCTCGCAGCTGGCATACCGCTCGGCCTATCTGTCGCCGGCCTTGTCACGCCGCTTGCCTGATCGCTGCCGTGCACTGGAAGTCAGCCCGCTGCTGCGCGAGCTGCTGCACGAACTGGCACGGCAGGGCGTGACCGATCCGCAGACCCCGGCCCAGCGGCGCATGGCCGCCGTGGTGATCGACCAGATCGTCAATGCGGCCGTACTGCCCAGCTTCCTGCCGATCGCCAGCAGCGATGCGCTGAAGCAGGTGATGGCGTACATGGAGAAACACCTGTCGATGGCCGAATCGGTTGCCGAAATCGCGCAGCGCCACCACATGAGCGTGCGCAAGCTCGAACGCCTGGCACGCAGCGAGCTGGGCATGTCGCTCGGCGACTGGCGTGGACGGGTGAAGTTCGTGCGCGCCACCGAGGCGCTGTGCACCCGCCGGCCGATCAGCCGGATCGCCGAGGAGCTGGGCTATTCCGGCGTCAGCGCCTTCGCCGAGATGTTCAAGCGGCACGCGCAGTGCACGCCGGATCAGTACCGGAAGCTGCATCGGGCGGGGTGAGGGCGGCCTAGAGAGCGATCAGCAGGTCCGCAAGCAGCCTTGGCAGGAACAAGGCGGCCAGAACGCAGGCGAACAGGATGAGAATGACCTTTGCCGTCAATGGGCGACGGCGGGGATTGCTGAAATAGAGGTGCAGATCGCGCAGTTCATCTTCCAGTCCCCTCCGCACGCCTGCGTTCTGTGTACCGGGTTCGAGCAGCTGTCGCTCAAGCGCCTTCAGGCGCTTCATCAGCTCACGCGGCGGTGTAGCCCGCAGGATCAGCTGATTGAGCTCCTGAAGCCGGCGCGCCTGCGGCATCAGCGCTGCCACGAGATCATCCGGCGGAAGCTGTGAGACCCATCGCTGGGCGTCCGCATCCATCTCAGCCTGCAGCACATCGCGTTGCTGCTGCAGTTCGGCCAGGGAAGTGCGGCGCTGCCACATGAGGAGGCACAGTTGTGGTGGGTGGCGGGCAGTGTATCGCCCGCCGTCCCGGGAAGGGTGTCGATTTCCCGCCCCGTGGTTCGTCGGAACAGGAAAGGCAGGCCCTTCGACCTGCAGGAGTGCCACGATGTGCCCGATCCTCACCGCCTTCGCCACTTCCCCGGACCGCGGCCAGGGCCTGGCCCGTGACATGCGCGTGCGCTGGGCGCTGGAGGAGCTGGGCGTGCCCTACAACGTGCAGCTGCTCGGCTTTGCCGAGCTGAAGCAGCCCGCGCACCTGGCCCGCAACCCCTTCGGGCAGATCCCCACCTGGCAGGACGGCGGCCAGATCCTGTTCGAATCCGGCGCGATCGTGCTGCACCTGGCCGAGCAGCATGCCGGCCTGCTTCCTGCTGATCCAGATGCACGCATGCGCGCGATCATGTGGGTGTTCGCTGCATTGAATACAGTGGAGCCGCCCATCGTCGAGCGCTCGATGGCCTGGGTGCTGGAGCACGAGCAGCCCTGGTATGCGCAGCGTCTGCCAATGCTCGATGAGCGTGTGCGTATGCGGCTGGCGCAGCTGTCCGCCTGGTTGGGATCGGCGTTGTGGCTGGAGGGCGAGTTCAGCGCCGGCGACCTGATGATGGTTTCGGTGCTGCTGCGCCTGAAGAGCAGCGGCCTCCTCGATGAGTACCCGCAGGTGGTGGCCTATGTGGGCCGTGCAACGCAGCGCCCCGCCTACCAGCGTGCGTTTGTTGCGCAGCTGGCGGTGTTCCAGAACGCCTGACGCTACGCCCGTGGGCAGGCTTCAGTGCAGACTGCCCCGACATGCGGCCTGCACCAGCATCAGCTGCGCCACCAGGATCAGCATCGCGCAACCTGACAGCAGCCACGGGTCGATATACCACTGCGCGTTGAAGCTGAAATCTCCGGCGGAAATACGCTTCCAGCCGTTGAAGTGCTGCATCGCCGCGACCACGAACGCGAAGCCGCCCGCGGTATACGACAACCACGGCACGATGAGACCGCCCGGTCGTGCAAACAGCGTCAGCACACCCAGCACGCCGATGACCGTGCGCTGCACGCGGCAGTACGGGCAGACATAGGCCATCCCGCTCCATTCCACCGCCCAGGCCAGCAGGCTGACCAGCACCGCCGCGCCTGCCGCGATGTAGAGGACTCTGGGTGAGATCGTCAGGCTGCCATCGTGTGCCATCGCGCGCTCCTTCGTTCAAAGACCCTGGCAGGGTAGCAGCGCGGCAGGTTCAATCCTTCTTGAAGACCGTGCGCTTGCCGATCGGGCTGCTCTTGCGCGCCGTCGGCCGGGCCAGGCCGGGAATCAGGAAGTCGGTCACCTTGTGGCCCTTCTGCACCTTGGACGCCAGCCAGCGCGGCATGCGCCCGCGGCCGGACCAGGTCAGGCGCTTGTACTCCGGGTCACGGTACTTGGCAGCCACTTTCCCGGTTCTGCGCCGTGCCGGTTTCCGGCGGGGAGCGGCCTCTTCGTTCACCTCTCCGCCGAACAGCTCTTCGAGGGTATACCCCGCTTCTGCTGCTGCGGCCTTCAACATCCGCCGTACCGCACTGGCCGGACGGCGGCTGGAAATCAGCTGTTTCCGCTGTTCAGCGGCAACCACCAAGGCGCCCAGCTCCCGAAGGCTGAGCGATTCAATATCAATCGTCATGGGAGAAAGGTCTCCTGCGGACGGCCAGCTGTCAAGGCGCCTTGCCCTTGGCGTAGACACGGGCTTCACTGCCGGTGGGCTCCGATCGCCTTCGCCGTCCATCTCCGAGGACACCGACGTGAGCCACTCATCCCATTCGCTCGCTTACCTGCTTGCACGCCTCCTGCTGATGGCGCTGTTCCTCATCTCCGGCCTGGGCAAGCTCGGTGATCTCAGCGGCACCCAGGGCTACATGGAAGCGATGGGCGTGCCCGGCATCCTGCTCTGGCCCACCATCGCCTTCGAGATCGGCAGCGGACTGTGCATCCTGTTCGGCTTCCAGACCCGGCTGGTGTCGATCGTGCTGGTGGGTTTCAGCCTGGTCACCGCTTTCATCTTCCATCACAACTTCGCCGACCAGACCCAACAGATCATGTTCCTGAAGAACCTGGGGCTGGCCGGTGGCTTCCTGCTGCTGGCCTGCACCGGGGCCGGGCGGTACAGCATTGATGGCAGGGGGCGGCGCGGGTAAGCACCGATCGGCGACCCCCACGCGCTAGCGCCGAAGTTCAGCCTCCGGCGCCAATGTGTGGATCACCTTGCCCTGCGCATCGAGGAACTCGATCGCGCCGTAGCCTTCCGCAGTGACAGTCAGCCGCAGTCGCGTGCGGTCTGCCTTGTCGTTCAAGGCAATGGCCGGCGTGCCGTCAGGCCCGACCACCAGACCGATGCGGGTCGGTGCTTGCACCCCAGGAATCAGCTTGTTGCCCAATGCAGGCTCACGGATCAGTTTCGGAGCCTGGTTGATCGAAAAACTCACCGCACCATCGGGTGATACCCGCCAGCCGATCGCATCCATCGCCGGATGGTCCAGCGCAAGCACCGCCATGCCGCCGTCGACATCGGCGGTGCCGAAGCCACCGCGCTCGCTGCCCTGGTTGTCGTACAGCACCATGCCGGCAACGTTGAAGGCGCGCTTGTACTGCAGGCCATCGATGATCGGTGCCGGTGTCTTGCCCGACAGCGTCATGCGGATCACCCCCGTGTCATCGACGATATCGATGCGCCGTGCGGTGATGCGCTCGTGGTCCGGTGTTGCTACGCGCGTCTGCGGTGCCTTGTCGACGATCAGGCGTTGCAGGGTATCAACCGACGGGCGCTTGGGTGAGTCGGATGGCTCGGCAGCGGCAGGCAGTGCCGCAAGGGCAGTCAGGGCGACGAACATACGGGCACTGCGCTTCATGCGGGCTCCTTGTCGTACGGATCGGCGGAAGCCGCATCATGCCACCCTTGCAGCGCCCTCTCATGAGGGAGACGGAGTTTCCGGCAGCCGGAGCCCCTGTGCCAGGGCGAATGCACGTGACGCGCGCCAGTACGCCTCAGGCGGCCTCTGCAGTTCGGGCCGGCTCCAGTAGTCATTGATGTGCAGCACGCTCATCACGTCGACCCATGCAGCGCGCGCATCGTGGACGCACATGCGCCAGCGATGATGCGGCGGAAAGTACGCGTAGTACTCAAGCGCCTGCCGCTGTGCCTGCTCTTCGTCAATCCCTGCCTGATGGATCAACGTCCACGCATGCATATGGCGCGCGTGCGCAAGCGCACCGAGATACTCATCCTCATCCAGTAAGGGAATCGGCTCGCCGCGCGCCAGGCACAGCGCGTCCGATTCGGTGTCGTACTCCAGCGACGGCTGCACCAGTTCCGGGTTCTGGTGCCAATACCCTTCGCCCAGCACATGCAGCATCGCCCAGTGCCAGGGCTCGTCGTGGAAGAGCAGTTCGTGCTCGTATTCGTGGCCGGCGGTCTGGTCCGGATAGCGTTCGCGTGCCTGTCCGATTGCCAGCGCTTCGGGAATCTGGCCGTAGCGCACCAGGCACCAGGCGAACAGATGCCGGCTGTCTTCGATTTCAGTGGTGAAGTCTTCCACCGGGGCGCGGGTGTCGGGCATGTTCGATCCTTGCGTGTGGATCAGATGTTGCCTTGAAGGCAGACCAGCAGCCGTTCATGCACGCTGGGTTGGTGGGCCCACCAGGATTCGAACCTGGAACCAAGGGATTATGAGTCCCCTGCTCTAACCGTTGAGCTATAGGCCCTGCGCAGCGTCACAGTGTAGTGGAGCCTGCGCTCAACCGGCTACCCGCCGGCGCCAAGACACACTGAAAAACCCTCAGCCATCGCTGCGTAACGCCACGCGCCCAGGCTTGCGCAACAGCTGGCTCACCCAAACCGCGCGCCCATCTCCCGCACCCGCTCGGCGTTCGCGCCCGCCAACGACCGCATTGCCGGCGACTGGATCCGCCCGTCAACAGCCACGCACTGCCAGAATGCTTCAGCCACCGGCGCCGCCCAGCGCAGATGCTGCAGATCACCACTGCCCAGCGGCGCGACCGGCGACAGCGGCTCGTCCGCGCGCAACACGCCCAGCTTTGACGGCGCCAGCGACATCGGCAGCATGTCGTAGACCGGCGCCAGCGGCAGCGGACCGCGATCAATGAAGTGGAAGGCGATGTTGCCGTGGTGCATGTCGCTGTTGCCGATCAGCCGCCCGAACGCATGGCGTCGGCCCATCGCCTGCACGGTGTCGGCCGTCAGCCAGCCTTGATCACGCAGTTCGGCGCCTGCAACCGGCCACGCTGGGGTGACCTCGCCGGTGAACGCAGACGATAGCGACAGCAGCGAGACCAGGCCTCGCCGCCCCAGCAGATCGGGCGTGCGGTCGAAGCGCTCGATTTCCAGGAAGGTGTGCGTGGGCGACTGCAGCAGTTCGCTGGACGCCGCGGCTTGCCCGGACTCGCGCAGGGCCTCAAGCGCCAGATGTTCGCAGACCAGCAGATCGCTCCAGCGCTGGGCGGCGGCGCCTTCATCGGGCTGCGCGAACTTGACCAGGACCGAGCGGCGCCTGCCGTAGGCCTCTACGGTGGCGGTGAACTTGGGTTGCTCGCCACCCGGCGAGGAGCCCACGTCCTCTCCGTCCAGCGCAGCACGCGCACGCTCGCGATACTGTGCAAGACGATCGTCGGCCGCAACCCGATCGATCGGCACCTGCAACGTCTCCATCGCCGCCTCCACGGCGGCGGTACCGAGCAGCAGATCGCCCGCTTCAGTCCCGCCAGCGGTTACCAGGGCCATCAACACATCGTCCGGTTGCCAGCTCTTGAGGTCCTTCGGCAGGCCGAGCGCCTGCGCACGGCCATGGGCGAAGCTGCGACCAAGAAATCCCTGCGGTCGCAGGTCATCCAGGTACCACGGCAAGTCAGGAAAGAAGGCGGCAACGTCACCTTCGGGCGCGCGTCGCAGGTTCGGACAGTCAGGCCCGGCATCGACGTGGAAGCCGCCTCCTACCAGCGCAATTACCCGCCCCAGCTCCTCCAGCGTCGCATCTTCGCGCAGCCGGTACAGCGGCCATTCGCTGCCGGCCCGGGTGGGCCGCCGCAGTGCATAGGCGGTTGCCCGGGTGCTGCCCATGCGCACCACCTGCGGGCCACTGGCGGCCACCAGCCGGCTGAGCGCCATCCGGTCCACCCCCAGACGCTCGGCCAGCGCCGCGGCAGGTAGCGGCTGGCCGGGGGCCAGCTGAGCGATCAGATCCAGTACCTGTGGGCGTTGAGCGCGTGGCATGTGCATTACGTAATACGAAATTTGTTACGTAATTAGCATCAAAAAAGCGGGACTGCAAGCGCGGCTGTGCACCTATGAGCTTGAAAATAATGGACATATTCACGAAGAGCCAGCTTCGACGCGGGCCTTCCGTTACATTACTTGTTACGTAATCATAAGCCTCAGTCGAGCAAAGGCTCGGCTTTACAGGGATATGGTGGGCAAAGAAAAACCCCGCCGAAGCGGGGTTTCTCTCAAGGCTTCAACAGCCGCTGGAAATCAATCGATATCCAGGAAGCTGCGCAGCTGCTCCGAGCGGCTCGGGTGACGCAGCTTGCGCAGGGCCTTCGCTTCGATCTGGCGGATGCGCTCGCGGGTCACGTCGAACTGCTTGCCGACTTCCTCAAGGGTGTGGTCGGTGTTCATATCGATACCGAAGCGCATGCGCAGCACCTTGGCTTCCCTCGGGGTGAGGCCGGCCAGCACGTCGCGCACGGTTTCAGACAGATTGATGTTGGTGGTGTTCTCGATCGGGGACTCCACGTTGGTGTCCTCGATGAAGTCGCCCAGATGGGAATCCTCGTCGTCGCCGATCGGGGTTTCCATCGAGATCGGCTCCTTGGCGATCTTCATCACCTTGCGGATCTTGTCTTCCGGCATGTCCATTTCCTTGGCCAGCTCCTCCGGCGTAGCCTCGCGGCCGTACTGCTGGAGCATCTGGCGGGAAATGCGGTTCAACTTGTTGATCGTCTCGATCATGTGCACCGGAATACGGATGGTGCGCGCCTGGTCGGCGATCGAGCGGGTGATCGCCTGGCGGATCCACCAGGTGGCGTAGGTCGAGAACTTGTAACCGCGGCGGTACTCGAACTTGTCCACGGCCTTCATCAGGCCGATGTTGCCTTCCTGGATCAGGTCGAGGAACTGCAGGCCGCGGTTGGTGTACTTCTTGGCGATCGAGATCACCAGGCGCAGGTTGGCCTCGACCATTTCCTTCTTGGCCTTGCGCGCCTTGGCTTCGCCGTAGGCCATGGCACGGCTGATTTCCTTCAGCTCTTCCAGGTCCAGCTGGGTCAGCTTCTCGATGTCGATCGTCGCCTGCTGTTCGGCGATGATCTGGTCCTTCACTTCGCGCAGGGCCGACGACCACTTCTGCTTGCGCTTCAGCGCGTCTTCCACCCACTCCAGGTTGGTCTGGTTGCCTTCCCAGGAACGGATGAAGTCCTTGCGCGGCATGCGGGCGGTGACGGTCGCCAGATTCAGCACGCGGCGCTCATGGGCCTTGATCGACGCCATGGTGTCGCGCAGCTGCTTGGTCAGCACGTCGGTCAGCGGCAGCGGCAGCTTCAGGGTGACGAACACCGCCGACATCTCTTCGCGCAGGCGCGGCAGGTTCTTCTTGTCGCCCTTGGTCGCCGCCTTCTTGAAGGCATTGAAGGCATCGCTCAGCGCCTGCATGCGCGCAGCGACTTCCTCCGGATCCGGACCGGTCGGTGCGGCTTCTTCCTCGCCACCCTCGACATCATCGTCCTCGTCCTCGTCGCCTTCGGCGTCGGCATCGCTGCTGTCATCGGCAGCAGCCGCCGGCGGCGCCGGCTCTTCGTCGGCCAGGTCGTTGAAGCCAACGATCACTTCGGCCAGGCGCTTCTTGCCTTCCTTGTGGGCTTCGTAATCGGTCAGCAGCGACTCGACCGAAACCGGGAACTGGCCCAGGGCGGCCTGGACCTGCGAAAGGCCTTCCTCGATGCGCTTGGCGATGGCGATTTCGCCTTCGCGGGTCAGCAGCTCGACGGTGCCCATTTCGCGCATGTACATGCGCACCGGGTCGGTGGTACGGCCACCTTCGGTGTCGAGCGCGCTCAGCGCAGCGGCAGCTTCTTCGGCCGCAGTGTCATCGACTTCGCGGTTACCGGTGTTGCCGTCGTTGAGAAGCAGGGTTTCCACATCCGGCGCAACTTCATGGACATCGATGCCCATGCCGTTGATCATGCCGATGATGTCTTCGATCTGTTCCGGGTCGACCATGTCGTCCGGCAGATGGTCATTGACTTCGGCGTAGGTCAGGTAGCCCTGTTCCAGGCCCTTGCTGATCAGTTGCTTGATTTCGGATTGGGCAGGACGTTCGTTGGCCATGTAGTGCTCGCGCCACCGGCTAGGGAGAAATAGGGAACGTAGCATTATACCAGCCCGGGGCCCTGCCTGCCGGGCGGTGGTCCCGCAGGCTCAGGGCCTGAGAAGGAAGGTCACGGGACCGTCATTGACCAGGCTGACGACCATATGGGCACCAAACCGGCCCGTTTCCACCCCTGGCGCGTGATTTTCACGACAGATGTCGACAAATCGATTGAACCCGCGTTCAGCCTCGTCCGGCGGTGCGGCGCTGGTGAAGCTCGGCCGCATGCCCGAACGGGTATCGGCCGCCAGGGTGAACTGGCTGACCAGCAGCAGGCCGCCGCCGGTGTCGCGCAGCGACCGGTTCATCTTCCCGGCCTCGTCGGCGAACACCCGGTAACCCAGCAGGCGCTCGGCCATGCGCCGCAGCTGGGCCTCGGTATCGCCCGGTTCCATGCCCACCAGCGCCAGCAGGCCCGGACCAATCTGGCCGACCGCTTCGTCATCGACGTGGACGGCAGCCTGGCTGACACGCTGGATAAGGACGAGCATCGTGGGCTCCAATGAACGGGGCCGGCCACGATAGCAGCGCCCTTGGCTAAACTGGCGCAGATGAATCCGCAACGCAAAGCCCGGCTGGTCTACCGCGCCACCACCCTGTTCGCCCGCCTGCCCTGGCCGCTGCTGCGGGGAATCGCCCGTGCCCTATCCTGGACCTGGATCAGTCTCAACGCCCGTGAGAGCCGCGTCACCCGACGCAACCTGGAGCTGGCCTACCCGGACCTGGACCGCGCCACGCGCGACCGCCTGCACCGGGAGCTGCTGCGCTCCACCGCCCTGCAGGCCATCGAGACCCTGCGCCTGTGGAGCCAGGCGCCGGCCGACAACCTGCGCCTGCACCTGAAGCAGCGCCACGGCGAGGCCCTGTACGACGCCGCCCTGGCCAGCGGCAAGGGCGTGATCGTGGCCGCGCCGCACTTCGGCAACTGGGAGCTGCTGAACCAGTGGCTGGCCTCGCGCGGTCAGATCGCCATCGTCTACAAGCCACCGGAGGACGAGGCCAGCGATGCCTTCCTGCAACTGGTGCGGGGCGGCCAGAACGTACAGCAAGTGCGCGCCGAAGGCCCGGCCGTGCGCCAGCTGTTCAAGGTGCTCAAGGACGGCGGTGCCACCGGCATCCTGCCCGACCAGCAGCCCAAGGCCGGCGATGGCGTGTTCGTGCCGTTCTTCGGCGTGCAGGCCCTAACCATGACCCTGGTCAACCGGCTGGCCGAGCGCACCGGCGCCACCGTGCTGTATGGCTGGTGCGAGCGCATCGGCCCGGACATGGAATTCGCCCTGCACATCGAACCGACCGACGCCGCCGTGGCCGACCCCGACCCGCAGGTGGCCGCCACCGCGCTCAATGCCGGCATCGAGCGCATTGCCCGCCGCGATCCGGCGCAGTACCAGTGGACCTACAAGCGCTATACGCTGCGGCCACCGGGCAGCGGCGAGGAAGACCCGTACGCGACCGAAGAGCATCCGCACTGACGGCCGCCGCACCCAGGCCCATCCGGCCCCTGCGACCGGCGGCCGCACCACGTTGAATACGACGCCGGCGCCCCCATAGAGACTGCGATGTCCGACTCCCCCGGTCCTGCCATGTCTGCTGCTTCTTCCCTGTTCGGCGATCCGGCCGCGATCCGCTGCGAGCGCGCGGTGGCCGAACTGCGTGCCGGTCGCCCGGTGCTGCTCCACGATGGCCAGGGCCAGCGCCTGGCGGTGATCGCGCTGGACAGCGCCACGGCCAGCAGCTTCGCTGCCTTCGCCAATGCCGCCCGCGAGCGCCATTACCTGTTCCTGACCGCCACCCGCGCCCGCGTGCTTGGCGTGGAGGCCCCGCAAGGTGCGCGCCTGCCGCTGGCCGGTGTTGCCTTCGATGCCCTGCCCTCGCTGGGCTACCTGCGTGAACCGGGCCCGATGCCGGACGGCTGGAGCGCCGGTGACGCCTTCGATGCAGGCGCGGTGGAACTGGCCCGCCTCGGCCTGTTGCTGCCGGCGATGGTGGCGGTGCGCCTGGACGCCGAAGACCGCACCTTCGATGGCGCGGCAGAGGTTGCGCTGTGCGACCTGGCCGAGGGCGCAGCACATGCCGCGCATGACTACGAACTGGTGGCGCGTTCGCCGGTACCGCTGCGCGATGTCGGCATGACCACGTTCGCGGTGTTCCGTGGTGGCGTCGCCCAGCGTGACCAGGTCGCGATCATCGTCGGCGAACCGGATCTGTCGGCGGTGGTACCGGTACGCGTGCACTCCTCGTGCCTGACCGGCGACCTGTTCGGTTCGCTCAAGTGCGACTGCGGCGACCAGCTGCGGCGCGGCCTGCGCAAGCTGAAGGAACTGGGCGGCGGCGTGCTGCTGTACCTGGACCAGGAAGGACGCGGTACCGGCATCGCGGCCAAGATGCGTGCCTACGGCTACCAGCATGACGGCCTGGACACCATCGATGCCGATGCACAGCTCGGCTTCGGCGCCGACGAACGGCGCTACGGCAGCGCGGTGGCGATGCTGCGCGGCCTGGGCATTTCGCGCGTGGCCCTGCTCAGCAACAACCCGACCAAGGCGCAGCGCCTGCGCAACGCTGGCATCGAGGTGCTGGACTGCATTCCGGTCACCGGCGAGATCACCGCCGAGAACGAGCACTACCTGCGCACCAAGGCTGATCGTGCCGGCCACATGCTGGATGTGGACGCGCTGATCCAGGCTGCCCAGTAACGCAGCCGACCTGCTACCGTCTGCGCGGTGCGGCCACGGCCGCCACCGCCCGCCCTGCCACCTGACGGAGCCCGCGTGACCGACGTTCCCCTTACTGCTCCGACCACCGATGCCTGGCAGTCGCTGCCGCGCCGCGCCGCGCGGCTGGCCGCACTGGAAGGTGCCTTCGGCGGCCTGTTTGTGCCGGGCCTGCCGCTGGCCGCAGCCGCGTGGTTCTTCGACCTGCCCGGCGGCCTGTGGACGGCCGCCCTTGGGCTGCTGGTGGGGGCTGCATGTGGCGCGTGGCTCGGCCACCGCCGCCTGGTCCGCACCCGTTGGCGGCTGGACGCACAGGGCCTGGGCCTGCGCCGTGACCTGATGTGGCAGCTGGAAACCCGCATTCCCCTGTCGCGCGTGCAGCACCTGGACCTGCGCCGTGGACCACTGGAACGCCGTGCTGGCCTGGCCACGCTGATCGTGCACACCGCCGGCACCCGCATGAGCGCGGTGACCGTCAGCGGCCTGGACGAGGCGGATGCCGAGCGCCTGCGCGATACCCTGTCCCACCAGCTCGACCAGGACGCCGACGCCCTGTGAGCCTGCCACCGCCTCTGCCTGCAGCACTGCCCGCCGGTGGCGAGGACCACCGCCTGCATCCGTGGTCGTGGTTGTTCGTACTGTTGATGCAGTTGCGCCATTACTTCCTGCCGCTGGTCGCACTGCTGGTGTTCGGCCAGCGCGGCGACCGCGACCCGATGTGGGCGCAGCTGATTCCGCTGACGGCAATTGCCGCACTGGTACTGGTGTCGGTGCTGCAGTACCTCAGCTACCGCTACCGTATCGGTAGTGATGCGATCACCGTGCGCAGCGGCCTGCTCGCGCGCAACCGGCGCGAGATTCCGTTCGCGCGCATCCACAACGTGGAGGTGCGGCAGAACCCGCTGCACCGCCTGTTTGGTGTGGCCGAGCTGCGCCTGGAATCGGCCGGTGGCGTGCGCCCGGAAGCGGAAATGCGGGTGCTGAAGCTGGACCAGGCGCTGGCGCTGGAACGGCTGGTCCGCCAGCGCGGGCAGGCGCCGCAGGCCGCCGGCATCACCGAGCCCGACCCGGTTGCCAGCACCGCGACTGAGAACGAGCAGGTACTGCTGCGCCTGTCGAGCTGGGACGTGGTACGCATGGGCCTGCTCTCCAACCGCGGCTGGGCGCTGGCGATCGCCGCGTTCGGCGTGCTGTTCCAGACCGTGCCACGGCCGGTGATGGACGATGCCCTCCAGCGCGGTGGACGCGAAGCCTTTGGCTACGCCAGCCATCTGCACCCCGGCGTGACCGGTGCGTTTCTGCTGCTGGCTGCCGCGCTGCTGCTGGGCTGGCTGGCGCTGCGCGTGCTGTCGGTGGTGCTGACGCTGCTGCGCTACCACGGCTTCACCCTCAGCGAGCAGGACCGACGCCTGACCGTATCGGCCGGTCTGCTCAGCCGCACCCGCAGCAGCGTGGCGCGCCGGCGCATCCAGGCCTGGACGCTGCGCGAAGGTACTTTGCAGCGCTGGTTCGGGCTGCGTCAGCTGCGCATCGACAGTGCCGCCGGTGGCCCCGCGCGCGATGAGGACCGCGCCCTGCGCGAACTCGCGCCGCTGGCGTCCAGTACACGTTGTGAGCAGCTGGTGCAGCACCTGCTGCCGCAGCTGCAGTGGCCTCCGCTGCAATGGCAGTCCATTCCGCAGCGCGGCTGGTGGCGGCTGTGCCTGGGCGCACTGGTGCTGGTGCCGCTGCTGGCTGCGGCCGCGTACTGGCGCTGGGGCCCATGGGGCCTGCTGGTGCTGGCGTGGCTGCCGGTGGCGCTGCTGGTCGCGCACCGGCAGATGGCACGCATGGGCTGGTACCTGGACGAACACTATGTGGCGGTGCGCGGCGGCTGGTGGAAGCGCTGGTGGCGCTGGGCCGAGCTGGACAAGGTGCAGGGCCTGCGCCTGCAACGCTCGCCGCTAGACAAACTGCTGGGCACCAGCAGCCTGCAGCTGGATACCGCCGGCGCGCATGGTGATGTGGCGCTGACGCTGCATCATCTGCCGCAGGCACAGGCCCAACAGGTGATGGATCAACTGGCCGCGGCGCTGGCGCGGCGCAAGCTGCGCTGGTAAGCACTACAGGTCGTGCCGATCGCCGGCCGGCAACTGCCGCCATTCCCGAGGTTGCCGGCCAGCGGCCGGCACTACCGCGAGCGGGGTCAGCGAGGCATCAGCGCTGCGACGGGCCCCAATACCCCAGGTTCTTGCGGATCTGCAGATCGCGCACCCAGCTGCCGAATGGCTTGCGCCGCAACGCACCCATTTCACCGGACAGGAAATCCTCGGTGGCCGCGATCACCCGTTCACTGGAGCGGCCATCGCGGTAAGGGTGGATGGCATCGGCGTAGCGCACGATTTCCGCCTGCAGCGCGGCGTCCGGGTGCAGCGCGCGCTGCAGCATCGCCTGCAGCTGCGCAGGATCATCGAAGTCGATCATGTGCGGCTTCGGCACGCGGTTGCGGAAGGTCACCACCGGCTTGTGCTGCACGATGAACTCCGAAACGATCGATGAGGTGTCCGACACCAGCACATCGGCGGCACGCTGCGCGGCCATCACCTGCTCCGGCTCGATGAAGCGGGCATTGGCACCGGCCAGCGCGCGGTAGCGTTCGAACAGTTCCGGTGGGCACTTCGGGTGCAGGGTCAGCAGCCAGTAGTGATCACCGGCGGCGATATCAGCGGCGATCTGCGCATGCAGGTGCGGAGCCGCGCTGAGCCGCTCGGTGAAGGTGGAACCGAACAGGATCACCGGGCGGTCACCGGCCGGTGCGCGCAGCGCGGAACTCTCGCCTCCGTCATCGCGGAACAGCGGGTCCAGCTTCGGCCAGCCAGTCTCGGCCACGGCGAAGTGGCCCTGCAGGCTGGCGATCTCGCGGAACGGTGCGGTCGTGGCCGGCCCCTGCGTGCAGTACAGGTCGAACATGCCGCGCACCCGGAAGTGGCCGCGCGCACTGTCCCGCTTCTCCACGTTGAAGCCATGGAACAGCTGCACCTTGGCCCCCGAAAGGAAGGTCGGCACCCAGTTGGCCGCGCTGAACACCGCCCGCGGACGCATTGCCAGGGCCTGCTTCAGGCCCACGTTGGGCACCCCCGGCAGGCTGCTGCCGGCCGCGCCGTCCTCGAACCAGGCCGCCACCTCCTGCCCGGACGCGTGCAAGGCCTGCGCCAACGGGGCGAGAATAGGCAGCGCATAGCGCTCCGTCGCAAACAACAGGTACCCGGCCATCATGTCCTCCACGACCGCTCCCATCGAACGGCCTCGCATCTCGGCGTGCATTATCGCGTTCAACGAGGCCGGGCGCATCGGCGACTGCCTGGCCTCGCTGGCCTTCTGCGATGAGATCGTGGTGGTGGACTCGCAGTCCACCGATGCCACCGTAGCCATCGCCGAGTCCGCCGGTGCCCGCGTGCTGCAGCGCCGGTTCGAGGGCTTCCGCAGCCAGAAGGCGTTCTGCGTCGAGCAGGCCAGCCACGACTGGGTGCTGTGCCTGGACGCCGACGAGCGCATCAGCCCCGAGCTGCGCACCGCCATCGAGCAGGCCCGCGACGGTGGCTTCGGCGGCCAGGCCGGCTACCGCTTCGCCCGCCTCTCGGAGTACTTCGGGAAGTTCCTGCGCCATGGCAATGCCTACCCGGACCGGGTGATGCGCCTGTTCGACCGCCGCCGCGGCGGCTGGCGCGGCAAGCGCGAGATCCACGAGGCGGCCAGTGTCGACGGCAGTGTGGGCACCCTGCGCGGCGACCTGATCCACTATCCGTACCGGTCATTGCAGCAGCAGCTGGCCAAGACCGAGAAGTACGCGCGGATGATGGCCGAGCACGAGTTCGCACGCGGCAAGCGGGCCACGCTGGGCAAGCTGGTGCTGGCGCCGGCCTGGCGGTTCTGGCGCGGCTTCCTGTTCCGTGGCGGCTTCCGCGACGGCTGGCACGGCCTGGTCTACGCCTATGTACGGGCCAACTACGTGCGGCAGAAGACCATCATGTTGTGGATGCTGGGCAATGGACAGGCGGTGGCCGACCCGGCGCCTTCCGCGGACCGGCCTTGACCACGCTGTGTCACACTGCGCGGGCGTTGCCTGAAGACCCCCCATGAGAATCCTGTACACCAACTTCCACTACGGCGACGGTGGCGGTCACACCACGTACATCGTCTCGCTGGCGCGAGCCCTGCATGGCCAGCACACGCTCCATGTCGCCGCACCGGCCGACAGCCGCCTGCTGCGGACCATGGCCGATGAAGGCCTCGCCCGCACACTGCCGATTGCGTTCGGCAGCGGCCTGCCAACGCTGCCCCGGCAGCTGGCCGAACAGCGCGCGCTGCGCAGGCTGGTGCGCGAAGAAGGCATCGACCTGATCCACGTCAACGGTGCACGTGACCACCGCTTCGTGATGCAGGGCCTGCTCGGCATGCGCCGCCCGCCGATCATCCTCACCAAGCACAACAGCAAGCCGACCAACACCCTGGGCAACGCCTTCCGTGCCCGCCTGGCCACCGACCGCGTGATCGCAGTATCGGCCGACACCAAGCGCCTGCTGGAACAGGGCCCGTACCGTCGCTGCCCGATCGACGTCGTCCGCAACGGCGTGGACCTCGAGCGTTACTCGCCACAGCCGGCCGGCACCGGTTGCGCGCTGCGCCAGCAATGGACGCAGGATCCACGGGCGCTGGTGCTGGTCAGCAACGCCGGCACCGACGATTACAAAGGCTGGATCGACCTGGCCAAGGCCATCGCGCGGCTACCCGATGCGGTGCGTCCGCATGTGCACATGGCCGTGGCCGGCCACCTGCCCAGCGCGCAGCAGCGCGAACAGGTGCAGGCGCTGGGCGAGGTGGCCGCGCAGGTGCACTTCACCGGCCTGCTGGCCGATACCCGTGTCCTGATCGCGGCTGGCGATGCTGGCTTCGTACTGTCCCATGACGTCGAGACGATCTCCTTCGCCTGCCGCGAGATGATGGCCAGCGCCAAGCCGATGCTGGTCAGCGACTACGCAGGCCTGCCGGAGAACATCGAACAAGGCGTCGATGGCTGGGTGGTTGCCACACGCGACATCGACGCCATCGCCGCCCAGGTACAGGCGCTGTACGCACAGCGCGATGCGCTGTCGGAACAGGGCCGCGCAGCACGCCGCCATGCACAGCGGGAGTTCGGCCTGCAGACATTCGCCGACGCCACGCTGGCCAGCTACCACGCCGCCCTGGCCAGCACCTGAGCCACGCTCCCCGAACGCTCAATCGGTGATGCCGGGCCCCTGCAGGCGGCGCTCGTGCTCGAGTTCCGCCGCTGACGGCCGGCAGTCGCCGGCGACCGCATCGGCAGGCACCAGCCACCAGCGGCGACGATTGGAAATGCCCGCCATCTCGGCCCGCGCACGATCGATGCAGGCCTGCATCGCATCCTCGTTCACCAGCAGCCAGCGTTGCTGCGGAACCAGCCGCTGCCAGCGCACGGCCGCCTGCAGCTGTTGATGCCAACGTGCTTCGAATCCAAAGGTGGCCGCCGGGCGATCGGCCATCAGCAGGTTCTGCTCTTTCCATGCCACCAGTCCCAGCTCGGCCTGCGGGCCGATGCGTGCACTCACTTCACGCATCAGGCCACGGGCCGAGCTGGAGTCGTTCAACACCGGATAACCGACCAGGCTGTACAGCACCCAGACTCCTGCCAGGGTAGAGACCAGGGCAACGTGCCGACGCTGGCGCCCGCACACCCACAGGCTCAAGGCCGACCAGACCGCCATCGCCAGCGCCGCCCAGGCCAGCGCATCGGTGGCACCGGGAAGCAACCCGCGGCCATGGGTAAGGCGCACTTCGAAATCCGGATCACCCAGCAGCGCCAGCGCACCCACCAGCCCCAGCGCCAGTGCCAGCAACGCGGTGAATGCGCCCAGCAGGCGCTGCACATCGCGTCGCCTCAGCAGCCCGGGCAGCAACGGCGCCAACGCCAGGCAGAACATCGGCAATGCCGGCAGGATGTAGACGTCGCGCTTGCCGTGCGGAAGGGAGAAGAACAGCACGACCAGCAGCCACCAGGCCAACGGCAGCAGGTAGCGCGCATCGCGCCGGCGCAGCCGCCGGAACCAGGCCGGAAGCGCCCAGGGCAGCAGCAGGAACGCGGGAATCCACATCGACGGCATGATCGCCAGGAAGTACCACCACGGCTGGTGATGGTCCCAGGACTGCGTATAGCGCCGCGCAGTCTGCCGGAACAGGATGTCGTCCATGTAGGCGCGGTACGGCTCCGAACCGGTGGCGAAGCATGCCAGCAGCATCGGCGCCAGCCACAACGACACCGCCAGCAGGAAGGCCAACGGTGCCAGCCAGAAACGCAGGTCGCGCACGTGCAGGCGTACCCGCGGCCAGTGCAGCACGGATGCGACTGCCGCCGGCGCGATCATCATCAGCGCCAGCACGCCTACGCCCTTGGTGATCACACCGATGCCGGCAAAGAACCAGCCCAGCCACCACCAGCGCCAGGCCGGACCCAGCAGCAGATGGCGCAGCAGGCCGTAGTTGGCCAGGGTGATGAACAGCACCACCAGCGGATCGATCTGCGCCTTCTTCGCCTGGAAGGTGAAGTGCAGCGCGAACAGCAGTGCCCAGCCCGCGTACAGCCCCACCTGCCGCGTCCACAGGCGGCGGCCGAGATCGACCACGCACCACAGCGTGCCCAGCGCGGCCAGCAGCGAGGGCAGCAGGAACGCCACCCGCCAGTGGCCGACCAGGCTGTACATCGCCGCCTGCAACCACATCAGCATCGGCGGCTTGTCCGAATAGAGCTCGGGGCCGCGATGCGGGAACAACCAGTAGCCACTGTCGACCATCTGCTTGGCCACCAGCGCGAAACGTGGCTCGTCCGAGGGCCACGGATCACGGAGGCCCAGGCCGGCCCCCAGCACCAGCAGGGCCATCACCACCAACAACCACGTCTGGCGCGACGCGTGGGCTTTCAGCATGGGACTCGAAACGGCAGCGGGGGTCAGGCTGCTTTTAACAGACGCGCGTAGAAGAAACCGTCAGCATCGTTTTCACCCGGCAGCCGCTGGCGCGCCACCCCTTCGCAATCCACGCCGAATGCATCGCCCAGCGGCTGCGCCACGGCATCCGGATGCCACTTCAGGAACGCGCGCACCTGATCGATGTTCTCGGCGCGCAGGATCGAACAGGTGGCATACAACAGCACGCCGCCCGGGCGCAGCATCGACCAGCAGGCTTCCAGCAGGCGCGCCTGCACGCCGACCAGTGCATCGATGTCTTCGGCGCGACGGTGGAACATCACATCCGGCTGGCGGCGGATCACGCCGGTCGCCGAGCACGGCGCATCAAGCAGGATCGCGTCGAACGGCACGCCATCCCACCAGGCGCCCGGATCACTGGCATCTGCCGCCAGGGTCTGCGCATGCTCGCCCACGCCGGTACGGGTGTAGGTATCGCGTGCACGGGCCAGGCGGCGCGCGTCGATATCCAGCGCCAGCAGGCGCAGGCTGGGGTCGCGCTCGAGCAGATGCGCCGACTTGCCGCCGGGTGCCGCACAAGCGTCCAGCACGCGGGCACCGGCCACCGGGGCCAGCGCATCGGCGGCACACTGCGCCGACAGGTCCTGCACCGAGATCGCGCCCTCGGCGAAGCCGGGCAGCTGATTCACGGCAACCGGAGAGGCCAGGCGCAACGCGTCGGCACTGAGCGGACTGGCTTCTGCGGCAATGCCGACTTCGGCCAGCGCGGCCAGTGCCTTGTCACGACCGCCCTGCTGGCGGTTGGCGCGCAGCCACAGTGGCGCCGGTTGCAGGCTGGCGCTGAAGATCGCGTCGGCCTGTGCCGGCCAATCGCGTTCCACCGCATCGGCCAGCCATTCCGGGAAGGCATCGCGCGCTGGCTGCTCCGGGAAACCTTCGCGCTGCGCGCGGCGCAGGATCGCATTGACCAGGCCCGCCTGGCGCTCACGGCCCAGTGCACGCGCGGCATCGACGGTGGCCGACAGCGCCGCGTGCGCCGGCAGCTCCAGCACGTCCAGCTGGGCGAACCCGACCATCAGCAGCGTGCGCAGATCGGCATCACGCGCCGACAGCGGCTTCTGCATCCACGACTGCAGCGCCGCGTCATAAGTGCTGCGGCGGCGCAGGACGGCGAAACACAGGGCTTCCAGCAGCGCACGGTCGCGGCTGTCGGCCAGCTTCGGCAGCGCCCAGGCCAGTTCGGCCTTCAGCGAACGGCCACGGGTGAACACCTGTGCCAGCACACGTGCGGCCAGCATGCGCGTGGCCGCGCCCGGCGCCGCCTTGGCGACGGAGAAATCGTTCTGCTTCGACACCGCTTATGCCCCCACGCGCAGATCGCGGCGGGCGTTGAGGTAGTCGGCCGCAGTAATCGCCTTGCCACCTTCCCGCTGCAGCACGCGCAGGCGCAGTGCGCCCTGGCCACAGGCGATATCGATGCCATCGCGGCTGGCCGCCAGCACCGTGCCCGGCGCCTGGTCGTGGGCCTCATCCAGCGCCACCGCGCCATGGATGCGCACCCGCTCGCCAGCCAGCGTCGCCTCGGCGATCGGCCACGGATTGAAGGCGCGCACGGTGCGTGCCAGCGCCCCTGCATCCAGCGCCCAGTCCAGACGGGCCTCGGCCTTGTCCAGCTTGTGCGCATAGGTCACGCCCTGCTCCGGCTGCGGCCGCGCGATCGGCTTGATGCCGGCCCGCAGCAGGCCCAGGCCGTCGGACAGCACCTGCGCGCCCAGTTCCGCCAGCTTGTCATGCAGCTGGCCACCGGTATCGGTGGCCGCGATCGGCAGCTCCTGGTGCAGCAGCACCGGGCCGGTATCCAGGCCGGCCTCCATCTGCATCAGGCAGACGCCGGTCTTCGCATCGCCGGCCTGGATCGCACGCTGGATCGGCGCGGCGCCGCGCCAGCGCGGCAGCAGCGAGGCATGCACGTTCCAGCAGCCGTGGGTCGGAATGGCCAGCACCGCCTTCGGCAGGATCAGGCCGTACGCTACCACCACCATCAGGTCCGGCTGCAGGTCGCGCAGCTGCTGCTGGGCGGCTTCATCCTTCAGCGATTCGGGCTGGTAAACCGGAATGCCACGGGCCACGGCTTCAAGCTTGACCGGCGACGGCGCCAGGCCACGGCCACGGCCGGCCGGACGATCAGGCTGGGTGTAGACGGCCACGACCTCATGGTGGCGCGCAGCCGCGCGCAGCGACGACACCGCGAATTCCGGCGTACCGGCAAAGACAATCCTCATGGCTACCCCACTTGCAGGATGGATTCGTGCAGGAAAGAAAACGGCGCCGTCGGCCGGCGCCGTACAACCCGCGCGCGTCGCGCAGGCACGGGCCACCCGATGGGCGGCCCGGATTGGCGATCACGCCACGTGCTTGCGCTGCTTGGCCAGCTTCTTGCGCACCATCTCGCGCTTGAGCGGCGACAGATAGTCGATGAACAGCTTGCCGTCCAGGTGATCCATCTCGTGCTGGATGCAGGTGGCCAGCACTTCGCCGGCTTCCAGCTGCTGTTCCTGGCCGTTGCGGTCCAGGTACTTCACGGTGATGGTATCGGCGCGGGTCACGTCGGCGAAGATGCCCGGAACCGACAGGCAGCCCTCCTGGTACACCCGGCCTCCGTCCTTGGCGACGATTTCCGGGTTGATGAACACATGCGGTTCATTCTTTTCTTCGCTGACGTCGATGACCATGAAGCGCTTGTGCACGTCCACCTGGGTGGCGGCCAGGCCGATGCCCGGGGCGTCGTACATGGTCAGGAACATGTTGTCGATCAGTTCCTGGAAGGCCGGCGTGGTGACTTCGGCGGCTTCGATCAACGCAGCCTTGGTACGCAGGCGCGGATCGGGGAACTCGAGAATGGGGAGAAGGGCCATGGCTGTTTCCGGATAGGGGGCCGGCACGCCGGCATACGTCGCAGATTCTAGCTCCAACGCTTGCCTTGCGCCCCGGTTTCTGGACTATAGTGCGCGGACCTGTTGGGGAATCAGGGCTTCACACCTATGTTGCTTCGTTTTCGTACGGTCGTCGCCGCGGCGATGCTGACCGTGGCTGCCTATGCTACCGCCGTGGAAGTGAATGGCGGGCACCCGGACACCTATGTGGTCCGAAAAGGGGATACGTTGTGGGATATCGCCGCACGTTTCCTGCAGAAGCCGTGGCTGTGGCCGGAGATCTGGCAGGCCAATCCGCAGATCGCCAATCCGCACCTGATCTATCCCGGTGACGTGCTCAGCCTGGCCTATCTGGACCGGGTGACCGTCGCTGCCAAGCCCGGCCCGCGCCAGGAAGCCCCGATCGATGCCATTCCGCTGGCCCAGGTCGAGCCGTTCCTGAAGCAGCTGAGCGTGGTCGACAGCATCGAGCAGCTACCCTACGTGGCCGGCCTGGAAGAAGAACGCCTGCGCGTCACCAGCGGCAGTGCGGTCTACGTGCGCCTGGCCGACGCCCAGCTGGGCCAGCGCTGGGCCGTGGTCCGCCCGACCGTGCGCTACGCCCAGCCCAAGCCGACCGAGGACCTGACCGCCAACGGCGACGTCACCCCCGGCAGCGGCAACCTGTGGCGGGCCTACAACGCCCCCAACCACCGCCGCGGCATACTCGGCTATGAGCTGGCCCAGGTCGCCACCGGCACCATCACCCATGTCGCCGGCGGCAAGGTCGAGGCGTCCACCCTGGTGCTGGACAAGAACGAAGGCGGCCGCGAGGTGCGTGCCGGCGACCGCCTGGTCCCGGTCGAGGCCAAACCGTATGACCTGCAGTTCGTCCCCCATGTCCCGGCCGCCGGTGTCGAGGGCGTCGATGTGCGCGTGCTGGCCGTCACCGACATGTTCACCGCCGCTGGCCCGCGCGATGTGATCGCGATTTCCGCAGGTCGCGCCCAGGGCGTGGACAACGGCACCGTGTTCTCGCTGTGGCGCCCGGGCCGCCACGTGGCGCACCGCATGAAGTACCCCACCTCGTCGCGCATGGACGATTCGCTCAGCACCGGCGCCGGCCGGGTTTCGCTGCCGGACGAATACGCCGCGCACGCCATGGTGTTCCGTACCTTCGACAACGTCAGCTACGCGCTGGTGATGCAGGGCGTGAAGCCGGTGCGCGTGGGGTTCAACGCACTGCACCCGGACGCGAAGTAACCAGTCCCGGGTTGCCCGGGCACTGCAGGTAGTGCCGGCCGCTGGCCGGCAGGCACCTCCGGCAAAACCTGACAGCCACATGCGAAGGCGCCCTAGGGCGCCTTTGTTGTATGCGCTCGATAGTGGGGAGATGACCAACCAAGCTGACGAGGCGCTGCTGCGCCTGTTGATGGCAGGCGGCGCGCTGGCGCCACGGCGGGCCCTGCTGCAGGCCGCAGGCAGCGCGGAGATTGCGATCGCGCAGGGCGCCGCGAACTGGCGCGCGCACGGCTGCACGCCCGAGCAGTGCGCCGCGCTGGAATGCCCGGACACCCGGGCCTGGGCCGTGGCACGGCGCTGGCTGGAAGACGACAACCAGCACCTGCTGGCCTTCACCGATCCGGCATTCCCCCCGCCCCTGCTGGATGTCCCGAACCCACCCCTGGCGCTGTTCATCGCCGGCGACCCCAGCCTGGCCTGGCGCCCGTCGGTGGCGCTGGTCGGCAGCCGCTCGCCGACGCCGGGCGGACGCGCCCTGGCCGCCCGGTTTGCCGGCTGCTTCGTCGAAGCCGGGCTGGCGGTGACCAGCGGCCTGGCGGCAGGCATCGATGCCGCCGCCCACCAGGCCACGCTGGACGCCGGTGGCTGCACCGTGGCGGTGATCGGCACCGGCCCGGACCGGGCTTACCCGGACAGCCACGCCAGGCTGCAGGCCCGGATCGCCACCGAAGGCGCAGTGCTCAGCGAATACCTCCCGGGAACGCCGGCACGCCCCGGTCACTTTCCAGCCCGCAACCGCCTGGTGGCCGGGCTGGCACTGGCGACGGTGGTGGTCGAGGCCGCCCAGCGCTCGGGTGCCCTGATCACCGCACGCCTGGCCGCCGAGGCCGGCCGCGAGGTCTGTGCCCTGCCCGGTTCGGTACTCAACCCACGCGCCGCGGGCTGCCACCGGTTGATCCGCGAGGGTGCCGCACTGGTCGAGCGCCCGGAGGAGGTCCTTGAAATGCTGGCGCCCGCCCTTCGCCAGCAGCTGCCGGGCTTGCAATCACGGCTCGCCACCCCCACTGAACAGGCACCGCCGGTACTCCTGCCGGCGCGCTGGGCCGACGACCCTGACTACCAGTGCTTGTGGCGGGCCCTGGACCACAACCCAAGCGGTATGGATTCACTGATCACGCGCTGTGGATTGACGGCGCCCCAGGTGTCCTCCATGCTGCTGGCCATGGAACTGGCGGGAATCGTGGTGTGCGTACACGGCCGCTACTGTCGAACTCCCTAGTTTCTTCACCTCCACAGCGTCGCGCGACGCAGGCCGAGGGGCAATGAAAGAGAGCATCCTGGACGTACTGCTGTACCTGTTTGAACACTATTTCAGCGAAGATGCGGACCTGATCCGTGACCGCGATTCGCTCCAGAACGGCCTGATCCAGGCCGGTTTCAGCCCAACCGAGATCAACAAGGCATTCGACTGGCTCGATGCCCTGGCCGCGCAGCGGCCGAGCGTGGCCCAGGCACGGGTCGATGGTCCCGTGCGCGTCTACCACGGCCCCGAGCTGGACAAGCTGGACGTGGAATGCCGTGGTTTCCTGCTGTACCTGGAACAGCACGGCATCCTCGACGCCGACCAGCGCGAGCTGGTGCTGGACCGGGCCATGGCCCTGGACCAGGACGAACTGGACCTGGACGACCTGAAGTGGGTCGTGCTGATGGTGCTGTTCAACCAGCCCGGCTCCGAGGCGGCGTACGCCTGGATGGAGACGCAGATGTTCATGGACGAGCCAGAACCCCTGCACTGACCGTACACTTGGGGGCATAGCGCATTCAGGAGCGTCCCCGTGAGCGAGTGGTTCCATGCAGAAGGCAACCGGCAGCAGGGTCCGCTGCCGGCGGAACAGTTGGTCGAGTTGTTCCGCAACAACCAGATCTCCCTGGACACCCTGGTCTGGCGCGACGGCCTGCCGCAATGGCAGCCGTTGCGCACCGTGGTCGACGAACTCGGCCTGATCGTGCCGGCGCTGGACGCTGCTGCACCGCCGGTGGAACCCGAGCCCGATCCGGAACCGGTGGCGCCGCCTCCGCCGCAGCCGCCGGTACTGCCGCCGTCCACGCCCTACACCACCAGTGCATCCGCCACCGCCCTGCCGGCGCCGAAGAAGAAGCTGTCCGGCTGCGCCCTGACCGCCATCATCGGCGGCGGCCTGCTGCTGGTGCTGGTCCCGATCGTGGCCATCCTGGCTGCCATCGCACTGCCCGCCTACAACGACTACACCGTGCGCGCCAAGGTCGCCGGCGCAGTGACCGCGCTGCAGCCGTTGAAGGACCAGGTGCAGCATTTCGCCGATGACGAAGGCCGTTGCCCCGGTGCCAACGACGCCGGCTTCCCGGCCCCGGGTGACTTCGCCCATGCAGGGCTGTCGGCGGTGAACATCGGTCGCTTCAACAATGGCCACTGCGGCATCGAAGCCACCCTGGCGTTGCCCGGCAAGAGCCTTGATGGCGACCTGCTGTGGCTGGAATACGATCGCGACAGCGGCCGCTGGGAATGCAGTGGCGAAAGCAACGACAAGTACCTGCCGCCGACGTGCCGCGGCTGAACCACGCGCACGCCAGCACCTCCAAGGATGATTCAACAGGGAACATGCAATGACTGAGTGGTACTACGCCGAAGGACAGCAACGCCAGGGCCCGCTGCCGGTCCAGGAGATCCGCCAGCGCTTCCAGCGCGGCCAGCTGAACCTGGACACCCTGGTCTGGCGCGAAGGCATGGCGCAGTGGGCTGCGCTGCGCCAGGTGGTCGACGAACTGGGACTGCAGACACTGGCCGACGCCAGCTCGGTCACCGACAGTGGCGGCTTCGACCTGCGTGGCGACTATGCCGCGATCGACAACGGTACGGCGCCACTGCCTGGCACCGGCGCGCTCAGCAGTTCGCCCTACAGCGCCCCTGCGGCGCTCGGCGGCGGCGGCCATGCCCAGCCGGTGATGGGCGGCGAAGTGGTCTACGCGGGCTTCTGGAAGCGCGTGGCGGCCTACATGATCGACTACTTCGTGCTGGCCATCCCCGGCGGCATCATCGGCGCCATCCTCGGTGTGGTGCTTGGTGCCAGCATGGGTGCGGTGGGCAGCGGCGAATCGGCCATCGAAATCGTGGCCCAGCTGGCCAGTGCCCTGATCAACCTGGCCATCGGCATGGCGTACTACACCTGGTTCCATGCCTCGCAGGGCGGTGCCACGCTGGGCAAGATGGCGGTCGGCATCAAGGTCGTGCGCAGCAATGGCGAGCGCCTGACCAAGGCCCGCGCATTTGGTCGCTACTGGGCCGCGGTGCTCAGCACCTTCACCCTCGGCATCGGTTTCCTGATGGCCGCCTTCACCGAGCGCAAGCAGGGCCTGCACGACATGATCTGCGACACCCTGGTGGTCGACCGCTGGGCCTACACCGACCAGCCGCAGCTGCAGCGCCGGGAGCTGGGCACGGTGACCGTGCTGGTGCTCGTACTGACCGGCCTGCTGTCGCTGGTGGGCCTTGCGCTCATGGTGTTCGCGGTTGGCTTCATCGCCAAGATGGCCTCATGAACGGCCATCCTCACGCCTGGCTGCTTGACATGGGCTGGCCGGGCGTGATTCCTCTAATAAGGTGAAACCTGAACGCCCGGCACATTACCGGGCGTTCAGTTTATGGATTTGCCCGTGGCCGCTTCACTAATGCGGCCGTTTGCTCCACCCTAGCGGCCCCTCTCCCCCGGTCCGCCCACAGACCTTTCCTGACATGCCCAAGCACCTGCTCATCGTCGAATCGCCGGCCAAGGCCAAGACGATCAACAAATACCTCGGCAAGGACTACACGGTCCTGGCCTCGTATGGGCACGTGCGCGACCTGATCCCGAAGGAAGGCGCAGTCGACCCGGACAACGGGTTCGCCATGCACTACGACGTGATCGACAAGAACGAAAAGCATGTCGATGCGATCGCCAAGGCCGCCAAGGGCGCCGACGACATCCTGCTGGCGACCGACCCGGATCGCGAGGGTGAAGCGATCAGCTGGCACATCGCCGAGATCCTGAAGGAACGCGGGCTGGTCAAGGACAAGCCGATGCAGCGCGTGGTGTTCACCGAGATCACCCCGCGCGCCATCAAGGAAGCGATCAGCCAGCCGCGCGCGATCGCCAGCGACCTGGTCGACGCCCAGCAGGCGCGCCGCGCGCTGGATTACCTGGTCGGTTTCAACCTGTCGCCGGTGCTGTGGCGCAAGGTCCAGCGCGGCCTGTCCGCCGGCCGCGTGCAGAGCCCGGCGCTGCGCATGATCGTCGAGCGCGAGGAAGAGATCGAAGCCTTCATCGCCCGCGAATACTGGTCGATCGCCGCCGAGTGCGCGCACCCGTCGCAGCACTTCAACGCCAAGCTGATCAAGCTGGACGGGCAGAAGTTCGAACAGTTCACCATCACCGACGGCGACACCGCCGAGGCCGCCCGCCTGCGCATCCAGCAGGCCGCGCAGGGCTCGCTGCATGTCACCGATGTGGCCAGCAAGGAGCGCAAACGCCGCCCGGCGCCGCCGTTCACCACCTCCACCCTGCAGCAGGAAGCCTCGCGCAAGCTCGGCTTCACCACCCGCAAGACCATGCAGGTGGCGCAGAAGCTGTATGAAGGCGTGGCGATCGGTGACGAAGGCACCGTCGGCCTGATCTCGTACATGCGTACCGACTCGGTGAACCTGTCGCAGGACGCGCTGGCCGAGATCCGCGACGTGATCGCCCGCGACTACGGCATCGCCTCGCTGCCGGACCAGCCGAACACCTACCAGACCAAGTCGAAGAACGCCCAGGAAGCGCACGAAGCGGTGCGCCCGACCTCGGCGCTGCGCACGCCTGCGCAGGTGGCGCGCTACCTGACCGATGACGAGCGCAAGCTGTACGAGCTGATCTGGAAGCGTGCGGTGGCCTGCCAGATGATTCCGGCCACCCTCAACACCGTCAGCGTCGATCTGTCCGCCGGCAGCGAACACGTGTTCCGCGCCAGCGGCACCACCGTGGTGGTGCCCGGCTTCCTGGCCGTGTACGAAGAAGGCAAGGACAACAAGAGCGCCGAAGACGAGGACGAAGGCCGCAAGCTGCCGGCGATGAAGCCCGGCGACCGCGTGCCGCTGGAACGCATCCAGGCCGAACAGCATTTCACCCAGCCGCCGCCGCGCTACACCGAAGCGGCGCTGGTGAAGGCGCTGGAAGAGTACGGCATCGGCCGTCCCTCGACCTACGCCTCGATCATCCAGACCCTGCTGTTCCGCAAGTACGTGGAAATGGAAGGCCGCAGCTTCCGCCCGTCCGACGTCGGCCGCGCGGTGTCCAAGTTCCTGTCCAGCCACTTCACCCGGTACGTGGACTACGACTTCACCGCCAAGCTGGAAGACGAGCTCGACGCCGTCTCGCGTGGCGAAGAAGAGTGGATCCCGCTGATGGCCCGCTTCTGGGAGCCGTTCAAGGAGCTGGTGGAAGACAAGAAGGAATCGGTCGACCGTGCCGAGGCCAGTGGCGCGCGCGAGCTCGGCACCGACCCGAAGACCGGCAAGCCGGTCAGCGTGCGCCTGGGCCGCTTCGGGCCCTATGCGGCCATCGGCAGCACCGCCGAGGACGCCGAGGAGAAGCCGAAGTTCGCCTCGCTGCGCCCCGGCCAGTCGATGCACACCATCTCCCTGGAAGACGCGCTGGAACTGTTCCTGATGCCGCGCGCGCTGGGTGAGGACAAGGGCGAGGCGGTCAGCGTCGGCATCGGTCGCTTCGGTCCGTTCGCCAAGCGCGGCAGCACCTATGCCTCGCTGAAGAAGGAAGACGACCCGTACACCATCGACCTGGCCCGCGCCGTGTTCCTGATCGAAGAGAAGGAAGAGATCGCGCGCAACCGGATCATCAAGGAGTTCGAGGGCAGCGACATCCAGGTGCTGAACGGCCGTTTCGGCCCGTATATCAGCGACGGCAAGATGAACGGCAAGATCCCCAAGGATCGCGAACCGGCCTCGCTGACCCTGGCCGAAGTGCAGCAGCTGATGGAAGAAACCGGCAAGCCGGTGCGCAAGGGCTTCGGCGCCAAGAAGGCTGCCGCGAAGAAGGCCCCGGCAAAGAAGGCCGCGGTGAAGAAGGAAGCGGCGCCGAAGAAGGCCGCTGCAAAGAAAGCGCCTGCCAAGAAGGCCCCGGCAAAGAAAGCGGTGAAGAAGGCTGCTGCGAAGAAAGCCCCGGCGAAGAAGGCCGCTGCAAAGAAGTAGATCCACGCCATGCGTGGATGAGGGGGGCGGACCAACGGTCCGCACCCACCATCAGCAGTCAGTACCTACCGCTGATGCCGGCCAGCGGCCGGCACTACCGGGTGCCAGGGTCCACCCCTTCTGCACGCGGCAGGGGGATAATGAAGGCCCACGCCGGGCCGGTTGCCGCCATGAAAGAACTCACCCTGGACTCTGCTGTCGCCACGCTCCGCGCGGGCGGCGTGATCGCCTACCCGACCGAAGCGGTCTGGGGCCTGGGCTGTGATCCCTCGCACGAAGCTGCGGTGCACATGGTGCTGCGGCTGAAGCAGCGCCCGATCGAGAAAGGCATGATCCTGGTCGCGGCCGAACTGGCGCAGCTGGAAGGCTGGGTGCGGCTGCAGGCGCTGCCCGACGCCCGCCAGCGCGCGGTGCTGGCCAGCTGGCCCGGTGCCAACACCTGGATCCTGCCTGCCGGCCCGCGCGCGCAGCCCTGGGTCACCGGCGAACACAGCGGTATCGCGGTGCGCATCAGCGCGCACCCGCTGGTGGCCGAACTCTGCCGCGCCTGGGGCGGCCCGCTGGTCTCCACCAGCGCCAACCTGGCCGGCGAACCACCGGCACGCAGCCGCGAAGAACTGGACCCGCGCCTGCTGCGCCTGCTCGACGGCATCCTCGATGGGCAGACCGGCGGCCTGGCCCAGCCCACCCCGATCCGCGACGCGCTCAGCGGCAACGTGCTGCGCTCCTGAGCCGGCGATTGCGCTGCTGCGGACAATCACGCACCCTGCCGCCATGACCCTGCTGCGCACCACCTTGAGCCTGTGTCTGCTGCTGCCGTGGACGGCACCCGCGGCCGAGGACGTGCGTGTCTACCGCTGCGTTGCCAGCAACGGCGCCGTCGCCCTGCAGGACAGGCCGTGCAACAGCGGCCGCCAGCAGGTGCGCGACCTGCAGCGCCCGCGCGATCCCGCTCCACGGGTGGTGCGCAGTGATGCCACGCCTCCGCCGCCCAGCGAAACCCCGGTCATCCGCGAGCGCGAAGTCCGCCACGTCTACATCCAGCCGCCGCAGCCGATGTACGAGTGCGTGAGCGAGGACGGACGGCGCTATACCAGCGACAACAACGAAGGCAATCCGCGCTGGGTGCCGCTGTGGACCAGTGTCTGGCTGCCGCACGGCCATCGTGGCCCAGCCTATCCCGGACCACGCCCGGCCATCGGCACGCCGATCGGCGAAGGCACGGGTTATCGCCGCCCCTCGATCGGCATGGACGTGCAGGTGCCGGCCGGCAGCGTGCTGGTCCGCGACAGCTGCCATGCGTTGCCACCACAGGAAGTCTGCGCACGGCTGAGTGACCGCCGCTGGGAGCTGGATCGCCGTTACAACAGCGCGCTGCAGAGTGAACGCACCGCCATCAGCAACGAACAGCGCGGTATCGATGCGCGCCTGTCGCGCGATTGCGAACGCTGAGCGCAGCACGCCGTCGCAGCCTGTACGCTGTGCGCATGAACCGAGTGATCTGGCTGCTCCTGGTGCTGCTGCCCGGAAGCGCGTTGGCCGAAGAGGGCGTGATCTACCGCTGTACCTCCAGCAGCAGTGACGTCCCTACCCTGCAGCGCACGCCGTGCGCCACCGGCAGCAAGCAGCAGGTGCTGCGCATCCCCGACCCGGCCAACTCGCAGCCGGCCGCCGCTGCGCCTGTAGCCGCCGAACCTGCATCCGTGCCCGTTGAAACACCCGCGCCGGTGCCGTCCGGACCGGCCGTTGCCCCTGCGGCCCCAGCAAAACCACGACGCGCGGACGAAGGACGCACGATCATGGAAGCAGGCATGGTCGAACACGCAGGAGACGACCAGATCCTCGACAGCGCGACGCTGCGCCGCGATGCCGAGGCCCGCGCCGCCGCAGGTGACGGTCCACCAAAGCCGCCGCTTCCTCCGATCTTCCAGTGCACCGACAGCCAGGGCGGCGGCTACCTGTACGAGTACGAAGCCGCGCCCGGCCGCTGCGAGCTGATGACGGTACAGGGCCTTGGCGGAGTGACGCCGGTGAATGCCGCCAGCTGTGAAGTGGTGCGCGACCACTGCGAAGCGCTTCCCGAAGCGCAGCGCTGCGGTGGTTGGCAGCAGCGCTTCCGCGATGCCCGCGGCCGTGAGCGCTTCGCCGCGCCGGAGAACCGCGATACCGCGCGCGGTGAACGCGAGCGGCTGCAGGGTGTGCTGGAGGCCAGCAACTGCCCGGTACCGGGGTGAGACCCACCGGTAGTGCCGGCCGCTGGCCGGCAACCACAGGATCTTCAGATGAGTGCAGTTGCCGGCCAGCGGCCAGCACTACCTGCTGAAAGATCAGAACCCGTAGCGCAGGAAACCGCCGTCCACCGCGATGCACTCGCCGGTCACATAGCTGGCCGCCGGCAGGCACAGGAAGCCCACGGCTGCGGCCACTTCCTCCGGCTCGCCGATACGACGCATCGGCGTGCGGTTGATCACTTCCTCGTAGTAGTCCGGGTCCGCCAACGGACCGGACGTGCGCCGCGTGCGGATGTACCACGGCGCCACCGCGTTGACCCGGATGCCATCCTCGGCCCACTCGACGGCCAGGTTGCGGGTCATCTGATGCATCGCCGCCTTGGTCATGCCGTAGACCACGCCGCTGCGCACATGGGTCAGGCCGGACACGCTGCCGACGTTGACGATGGATGACGACGCGTGGCGTGCCAGCAACGGATGTGCATAGCGCGACAGCTCGAAGGCCGAGAACAGGTTGGTCTCGAAGATCTTCCGCCATTCGTCCTCGGAATACTCCGTTGCCGCCTTGGTCACGTTGCCGCCGGCGTTGTTGACCAGGATGTGCAGGCCATCACTATGGTCCTCCACCCAGTCCAGGATCTGGCGGCGGTCCTCGTCGTCTGAGACATCGGCGGCCAGCGCATGCACCTGCATCTGCGGATACACGTCCAGCAGTTCGTCGCGCGCGGTCTCCAGCATGTCGATATCACGGCCGACGATCATCAGATCGGCGCCGAAGCCAGCCAGTTCATGCGCGATGGCCAGGCCGATGCCGGCGCTGGCGCCGGTGATCAGGGCGGTCTGGCCGTCCAGGCGCCACCGTTGCTGGGTCATGTGTTCTCCCGGGCCGCGCCCGCTGTGTTTCGATGCGGCAAGGATACGCGCTCACGGCCGCCCCCTGCCGAGGATGCGACACTGCCCGCACGCCCATCACGGAGTGCCGCCATGCGCATCCTGATCCTGTCCACGTCCCTGCTGGCCACCGCGCTGCTGGCGGGCTGCCAGCGCCCACCGGCGCCGAACCCGGAAAAGCCACCGGCGCCCCGGGCGATGTCGCGCGCAATCAACGAACCGCTGGACCGCGCCAAGGGCGTGCAGAAGACCGTGGACGATGCCGCCGCACGTGAGCGCAAGGCCGAGGCCGACGCGACGCAGTAACCCCGCAGACGAAAACGCCCGGCCAAGGCCGGGCGTTTCCAGTAGATCCACGCCGTGCGTGGATGGCTTCCGATCAGAACCCGCAGAAGCAGTACGCCAGCGCCTTCACCGGCGTGCCGTTGCCCTTCTCGCGGGCCGCGTTCTCGACAAAGCGCAGCTGCGTATCCACTTCCGGCATCGTGCGCGCCAGCACCATCCGCGCCATGCCCGAGTCGGACAGCATCCAGGCACCTGCACGGCTGCCGGCGAAACCGCTGACGAACTGCGCGAACGGCGTTGCCGCCTTCTCGATGTAACGCACGCGGTAGGCATCAGCCTTGCCCAGCTTGGCGCGGCTGGCGGCATCGGCCACCGCATCCTTCAGGCCACCGAAGGCATCGACCAGGCCACGTTCCTTGGCCTGCGCACCGCTCCACACGCGTCCACGGGCCACTTCGTCGACGGCCTCGACCGGCTTCTTGCGGGCGTCGGCGACGCGGCCGGTGAAGTCGGCGTAACCCTTGTTGATCACCGACTGGATGACCTGGCCCACGGCCGGATCCATCGGGCGGGTGACATCGAACGCACCGGCGAAACGGGTGGTGCCGACACCGTCGGTGTGTACGCCGATCTTGTCCAGCGCGCGGCTGAAGTTCGGCACCATGCCGAAGATGCCGATCGAACCGGTGATGGTCGACGGATCAGCATAGATGCGATCGGCATTCATGCTGATCCAGTAGCCACCGGAGGCGGCCAGGTCGCCCATCGACACCACCACCGGCTTGCCGGCGGCCTGCAGGGCCACCACTTCGCGGCGGATCTGCTCGGAGGCGAACACTTCACCACCCGGCGAATCCACGCGCAGCACCACGGCCTTCACGTTCTCGTCATCACGCGCGGCACGCAGCAGCGCCGAGGTCGATTCGCCACCGATGCGGCCGGCCGGCAGGTCGCCACCGCTGATTTCGCCGGCAGCCACCACCACCGCCACCTGCGGACGGCTGTCGACCGGGTTGCGGCGCGCATCGAGCTGGCCCAGGTAGGAGCCGAAGTCGATGTTGCGGAAACCACCGTCGGCATCGTCGTCAGCCACGCCGCGCTCGATCATCAGATCCTCGAATTCCTCGCGGGTCTTCAGCGACGTCACCAGCTTCTGCTGCAGGGCGAACTTGGCCAGGTCACCACCGGCAGCGGCGATGCCTTCCGGCAGCGTGTCGATGCCGGCAGCCAGCTGTGCTGGATCCAGGCGGCGGGCCTTGGCGATGTCGCCCAGGTAGCGCTGCCACACGTCGTTCATCCAGAACAGGTCGGCTTCCTTGGAGGCCGGCGAAGCGGCGTCGAGTACGTAGGGTTCGGCGGCGGACTTGTACTCGCCCACCTTGAACAGGTGCACGTCCACGCCCAGCTTGTCCTGCAGGCCGGTGCGGAAGTACTGGCGATAGCGGCCCAGGCCCTCGAGCACCACCGACCCCATCGGGTCCAGGTAGACCTCGTCGGCCTGTGCGGCCAGCAGGTACTGCGACTGGCCCATGCTCTCGCTGTAGGCCACCAGCTGCTTGCCGGACGCACGCAGGTCCTGCAGTGCCGCGGCCACTTCACGCAGCGAAGCGAAGCCCGACGGCTGCAGCTTGTCCAGCTCCAGCACCACGCGCTCGATCTTCTTGTCTTCCTTGGCCGACTCGATCACCCGCAGCAGGTCGCGCAGCTGGATCTCTTCGGCACCGTTGTCGCCCACCGCCTTGGCCAGCGCGCGGCTGACCGGGTCAGCGCTGAACTGCTCGACCAGGCGGCCTTCCGGCGCGATCACCAGGGTCGTGCGGTCCTGCAGCGATTTGCTGGCACCGGCGCCCATGCCGGCGGCGATGACGAACATCACCAGCAGCAGGAACAGCAGGCCGAAGAACACCAGGTTGAGGATCAACCGGCGGGTGAAGTTCATGACGTCCCACAGCCCGATGAAGAAACTGGCGACGGGGTTGCGACGCGCCGGGGGCAGCGGGGGCACGGGTTGATTCATGGAACGCTCCGGATGGCTTCTTGCCGTGGTACCAGCATAGCCGGTGCCGCGTGATGCAGCATCGGACACAAGTCAGGGGATCGCCCGTCACGGGTGAACGTGGCGGGCGCGAAGATCAGGACAGCGCGGATTGCCCGATGCGCAGGCTGCTGCGACGCAGGCGCCAGCCCATCAGGATGGCTGCGGCGGTGAGGCCGACGATCAGGCCGATCCACATGCCCTGCGGGCCCATGCCCAGGCCCAGGCCGAGCCCGGCGCCGAGCGGCATGCCCAGGCCCCAGTACGCGAACATGGCGATGAACATCGGCACGCGGGTGTCCTTCAGCCCGCGCAGCGCGCCGGCCGACAGCACCTGGATGCCATCCGGGAACTGGAAGGTGGCCGCGTACAGCAGCAAGGTGGAGGCCAGGCCGGCCACCGCCAGGTCGTTGGTGTAGACACCGACGATGGCATCGTGGCCGAACAGCAGCACCGCCGCCGACAGGGTCTGCGTGCCCATGATGATCGCGTAGCCGGCCCAGGCCGCGCGCCGCACGCCGAAGCCATCGCCACGGCCGACCGCATGGCCGACGCGCACGGTGGTGGCCTCGGCCACGCCCATCGGGATCATGAAGCACAGCTGGGCGACGTTGATCGCGATCTGGTGCGCGGCCGCTTCATTGGCACCAAGGCGGCCGATCAGCAGCGCGGTGACGATGAACAGGCCGCCCTCCATCAGCACGGTGATGCCGATCGGCAGGCCGGTGCGCAGCAGGTCCCAGATCGCCTTCCAGCGCGGTCCTTCGAAGTGCGAGAACAGCTGCAGGTGGGCGAAGCGCTTGGTGAACCACAGGTAGGTGGCGAAGGCGATCGCCTGCAGCCACATCATCACCGCCGAAGCGATGCCCAGGCCCTCGGCGCCCATTTCCGGGAAGCCGAGCTTGCCGTTGGCCAGCACATAGCCCATCGGCGCCAGCACCAGCAGGCCGCCGAAGCCGAGCAGCATGGTCGGCAGCGTCCAGTGCATGCCCTCGCTGAGATAGCGCATGCAGAAATACAGGGTCAGCGCCGGGCCGCCCCAGCGCACCGCGTGCAGGAATGCCGTGGCCCCCGGCACGATGTCCGGCGCGATGCCGAACGCTGGCAGCAGCGGCGGCACTACGGTGAGGAAGGTGAACATGATCAGGCCCAGGCCCAGCGCCAGCCACAGTGCCTGGCGGAACAGCGGGCCGATCTCGCGCTCGCGGCCGGCGCCATGCAGCTGCGACACCGAGGCGGTGAGCGAGATCAGGGTGCCGATCGGAATCAGCATCGGCAGCCACAGCAGGGCGGTGCCGATGGTCACCGCGGCCAGGGTCGCCGTGGCGTGGTGGCCGGCAATGACGTTGTCGACGAAGGAGATCAGACCGGTGGACACATGCCCGAGCACAAGCGGCAGGGCGAGCAGACCGGTAGCGCCGACTTCCTTGCTGAAGCGCGGCGTGGAGGTTGCAGTAGACATAAGGTGCTTGACGCGAACTACGGTTGCGCGCGAAGGGCACAGGCACCGGGTTGCGGGCCGCCATCTTACGCGTGCAGCGCGCGCATTCCCATGACATGGCGTGAATGCTGGGTTCCGGCAGGCCCCGGCATCACGCGTTGCGATCACGTTACGAACAGAAAAAGGGGACGGAGGGGATTAAGTCGTTTCAAGCCCGACTGTGCCGAATACGACTTAATCCCCTCCGTCCCCTTTTCTTTCTACTGCCCGGCCTGGCGCTTGAGCCAGGTATCGCGCTCGGCCGGCGGCACCGCGAGGAACGCGCCGCGTACCTTGTCACGCTCCTGCGGTGGCGTGCGCTGCGCGACCAGGGTCAGTTGGGCCAGCTGCGCCGGGCTGAGCTGGCGCAGCACGGCCAGCGCGGCCTCGCGCTGTTCCGGCGGCACGAAGCCGAACAGGCCGTGCAGCTTGGGGAACTCCAGGCCCAGCTGCGGGCCCAGCCGCCAGCCTTCGCGGAAGGCCTGGTCCTGCGCCTGGAACTGCTGGCGCAGGCGCTGCTGCTGGTCGGCCGGCAACGCATTGAATCGCGCAGCGGCCTGACGGATCCGCTCACGCTCGCCCTCCGGCAATGCCCGCCATGCGGCGTAGTCGGCGCGGCGCTGGCGCTGCTGCTGGGCATCGAGCTGGGCGAACGCAGCGGGCGTCGTACCTATGGTGGCCGGGGCCGCCGGTGAACTGCCCGGCACTGGCGGCGGCAGCGGCACGTTCAAGGTCTGCGGCGCGGCGGACAGCGACAACGGCAGGGCCAGCAGCAGGCTGGCGAATACGGTCTTATTCATCGGCAGCAGCGGTTTCCAGCGTGGCGCTGGCCGGCTCCGGCCGGCTCGGCTTGGATTGCGACTCGTCCACCGGCAGCGGGCCGCCCGCGGCGGTCCACGCATACAGATCGGCATCGGCCACCAGCGGATAGTCGCGGTCGGCCAGCATCGTGGCGTCGTCCGTCGCCTGCGCAGGGGTCGCGTCCGGCGTGGCATTGACCTTGCTCGGCGGCAGTGCTTCCACCGTGACGGGACCCGCCTCACCAACCACGCCTTCCGGCAGCGGTGCGTCGCTGCCGAACGAATGTCCCTGCCAATGGCGCCAGCCCAGCGCGGCGGCCAGCAGTACCACCACGGTTATCAGCAGGATCAACGGACCGCGCCAGCGCGGCTTGGCATTGGCGCGGCGGCGCTTGCCAGTGGCTGCAGCCCGCTCGTCGCGCTGCGGGGTGCGCCAGCTGGAGGTCGGCGCTTCACTGCTGTTCGTCGGTGCGGCCGGCTGTTGCAACTGCTGCAGGCGTTTGACGGGCAGATCGCGGATGCGCAGCTGCACCTGTTCGGCCAGCTGGCGCCAGGCCGAGGCGTCGGGCTGGCCGTGCGCGTCACGCGGGCAGGCATCGGCCAGCAACTGCTGGTAGCCGGCTTCGTCCTGGTCGAGCACGCGCGTGGCGATACCTTCATCCAGGCTGCCGCCCACCCGCAGCAACAGCGCCAAGCGCGGCAACGGTCCCATCTGGCCCAAGGCGGCAAGCGGCGGCTCCCACTGGCCGCCCACCGGCTCACGCAGCGCCTGGCGCTGGCCCAGCAGGGTCCAGAAGCGGGTTGGCCACTGCGCCATCGGCAGGTCACTGGCGACCGCCGCAAACGCGCGCATCACCGCCACCAGTGTCTGTTCGGCCCGGGCAGCATCGCCGCACTGCAGTTCAGCCACCACCAGGGCGCGGCGTTCAACACCTCGCAGGAACGCCGACAGCGCGCCGGCCGCGGTCGAGGAAACAGGGGCGGGCACAGCCGTCATCGATCACTCCAAAGGTCTGCCCGCATGATAGCGGCAGGCCATCGGCGCCCGTAGGACTTGCGCCCACAGGCACTTCGTGCTGCAGGTTGTGCACAGCACCACGCTGCCTGCGCAGGAAACTGTGGCATCCAGCTGAATTCACTCTGTTTCAGCATTGTTTCACACCTAAATCATTGATTTTGATGGATTTTAAAGTATGGCGATTTTTTGACCAACCCGAGCGTGAGGCCGTCGCCATCGGCCTCCTGCGCGCCCGCCGACCGGTAACGCACAGCGTTATCCACAGAACATGTGGATAAGACTGAATCTCCAATGGACACCGATATTTAGGTGACATTTATGATTCAACGGACCCCGCCCCGCCGCCGCCCACTCCGCCATTCGCGCGCGCATGGCCCGGTACACTGGCCCGATGCTTTCACCGATTCCGACCCTGCAGGTCGCCCTGCCCGTCCCCCTGCCCCGCCTGTTCGACTACCTGTCGCCGGAGGGCGTGGCCCCCACGGTTGCGGTCGGCTGCCGCCTGAAGGTGCCGTTCGGCAACCGTGAGCTGGTCGGTGTGGTGGTGGGACACGGCCAGACCGACGACGGCCAGGGACTCCGCCAGGCGTTGACCTGGTGCGACCCGCAGCCGCTGCTGCGGGGTGAGCTGTGGCAGAGCCTGCAGTGGCTGGCGCGCTACACCCACGCGCCGTTGGGCGAAGTACTCAGCACCGCCCTGCCCGGCCCGCTGCGCCACGGCGAGGCCCTGCCCGACACCCATCACTGGGGCTGGCAACTGACACCCGAAGGCCATGCCCAGCGCGGGAAGCTGCGCGCCGGCAGCCGCCCGCGGCAGCTGGCCGAACTGCTGGCCGAGGCCGTGGTGGATGAAGACGTACTGGGCGAACGCATGGAGGACTGGCGCACCGCCGCACGCAGTCTGGCCAAGCGTGCACTGGCCGAGCGCGTGGCGATGACGGTGGCACCGCAGCATGCGCAGCCGCTGCCCGGGCCCACGCTCAACCCGGACCAGGCCGAGGCCGTGACTGCGATCAACGCCGCCGACGGCTTCCAGCCTTTCCTGCTGGATGGCGTGACCGGCAGCGGCAAGACCGAGGTCTACCTGCAGGCGATCATCCATTGCCTGGCACAGGGCAGGCAGGCGCTGGTGCTGGTGCCGGAAATCGGCCTGACTCCGCAGACCCTGGCACGCTTCCGCGGCCGCCTCGGCATCGCCGTGCATGCGCTGCATTCGGGCTTGAACGATAACGAGCGCGCTCGCGTCTGGGCAGCCGCCTCACGTGGTGAAGCACGGGTCATTGTCGGCACCCGCTCGGCAGTGTTCACGCCGCTGCCGCAGGCCGGTCTGCTAATCATCGACGAGGAACATGACGGCAGCTACAAGCAGCAGGACGGCATCCGCTACCACGCGCGCGATTTCGCCCTGGTGCGCGCCAAGGCGCTCGGCATTCCCGTGCTGCTCGGCAGTGCCACGCCCTCGCTGGAAACCCTGCACAACGCCTATGCCGGGCGCTACACCCACCTGCGCCTGAAGCAGCGTGCCGGCGATGCACGACCACCGCGCGTGCGCATCCTTGATGTGCGCAAACGGCCATTGCACGATGGCCTCTCGGCCGATGTTCTGGCCGGCATCGGCGAGCACCTGCAGCGGGGCCAGCAGGTGCTGGTGTTCAAGAACCGCCGTGGCTACGCACCGGTGCTGCTGTGCCATGACTGCGGCTGGACCGCGCCCTGCAACCGCTGCGATGCACCGATGACCGTGCATGGTGGCGGCCGTCGCCTGCAATGCCACCACTGCGGTGCGCGGCAACCGGCGCCGCTGGCATGCCCGGCCTGCGGCAGCCTGGCGCTGCAGCCACAGGGCATCGGTACCGAACGCCTGGAAGAGCACCTCACCGCCGCCTTCGCCGATTTTCCGGTGGTGCGCATCGACCGCGGCACCACCTCACGACGCGACGCACTGGAACAGCAGCTGGCGAAACTGGGTGACCAACCCGGCATCCTGGTCGGCACGCAGATCCTGGCCAAGGGCCACGACCTGCCGAAGCTGACACTGGTGGTGGTGGTGGGCATCGACGAAGGTTTGTTCTCCGCGGACTTCCGCGCCAGTGAAAAACTGGCACAGCAGCTGATCCAGGTCGCTGGCCGCGCCGGCCGTGCACGCGATCCCGGCGAGGTCTGGCTGCAGACCCATCACCCCGGGCATCCGCTGCTGGAAACCCTGGTGAGCGGTGGCTACCACCCGTTCGCGCAGGCCGAGTTGAACCAGCGCCAGGCCGCCGGATTCCCGCCGTTCGCGCATCTGGCACTGATGCGCGCCGAGGCACAGCAGGTCGAGCATGCCAATGCGTTCCTGCTGGCGGCGCGGCAACTGCTGGGGGAACAGAATGTGGTCGAGGCCTACGGGCCGATGCCGGCGCCAATGCCGCGGCGTGCCGGCTACCAGCGCACCCAGCTGTTGCTGTCTGCCCTGCAGCGGCCGCCATTGCACGGCGTGCTCGGGCAGTTGGTACCGCAGCTGTACGCGCTGCCGGAAGCACGCAAGGTGCGCTGGTCCCTGGATGTGGATCCGACGGATCTGTATTGAGGGCGCTGCCCAATGCTGCGTAAAGTCGAGCTTGCTCGACTGCCGTGCGCCAGAAACAGTCGAGCAAGCTCGACTCTACCGTCGGTCCGTATGGACCCGACGGATCTGTATTGAGGCAGACGAACGGTAGCGGCGGGGCCGGCCCCGCGGGGGGGCGCCCACACCGCGCGCCGGGGCGGGCCCGGCGCGACCGGGCCATGCCCGGCGGTCCTCCGCATACCACGCTCGCCGGGCATGGCCCGGCGCTACCCCTCAGGTCAGCGGCGACATCACGCCGCGCTGGTAGGCCGGCCGCTCGCGCAGGCGGGCGTACCAGTCGGCCAGGTGCGGCAGTTCCGGGCGCTGGATGGGCAGTTCGAACCAGGCATAGATCAGCGAGCCCAGCGGGATGTCACCCATCGCGAACGTCTCGCCCGACAGCCACGGCTGTCTGGACAACGTGGCATCGGCCATCGCCAGGTAGTCACCGGCACGCACGATGGCGGCATTGATGCGCGCTTCGTCGCGGTCAGCTGGGGCGGTGCGCATGATGCCCCAGATCAGGTCGGTGTACAGCGGCGCCATCCGCGAGGTGCTCCAGTCCATCCACTTCTCGGCCTGGGCACGTTTCATCGGGTCTTCGGCGTACAGCGTGCCCAGCGCGTAGCGCGCACTCAGATAGCGCACGATGGCATTCGATTCCCACAGCGGCAGGCCATGGTCTTCGATCACCGGCACCAGGCTGTTGGGATTCATCGCCAGGTACTCCGGCGTCTGCGTGCCGCCATGGCTGCCACCAACCTCGATGGATTCGTACGGCAGGCCGATTTCCTCGGCGCACCACAGCACCTTGCGGACGTTGCTGGAATTGCGGCGGCCCCAGATCTTCAACATGCGGGTTTTTCCTTGCTGGCAATGCGAGCGGCAACGATACGCCTGATCGGAGTGGAGATGTGCGTGCCGGATGCGGGATCTGGCATCTGGGGCTTGCCGGCCAGCGGCCGGCACTACCGGTTCCTTTCCGGCCAGCGGCCGGCATTACCGGTTCTTTTTTGGCAGCGCGCGCACGTAGGAGGACTTGCCATCCTTCTTAAGCTCGAACAGGCCGATCGCTGCCAGCAGATCGCTGAGCTTGCCATAGCCGTAGTTGCGCGGGTCGAACGAGGCCTGGTTGCCGATCTGGCTGCCGACCGGGCCAAGGTGCGACCAGCCATCCTCGCCCTCGGCCGAGGACACCGCACGGCGCAGCATCTTCACCAGCCGCGTATCGCTGCGCATTTCCGCACCGCTCTTGCGTGGCCGGGCATCGTCGTTGGCAACAGGCTCGTTCGATGCCTGTTCGCTGGACGCCTGTTCGGTATCCGGCACGCTGGCATGGGTCTGGCCCAGCGCTTCCAGATAGGTGAACTTCGAGCAGGCGTTGACGAACGGCTCCGGGGTTTTCTTCTCGCCGAAGCCATACACCTTCACGCCATCGGTCAGCAGGCGCATCACCATCGGGGTGAAATCGGCATCGCTGGACACGATGGCGAAGCCATCGAGATTGCGCGCGTACAGCAGGTCCATGGCATCGATCACCATCGCCATGTCCGAGGCATTCTTGCCCTTGCTGTAGGCGAACTGCTGGATCGGGCGGATCGCATATTCGTGCAGCACGGCCTCCCAACCCTTCAACCGCGGGCTCTTCCAGTTGCCATAGGCGCGGCGCACGTTGGCCACGCCGTAGCGGGCGACTTCGGCCAGGACCTCGTCGATCTTCGAGGCCGGCGCGTTGTCGGCGTCGATCAACAGGGCGATGCGCTTTTCCGGTTCGCTCATGGACTCCTCGCGGGCGGTTGCCTGAACCCGAGTATCGCCGATCCACGCGGGCGCTGACGTGACAGGGCGCCATCGTGCGAAGATGCCAGGCGCTTCCCCCAATGCCCCCACTGGAGTGAGTCGATGAGTCGCGAGCGCGTTCCCCACCTGGTTGTTGTCGGCGGCGGTTTTGCCGGTCTCTGGGCCACCCGTGCCCTGGCCCGCGAGCGCATACGCATCACCCTGGTCGACCGCCGCAACCACCATCTGTTCCAGCCACTGCTGTACCAGGTGGCCACCGCCGGCCTGTCCGCACCGGACATCGCCGCGCCGCTGCGCCACATCCTCGGCCACCAGCGCAATGTGGAAGTCCGCCTCGGCGAAGTGGTGACCATCGACAAGCAGGCCCGGCAGATCCGCATGGCCGATGGCAGCACGCTGGACTACGACAGCCTGCTGCTGGCTACCGGCGCCACCCACGCCTACTTCGGCAACGACCAATGGGCCGATGATGCGCCCGGGCTGAAGACGCTGGACGATGCCATCGCACTGCGCCGCAAGCTGCTGCTGGCGTTCGAGCGCGCCGAGGCCGAGCCGGACCCGGCGAAGAAAGCGGCGTGGTTGAGCTTTGCCGTGGTCGGCGGCGGCCCCACCGGTGTTGAACTGGCCGGTACCTTGGCCGAAATCGCGCGGCATACGCTGCGCAACGAGTTCCGCCATATCGATCCGGCCAGCGCCAAGGTGCGGCTGGTCGAAGCCGGCCCGCGCGTGTTGTCTTCGTTCCCGGAAGTGCTTTCGCTGAAGGCACGGCGGCAACTGGAAAAACTGGGTGTGGAGGTGCTGACCGGTACCCCGGTGAGCGACATCGACAGCCAGGGTTTCAAGCTCGGCGATCAGTTCGTACCGGCCCGCACCGTGGTGTGGGCCGCCGGCGTGGCCGCTTCACCGCTGGCGCGCACGCTGGAGGTGCCACTGGACCGCGCTGGACGCGTGCAGGTGCAACCCGACCTCACCCTGCCTGGGCACCCCGAGCTGTTCGTGGCCGGTGACCTGGCCGCACTGAACCAGGCCAATGGCAAGCCGGTGCCCGGCGTCGCGCCCGCCGCCAAGCAGATGGGCAAGTACGTGGCCGAGGTGATCCGCGCGCGTCTGCATGGCAAGGCAGCACCGGGGCCGTTCAAGTACGCCGACTTCGGCAACCTGGCCACCATCGGCCGCATGGCCGCCATCGTGCACCTGGGCAGGCTGCAACTCTCGGGCGTCCTCGCCTGGTGGTTCTGGCTGGCCGCACACGTGTTCTTCCTGATCGGCTTCCGCAACCGCATCGTGGTGCTGCTGAACTGGGCCGTGGCGTACTGGAGCTACCAGCGCAGCGCGCGCATCATCTTCGGTGATGATCAGGAAGACCGGCGACCCCGACGGTAGTGCCGGCCGCTGGCCGGCTGCTGCGCGGTCGGATCCCTTTCCGCAGGAAAGGGCTCTGACCCCGTCAACACCATCCACGCATGGCGTGGATCTACCGGTTCATCGGGCCACCTGGCACCCGCCGTTTCGACCAGGTGCGGCAGAAATCCTCCTTCCTCGCGGTGTCGGCAATCTGTGCGGCACTCCAATGCCGGGTGATCCAGATCGTCAATGCGGTGCTGCTCAGATGCCAGCGCGGCATGCAGTGCCGAGGCTGCCGCCACAGGTGGCGTCGGGCAATCCAGTAAGCCTCCCGCTCCACTTCAGGCACCTTCTTCTGCATCACGTCCTTGTCGAAGAACTGCGCGGCGAAGCGCCAGGGGTTCATCGGCTGGTATCCCGCCCGTGGTTCACTACTGCACGCAGCCACACCACTGGGCACGCGGTCCGCCGGCTTCGGCCGGCCTTCCACCAGCGCCAGTCCGAGCAGGTACAACAGGCCAGGCAGCAGTGCGATGCCGGCGACCACCACGATGACTGACAGCCACGCTTTCCCCGCCGCACCCATCGCTCACTGCGCCTTTGGTTTCGCGTACCACAGTGCGTTGACGATGACCCAGCGCTGGTCGAAGCGGCCCATGTGGAAGTAGTCGACGAACCACGGGGTTTCCAGCCGCACCGAGGCGGCGTTGCCGGTCACGTCCAGCACCGTGCAGCGGCGGTCCCATTGATCCTTCGGGGTCTTCAGCGCGCCCTGCTTCGTCAACGCGACCAGCTCTTCCTTCGACATGCGGCGCAGGCCCAGGCGTTCGTCGGGTGTATCGCCGAGCACCGCGCGCTTGGCCAGGTCCGGGTGCAGGGAGCGGGCGACGCGCTGCGGGTCGGCCTCCAGCTGGCCGTCGACGTAATCGTGGCAGGTGGCTTCGATGGCCGCGATGGTGGCCGGGTCGGCGGCAGGGCTCGTTGCTGCGGAAAGAGCGAACAGCAGGGCAATCGTGGACATCCGGGTCTCCAGCTCTGGGCGCGGGGCGATCATGGCATGGGCAAGCCGCATCCACGCATGGCGTGGATCTACTGCATCAGGCCCATTTCGTCGACGCTCAGCTGCATGTACAGGAACGCGGCCGCTTCGTCGGTCATCGGCTGGCCCTGCGGGAAACTGTCGAGCCAGGCGGAGATGCGCGCATGCCGATGCTTCAGCGCATCAGCTATCGCGCGCTTTTCCGCGTCGGTGGCATGTTCCTGCATCTCATCGCGCAGCAGGTCATCGCCGATGCCCCATTTTTCGGCCAGCGGGATCAGGTCGACCAGATCGGGCGGCACCTGGTCGCGGCGCAGGTGGATGGGCTCGGGCGTGTCCGGGCCGCGCTGTGCGGCCAGTTCGGCGGCGCTGCCGATCTGCCCGTGCTGCAGCGGTGGCGGAGTCTGGGCGCAGGCCGACAGGGTGATACAGAACGTCAACATCAGCATCCAGCAGGATTTCATCGGACCGCTTCCTGTGTCGATGGATGTGGCGATGATGGCATGGCCCAGCACACCATCCACGCATGGCGTGGATCTACAGGACCGGCGCCTGCAGCCAGGCCAGCTTGCGTTCGCGCGGCTGCTGCTTGAGCTGCCACTCGGCCCGCGAGGCGGCGGCCCGGTCCGGGTACTCGCGCACGGCCAGCACGCGCAGCGGCGGCCGGGCGCGGGTATAGCGGGCGCCCTTGCCGGCCTGGTGGGCGGCGAAGCGCGCGTCCACGTCGGTGCTGATGCCGGCGTAATAGCTGCCATCCCGGCATTCGAGCAGGTACAGGAACCACGGGCGGAGGGACGGGGCCATGCCCGGATTATGCCGTGCTGCACTGCAGCGGATATACTGGCGCCCGAATGCAGGAGAGAGGCGCCGCGCTGGCGCCCGCCGAAGGCGCAGGCTCCCATGATCGCTCAGGCCGGTGGGCTGGAATCCCACCAACCATGCATTCGACTCGCCGAGCTGGAGAGAGGTCACCGGGCACGCCCGGGACGATCCGCCGAAGGGGCACGCGGCCAACGCCGCTGAACTCTCAGGCAAAAGGACAGCGGGAGCGGCACCGGTCATCGTCATCCCGTCATTGCGCAGGCAGTGGCGGTAGTCGCGCATGGCCGGCCCCACCGCGCCCGGAGCCTGTCCCATGCTGCTGTCCATCATCTACCTGATCGCCATTTCCGCCGAAGCGATGACCGGCGCGCTGTCCGCCGGCCGTCGCCGCATGGACCTGTTCGGGGTGGTCATGATCGCCTGCGTCACCGCCCTCGGGGGCGGTTCGCTGCGCGACATCCTGCTCGGCCACTACCCGCTGGGCTGGGTGAAGCATCCCGAGTACCTGGGCTTCACCGTGTGCGCGGCGCTGATCGCCACCTGGGTGGCGCGCTGGATGCACCACTTCCGCCGCACCTTCCTGGTGCTCGATGGCCTGGGCCTGATCGCCTTCACCCTGATCGGATGTTCGATCGCGCGCGAGGCCGGCCATGCCATGCCGATCGTGCTGATCGCCGGCATGCTGACCGGCGCCTTCGGCGGCGTGCTGCGCGACATTCTCTGCAACGAGGTGCCGCTGATCTTCCAGAAGGAGCTGTACGCGATCATCGCGCTGCTGACCGGCGCGGCCTACCTGTTGCTGCTGCACTGGGGCGTGGCCGACGCCACCGCGATCCTGTGCTGCCTCGGCGGCGGCTTCGCGCTGCGCCTGCTGGCGATCCACTACCGCTGGGAAATGCCGAAGTTCGTGTACCACGACGAAGTGCATTGATTGTTTGACGGTAGTGCCGGCCGCTGGCCGGCAACACGGCACACGCCCGCAGATTCCGGCAGGTTGCCGGCCAGCGGCCCCCAAACCCGCAACCCCCCCGCAGATTCCGGCAGGTTGCCGGCCAGCGGCCGGCACTACCGAATGCGTTGCATGACCATGGTCATGCGGCATTGGCCGGGGTGATTGGCTACCATTGTCACCCCGTCGCTGCCGCGACGGCATCCAGCCACGCCGCGCCCGCGGCCCCGCCAGACAACTCCCTCCCCGCTGCCCGTGGTGCCGTGAACGCGCCGACGGGCCCGCATGTCCCTGCGCGCGCAGGGCGCAGGATGCCCCATGTCTGTCGCCGAAAATTCCCGCTTCCGTCGTGCCCGCCTGTTGTGGGCGGTGCTGGCCATCGCCCTCGTCGCCGTTCTGGCGTGGTGGCTGTGGCCCCGGAACGGCGCCGGCAGCAGCGACGATGCGCCGGGCAAGACGGTGCCGGTACGCGTGGCACGCGCCAGCGCCGAGCCGCTGGTGCTGCGCCTGAAGGCGGTCGGTACGGTCACCCCGCTGCACAGCGTGGTGGTACGCAGCCGCGTGGATGGCGAACTGCTACGGCTGCATTTCCAGGAAGGCCAGCAGGTGAAGGCCGGCGATCTGCTGGCGCAGATCGACCCGCGCCCGTATGAAGTGAAGCTGGCACAGGCGCAGGGTACCCAGCAGCAGAATCTGGCCGAGCTGGAAAACGCCGAGCGCCAGCTGCAGCGCTACCGCGAACTGCAGAAGCAGAACTACGTGTCCGGGCAGGAACTGAGCGACCAGCAGAGCAAGGTGCGCCAGCTGCAGGGCCGCCGCCTCAGCGATCAGGCGTCCGTTGATGAAGCGCGCCTGCAGCTGCAGTACACCCGCATCACCGCGCCGGTCAGTGGCCGCGTCGGGCTGCGCCGGTTGGACGTGGGCAACCTGGTGCGCGCCAGCGATGCCGAAGGCCTGGTGACGCTGGCGCAGACCGCGCCGATCAGCGTGCTGTTCACCGTGCCCGAACCCGAGCTGCCTGCGCTGCTCGATGCCGTGCAGGCGCAACCGGCACTGGCGGTGGAAACCTGGGACCGCGAAGAACGCCGGCAGCTGGCCCGCGGCTCGCTGTCCAGCGTCGACAACCGCATCGATACCACCACCGGCACGTTGAAACTGCGTGCGCACTTCGACAACCACGATCTGGCGCTGTTCCCCAACCAGTTCGTCAACGTCCGCCTGCAGCTGGGCAAGCAGCCCGCGCTGCTGATTCCCGATGCCGCCGTGCAGTTCGGCAGCCAGGGCAACTACGTGCATATCGTCGACAAGGACAGCAAGGCACAGCGCCGCACCGTGGTGCTCGGTCCGGCCGATGATGGACGCGTGGCCGTGCGCTCCGGGCTGGCCGCAGGGGACAAGGTGGTGATCGAAGGCATCGACGGGCTGGAGGACGGCACGGCGGTGGAGATCATCACCGAGGAGGCCGCGACCAGGGCCGGCGCATGAACCTCTCGCGCCCGTTCATCCTGCGCCCGGTTGCAACGACACTCCTGATGGTGGCGCTGCTGCTGTCCGGCGTACTGGCCTATCGCCTGCTGCCAGTAGCGGCACTGCCGCAGGTCGATTACCCGATCATCCAGATCACCACGTTGTACCCCGGCGCCAGCCCGGAACTGACCACACGCACCATCACGGCACCGCTGGAGCGCCAGCTCGGGCAGATTCCCGGCCTGAAACAACTGTCGTCGACCAGTTCCGGTGGCGCCTCGGTCATTACCCTGCAGTTCGGGCTGGAGGTGTCGCTGGGTGTGGCCGAGCAGGACGTGCAGGCCGCCATCAACGCGGCGGGCAGCTTCCTGCCCGGGGACCTGCCGGTGCCGCCGGTGTACCGCAAGGTCAACCCGGCCGACACCCCCATCCTGACCTTGGCGGTGACCTCGCAAGGCCTGTCGCTGCCGCAGGTGCACGATCTGGTGGATACGCGCATCGCCCAGCGCCTGGCGCAGTTGCCCGGCGTCGGCCTGGTCAGCCTGGCCGGGGGCCAGCGCCCGGCGGTGCGCATCCAGGTCAATCCAGCGGCGCTGGCCGCCAACAACCTGGGCATGGACCACATCCGCACCGCCATCGCCGCCGCCAACGTCAACCTGCCCAAGGGCAGCTTCGATGGCCCGATCCGCGCGGTGATGCTCGATGCCAACGATCAGATGCGCAGCGTGGATGAGTACCGCGCCCTGGTACTGGCCTGGCGCGACGGCGCGCCGCTGCGGCTGGGCGATGTAGCCACCATTACCGATGGCGCCGAGAACCGCCAGTTGGCTGCGTGGAGCGGTACCACGCCGGCAGTGCTGGTGAACATCCAGCGCCAGCCCGGCGCCAACGTGATCGCCGTGGTCGAGCAGGTGCGTACGCTGCTGCCGCAGCTGCAGGCCACGCTGCCCGCCGGCGTGCAGATGAATGTACTGAGCGACCGCACCGAATCGATCCGCGCGTCGGTGCGCGGCGTGCAGAAAGAACTGGTACTGGCCATCGGCCTGGTGGTGCTGGTCACCTGGGTGTTCCTGCGCAATCTGCCGGCCACGCTCATTCCCAGCGTCGCGGTGCCGCTGTCGCTCATCGGCACCTTCGCGGTGATGCTGCTGGCCGGCTATTCGCTCAACAACCTCACCCTGATGGCGCTGACCATCGCCACCGGCTTCGTGGTGGACGACGCCATCGTGATGCTGGAGAACATCGCCCGCCATTTGGAGGAAGGTGAAAGCCCCCGCGATGCAGCGCTGAAAGGCGCAACCGAGATCGGCTTCACCCTGGTGTCGCTGACTGTTTCGCTGATCGCGGTGCTGATCCCGCTGCTGTTCATGGCCGACCTGGTGGGTGCACTGTTCCATGAGTTCGCAGTGACACTGGCTGTAGCCATCGGCATTTCGCTGGTGGTCTCGCTGACGCTGACGCCGATGCTGTGCGCGCGGTTCCTGAAGCCGCACGCGAAGACTGCACATGCGCCCGATGTCTTCGACCGCGTCATCGGCCTCTACGACCGCCAGCTGCGCTGGGTGCTGCAGCGCCAGCCGCTGATGTTGCTGGCCACCGTTGCCACCCTCGCACTGACCGTGGCGCTGTACTTCGCCGTGCCCAAGGGTTTCTTCCCGGTGCAGGATGCCGGCCTGGTGCAGGGCATCAGCGAAGCGCCGCAGGCGATCTCGTTCCAGGCCATGCGCGAGCGCCAGCAGGCGCTGGCGGCGGCCATCGAAGCCGACGAGGCGGTGGCCAGCGTCTCGTCCTACATCGGCGTGGACGGCAACAACGCCACGCTCAATACCGGCCGCCTGCTGATCGAGTTGAAACCGCACGGCGACCGCGACGGCGCCGCCGTGGTGATGGCGCGCCTGCAACAGCGCGTGTCGAGGATCCCCGGCATCACCCTGTACCTGCAGCCGGTGCAGGAGCTGGGCATCGAAGACCGCATCAGCCGCACCCAGTACCAGTTCACCCTGACCACGCCGGATCTCGAAACACTGGAACGCTGGACCCCGAAGCTGCTGCAGGCGCTACGCCAGCAACCGGCACTGCGCGATGTCGCCAGCGATCTGCAGATTCAGGGTCGGCAGGCACGCGTAGCGATCGACCGCGATGCGGCGGCGCGCCTGGGCGTAAGCGTGGAAGCAGTAGCCGATGCGCTGTACGACGCCTATGGGCAGCGCCAGATTTCGACCATCTTCACCCAGGCCAGCCAGTACCGGGTGGTGCTGGAGGACGATCCGGCGCGCCAGCCGGGACCGGAAGCCATCACCGGCCTGCGCGTGCGCAACAGCGCCGGACAGACCGTACCGCTGGGTTCGGTAGCGCGTGTAGAGGTGGGTCCGTCCGCACTGCTGCGCAATCACGTGGGCCAGTTCCCGGCGGCCACGCTGTCGTTCAACCTTGCCCCGGGCGCATCACTGGGCGAAGCGGTGGAGGCTGTGCACGCCGCGCGCGCACAGGTGAACCTGCCGCAGAGCATCGAACTTCGCCTGCAGGGTGCCGCAGCGGCCTTCAGCAGCTCGCTGTCGTCCACACTGTGGCTGATCCTGGCCGCGGTGGTGGTGATGTACATCGTGCTGGGCGTGCTTTACGAGAGCTTCATCCACCCCATCACCATCCTCTCCACCCTGCCCTCGGCCACCGTCGGTGCGTTGGCGGCACTGTGGGTAAGCGGACGCAGCCTGGACCTGATCGCGGTGATCGGCATCGTGCTGCTGATCGGCCTGGTGAAGAAGAACGCGATCATGATGATCGACTTCGCGCTGGACGCGCAGCGCACACGCGGCATGTCACCGCGCGAGGCGATCCATCAGGCCGCGCTGCTGCGCTTCCGGCCGATCCTGATGACCACGCTGGCTGCGCTGTTCGGCGCAGTGCCGCTGATGCTGGCCAGCGGTTCCGGCGCCGAGCTGCGGCAGCCACTGGGCTGGGTGATGGTGGGGGGGCTGCTGGTCAGCCAGGTACTGACCCTGTTCACCACGCCGGTGATCTACCTGGCCTTTGATCGCCTGCAGCGTGGCCGTGCGACGTCCCCGGTGGCCGTTGACGAGGCGAGCGCGTGACCCCCATCGCGCGCCTGGCGCAGGCCTGCGTGCAGCGCCCGGTAGCGACGATCCTGCTGGCGGTGGCGCTGGTGCTGGCCGGCCTGCTGGCATTGCGCCTGTTGCCGGTGGCGCCGCTGCCACAGGTCGATTACCCGGCCATCGAAGTCAGCGCCAGCCTGCCCGGCGCCTCGCCCGAATCAATGGCCGCCACCGTGGCCACGCCGTTGGAGCGTGCGCTGGGCAGCCTGCCCGGCATCTCGCGCATCGATTCGGCCAGCACCCAGGGCCAGACCCAGATCGAACTGAAGTTCGTGCTCGGCCGTGATATCGATGAGGCCGCACGTGAAGTGCAGGCCGCGATCAACCTCGCACGCGGCCAGCTGCCCAGTGGCATGCCGGGCATGCCGCAGTACCGCAAGGTGAATCCTTCGCAGGCACCGATTCTGGCACTGGCATTGACTTCAGACACGCGTTCGCCAGGCCAGCTGTATGACCTGGCCTCCACCGTGCTGGCACAGAAGCTGTCGCAGGTACCAGGTGTGGGCGAAGTGCAGGTGGGCGGCAGTGCCTTGCCGGCGGTGCGTGTCTCGCTGGATCCAAACGCACTGAACCACGCCGGGCTGGCGCTGGAAGACGTGGCCCAGGTCATCGCCCGTGCCAATGCGGTGCGCCCGTTGGGCGCGGTGGGCGATGACCGCCAGCAGTGGCAACTGGAAGCGCCGCTGCAGTTGCGCCAGGCCGCGCAGTACCGCGAACTGGCTCTGAAGGTCAGCGACGACCGCACGCTGCGGCTGGGTGACGTCGCCGCCGTTGCCGATGGCGTGGAAGACCGCTATGCCAGCGGCTTCCACAACGAACGCCCGGCCGTGCTGCTGATCGTCAGCCGCCAACCCGGCGCCAACATCATCGCCACCGTTGATGCCATCCAGGCGCAGCTACCGCAACTGCATGCGCTGTTGCCCTCCGGCGTGGACATGCGGCTGGTGATGGACCGCTCGCCGGTGATCCGCGCCACCCTGCACGAAGCAGAGCTCACGCTGGTGCTGGCGATCGTGCTGGTGGTGCTGGTGGTGCTCGGCTTCCTCGGCCACTGGCATGCAGCGCTGGTGCCCAGCGTGACGATTCCGGTGGTGCTGTTCGGCACGCTGGCGCTGATCGCGCTGATGGGCTTCTCGCTCAACACGCTCTCGCTGATGGCGTTGATTGTCGCCGCCGTGCTGGTGGTGGACGATGCCATCGTCGTGCTGGAGAACATCGCCCGCCATCGCGAACTGGGCGCCGACCGCTGGCAGGCGGCAGTACGGGGTGCATCGGAAGTGGGTGCCACGCTGCTGTCGATGAACGTTGCACTGGCCGTGGTGTTCGTCTCCATCCTGTTCCTGGACGACTTCGTCGAACGCCTGTTTCGCGAATTCTCGTTGACCCTGGTGGCGGCCATGACGGTCTCTGTGCTGGTCGCGCTGAGCCTGGTGCCGATGCTGTGCGCACGATTGTTCGTGGATGCCGCACAGCAACCCTCGCGTTGGCAGCGCGGCAGCAACGCACTGTTCGAGCGCCTGCGCGGCGCCTACCTGCGCACCCTGCAGGCCAGCCTGCGCCGGTTGCGCTGGCCGCTGCTGGCGTTCGTGGCCGTGATCGCCCTCAACGCCTGGTTGTTCCAACAGGTGCCCAAGGGCATCGTGCCCAAGCAGGACACCGCGCAGCTGCGTGGCTTCGCGCGCGGCGATGACGGCCTGTCCTTCCAGGCCATGCAACCGAAGATCGATGCGTACAGGAAGCTGTTGCTGTCCGATCCGGCCATCGAGGACATCATCGGCTACATCGGTGGCAGCAACGGGGTCAACAACGCCTTCATCATGATCAAGATGAAGCCGCTGGCCGAGCGCAAGGTGTCCAGCCAACAAGTGATCGACCGCCTGCGCGCGCGGCTGCCCAAGCTGCCCGGCGGCAATCTCTATCTGTGGGTCGACCAGGACATCCGCCTGGAGGGCGCCGGCAGCAGCGGCAAGTACGAGTTCCAGCTGCTGTCGGCCGATACAGCACCACTGCGCGAATGGGCGCCGAAGGTGGCGGCCGCGCTGCGTGGCCTGCCCGAATTGGTGGACGTGGAAGCACAGGGTGAAGCGGGCATGCGCCAGGTGGTGCTGGATATCGACCGCGAAGCAGCCGCGCGCCACGGCGTCGACCTGCGCACGGTGGCCAACATGCTCAACAACTCCTTCAGCCAGCGCCAGGTCGCCACGCTGTACGACAGCCTCAACCAGTACCGCGTGGTGATGGAGCTGGACCCGAAGCACACCCAGGACCCGGGCACGCTGTCACGCCTGCAGGTGATCGATGGCAACGGCCAGCGCATTCCGCTGTCGAGCATCGCCAGCTGGCGCTATGGCATGGCACCGGACCGGGTGTACCACAGCGAGCAGTTCGCCTCGATCTGGATCGAGTTCGCACTGGCACCGGGCGTAGGATTGGAACAGGCCACGCAGGCGATCGATGGTGCGATGTCGAAACTGATGCTGCCACGTTCGGTCCAGGGAAAACTGTCCGGTGAAGCCGGCGGCCTGGATCAGCTGCGCGCGCGCCAGCTATGGCTGGTGCTGGGCGCCACGCTGGCGGTCTACCTGGTGCTGGGCATCCTCTACGAGAGCTTCCTGCAGCCGCTGGTGATCCTGTCCACCCTGCCTTCGGCCGGTGTCGGCGCGCTGCTGGCGCTGTGGCTGTTCGGCAACGAACTGAACCTGATCGCCCTGCTCGGCCTGTTCCTGCTGGTCGGTGTGGTGATGAAGAACACCATCCTGCTGGTGGACTTCGCGCTGGCCGGCGAGCGGCGCGGGCTGAGCGCGCAGGATTCAGTGATGGAAGCCGCACGGTTGCGCCTGCGGCCGATCCTGATGACCTCGCTGGCAGCGCTGCTGGGCACGCTGCCGCTGATGCTGGCCAACGGCGAAGGCTGGGAGCTGCGGCAACCGCTGGGCATTGCGATTGTCGGCGGCTTGCTGGTCAGCCAGTGGTTGACGCTGTACACGACCCCGGCGATGTATCTGGCCTTGGCGAGGTTGCGCGCGAAGAAGGCCATGTAGCGTGGAGACATGCTCGACTGCTCTTTGCAGGGAACCAACGCGCTTCTCGCGCAAGTCGATCATGGCTCGGCGCTACAGAAGAGCGGTATCCACGCGTGGCGTGGATCTAGGGCGGACATTGAGTAGAGTCGAGGGGGGGGGGGGGGGGGGGGGGGGGGGGGGGTGGGGGGGGGGGGGGCGGGCGGGAAGGTGGGAGAGGGGGGAGA